>NZ_JAFRNB010000160.1 GCF_017430385.1 Treponema sp.
AACAGCATCCTCGAGGAAATTCAGAATCTTGCTGTCTCTTCAAAAGAAACTGCCGTCACAGCTCAGGACCAGAGTGCGGCCGTCAAGGAAATTGTCGCCACAATGGAAGACAACACGGCACTTTCAGAAGATATTTCCCAAAAAATCAAGAATGTTTCGGGCATAGCAACGAAAACAAGCGGCGATGTTTCGGAAGGTGTGTCTTACCTCGAAGAAAATGTAAATCAGCTTCAGGAAATCGCATCAACGAACCTCAATACAATCAGCGGAATCAGGGCACTTGGCGACAAAATCGAGAACATCTGGGATATCGTCACCCTCATCAACTCTGTCGCTGACCAGGCAAAAATCATCGCTTTCAATGCGGAGCTGGAGGCTTCAAGCGCAGGCGAGGCTGGCCGTAACTTCCACATCGTAGCAACCGAAATCCGCCGTCTTGCAGACGGAATCATCGACGGTACAAAGGAAATCAAGGAACGAATCACGGAGATTCAGAAAAGCTCGGACAGCCTTATCCTTGCTTCTGAGCACGGAACCGAAAAAATTCAGGAAGGCGTTGAGAACGCAAAGAATCTTGAGGAACGATTTACGAGCATCAAGAATGCTTCCGAAAGCACGGCTGAAAGCGCGGAAAAAATCACCACGATTATCCAGCAGCAGACAGTTGCGAGCGAACAGATTCTCATCACGCTCAAACAAATTGCTTCCGGCGTAGAAAATTTCACTTCGGCAACAGAGCATATCTCACAGTCCTCACAGAATTTAAAGACAATCGCCGAGGAACTGAGCGAGGTCAAAAAGAACTCTAAGGAGAAAGCATGAACGAGGAAATAATCGACCAGATTGCCCAGAAATCTCAGTCCGAAACAGAGGTCGTCGAAGAAAAACGCATGGTCACTTGGCTGATTTTCTCTATCGCCAAGAAGAAATATGCCGTGCGTTCGGGCGATGTGCTTGAAATCATCCGCGATGTCTCAGTCTACAAGCTGCCTTTCATGCCGTCTTACATCGAGGGCGTTCTTAATAGGCGTGGCGATCCTTATGCGGTCATAAATCCTCAGGTTTTAATCAATGAGGATGACGAGACTCCGCCCCAAGAGCCGCTTTTTCTGATTCTCAAGCGTGATGATGACCAGATTTCGATTCATATTTCTGACATCCTGCTTTTTGCGGAGCTTGAGGAAGGAAATCTTAATCAGATTCCTGAAAAAAACGATGAAGAATTCTTCCTGGGAACAATAAGCTATGGTGGCGAAGAAATTCCCGTCCTTAATACCAACGCATTTGAAATTCTTATAAGGAAAGATCTTGGAAGCGACTAATTATTTTACTTGCATCGCCTACGACACAGTTGATTTTCTCATTCAGAGCAAGTATGTGGTATTTGGAATTTATCTCGATGTCAAAAAAGATGTGAAAAATATCGTCTTCAACAATGAGACTCTGCCACATATTCACATTGGCTCCCTGCTGGAGAAGGATTTTATGTGCAGGACGAATGAGGAATGCAACGAGGTTCTGGTGATGCGAATGAGCGACTTCCCGGATGATGTCATGGATATGGTTGAGAATTATACGGATACCATTTTTCCGGCGAGCGGAAATTTCGCGATTTCGGTGAACACTGAGATTTCGAGCAAGAATGTTGACCTTGCCTTGCTGAGACTGTTGCCAAAAAGCATTCGTACTGCCATGAATGAGTGCGGGGTGAGTGCGATTGGCTTTGAGGCTGACAGTAAAAATAAAAAAAACATAAGACGACAAATTCTTATATCGCCTGATAAGCTTCTTCGGAAATTCTTTTCTTCGGAACTTATGAAAGACAATGAGGGGTAAAATATGAAAATCATAATTGCGGACAGTTCTGCTGTCGTCCGGGCGATTCTGGGACAAAAACTTGAGAGCAACCCGGATGTTGAAATCATAGATTCAGTCTCAAACAGCAAGAAACTCATAAACTCAGTTGAGCATCGTCGGCCTGATGTAATCCTTTTCGGGCTGGATATGAGCTCAGCCGAGGAAAAAGCTGATTTAACGGCATTGAACCGTGAAAGGCATGTCCCCGTCCTTATTCTTTCAGAAGAAGGTCTTTCGCCTGATTTCACTGGCCTTTGCGAAATCATGGAAAAGCCGAAACTTTCTGATTATGAAAAGCCTTTCATTGATTCCCTTGTTGAAAAATTAAAAAAACTTGCCGGCTCGCAGCCAAATGTTGAATCTTGTTCTTGTTCAGGCTCTCATTTCCAAATTTTATGTATCGGTGCCTCGACTGGCGGACCTTCTGCGGTCTCTGCCGTTCTTCAGGGGCTTGGAAATGACTTCCCGCTTCCGATTCTGTATGCCCAGCACATTGAGGTCGGATCGGACAAGACTATGGCCAGCTGGTTCTCGAATGTCTGCAAAAATGTCCATGTAAAGCTTGCGGAAAATGGCGAGGAAGCAAAGTCTGGCACCGTGTACATGGCTCCTGCTGACAAGCATCTTGTGATTGATTTTATTGACCCGAACGGAACTGCCGTACTCAAGCTTTCTGACGAGGAGCCGGAAAGATTTTTGCGTCCGGCCGTGAACAAGCTCTTCCGTAGTGCGGCAAAACTTTACAAAAATAACTGCCTTGCTGTCCTTCTTACTGGAATGGGTGCTGACGGAGCCGAGGGCTGCAAGATGATTTGTGAGAATGGCGGCTGGACGATAGCTGAGGACAAATCGACCTGCGTTGTCTTCGGAATGCCTGCCGCGGCGATTGAGATGGGCGGTGCAAAGGAAGTTTTGCCCCGCGAAAAAATTTCAAAACGAATCTTGGAACTGGTAAAAAATGATGCAAAATAACGCTGTAAGCATTTCACAGGACGAATTTGAAGGTTTTCTCGCAATTTTAAGAAGCCGCACTGGCATTATTCCGCGCGCAAGTCACAAGGACGGCATAAAATCATTTATCGAAAGGCGGATAAACGAAAAGCACACTTCTGTTCTCGGCTACAAGAATGATATTCTTTCTGATGACGGGCTTTTTACCGAGCTTGTGAACGAGAGCACTGTCAATGAGACATATTTTTTCCGCGAAGAAAGGCAGTTCACTTTCTTGCGCGACAAAATTTTCCCGCAATGGAAGATGATGTTCGGCTCTTCTCGGATAAAAATCTGGAGCGCGGCCTGTTCTTACGGCGAGGAAGCATATTCCCTGGCTCTGCTGGCAAAGGCTTGCGGGCTTAATTGCAGCATAACGGCGAGCGACATCAATTCGATTGTGCTTGACCATTGCAAAAAGGGCGTTTTTCTGGACTCTTCAATCCGCTCAGTGGACGGAATTGCCTTTCAGAATCTTATTGAGCCGTACAAAACTGACAACAGGATGATTGTATTCAGCGATGAAATAAAAGATTCTATCATGACTAAAAAAATCAACCTTTCGGTCATCGATTCTCCTTCCCAGATTCTTCTTCTTCCAAAAAAACAGAACATAATTTTCCTTCGGAATGTGTTCATCTATTTCAATCAGGAACTTCGGGCAAAAGTCTTGCGGATTCTTGCAGAAAATTGCCTTGCCGAGGACGGAATTCTATTCGTGTCGATGAGTGAAATCGCCCAGCTTGATTCTGACATCGTTCCGCCTTGTCTTGAAAAGGTCGTTGACGGCAGCGTTTTCTATTTTCATAAAAGGGAGGCGATATAGATGGCTTCGGTTTCTTCTGATATCACCGAAAGTTTTGTAAGCGAGGTAAAGGAGCTCGTTGACTCTTCTCGAAAAGATATAATCGCGCTCAAATCCTCAAAAAATGATTCTGAAACGCTGACCCGGCTTCTCCGCAGCCTGCACACAATCAAGGGCAACGCGCGTATGCTCGGCTTCCCGACAATCGAAAAACTTGCCCATGCCGTCGAGGATATTTACAAAAGCGTGAAGGACGGGCAGGTTAAGAACACTGACAGGCTGGTTCGCCTTGTTTTTGCCGTTGATGATAAAATCGCTGAGTGCGCGTCTCAGGTTGCCAAAAAGGGCACGGACGAGCAGAACATTGATTTGTACCTCGAATACTGTGACAAACTTGCGGCCGGCGAGCTGATTGACATCGAGGCGTTCATTGACGAAATCAAGCGTGAGAAAGGTGAATATATCGGCGATGATGAGGAAGATGAATTCAACGAGAATGTAAGCGAAATCCAGTCAATCCGAATCAAGCTTTCCCGCGTCAACGAAATCATCACGGCATTTGATTCGATGATTACGCGTGAGTTCCATCTTAAGCATCAGCTCACAGAATTGCAGCGTTTTGAGGAAGAACTTGGAAATCACGAGCTGTCAAAGCTTAGGAAGCAGTTTGAGAGCGACATTTTTGCCCTTGAGACTTCAATTTTCAATGTTCAGGAGCAGGTTTTTGACCTTCGTATGCTCCCGATCGGAATCGTCCTCAGACCATTGGAAAATACAATCGCTTTGGAGGCGATGAACCTCGGAAAAAAAGTGAAGTGTGATATTCCGCAGACCGACATCGCGATTGACAAGGTGATTCTTGAGGAACTTGGCGACATACTCATGCACCTCATCAGAAACGCCCTCGACCACGGACTTGAAACGCCTAAAGAACGAAAGGCTGCCGGAAAATCCGAGGAAGGAACTGTCAGCATAAGGTGCGTGCGAGAGACAAAGCATATCGAGCTTAGAATCAGTGATGACGGCCGGGGCCTGGATTACGATAAAATCCGTGAAAAGGCGATAAAGCTTTATCCTGAGCGCGCGGATGAAATTCAGAAAATGAGCGACAAGGAGCTTTCACAGTTTCTGTTTCAGTCTGGATTCTCAACAAAAGATAAAGTCACCGAGCTTTCGGGGCGTGGCGTGGGTCTTGATGTCGTCTGGGCAAATGTCGAGAAAATCAAGGGCAGAATTAAAATCGAGAGTGAGAAGGGCAAGGGCACGACTTTCATCCTTCATTTCCCGCTTTCACTTTCAACCATGCAGGGACTTTTTGTTTTCGCGAACAGGGATAAATATCTGATTCCGTCCCAGCATATCGTTGACATCATTTACAGGCAGAAAAGCGAATATATCACCCTTCAGAATCAGACTTACATCAAGCTTGAGGGGCAGCTTATTCCGTGCTTCTCTCTTTCAACTCTTTTTGATGACCAGAAAAGCTTTTACAGCGGGGATGCTGACTCAATTCTCATCGCCGAATACATGGAGCAGAGAATTGGAATCATCGTCGAGGAAGTGCAGCAGTTTGTCTCGCTTGTCGTAAAGCCTCTTCCTAAGTCGTTCAGAAATTTTTCGATTTTGCAGGGAATTGTCTTTGACGAGCATTATGACATTGTTCCGATTCTTCATGTGCCTGACATCCTCAAAAAATTCAAGTCTCTCCGCGGATATGACATCAAAAAATACGAGGCGGCCACCAAAAAACGCACTGTCCGCATCCTTGTTGTCGATGATTCTGACACGACACGGCAGATTGAAAAATCAATTCTTGAGGGCGCAGGATTCATGGTCGATACGGCCTATGACGGCTTGGACGGCCTCGAAAAAGCAAAGGAAAAGCAGTACGATCTGATTGTTTCGGACAAGGATATGCCGCGAATGACAGGCCTTGTTCTTTTGGACAACTTGCGCCGAATGGAGCAGTATAAAGATGCGCCTGTCGTAATTGTTTCGGCAGACCAGAGCGAGGATGTCCTTGCGGAATTCGAGCGGCTTAGGGCGAGCGCGATTATCTCAAAGGGTGATTTCAAGCGCGGTCAGCTTATCAGCGTCGTAAAAGAACTTGTGGGAGAAAACTAATGAGCAAAAAAATCCTTATTCTTGAAAGTTCCGAGACTCTGCAAAAAATTTTTGCCAACAATCTGAGCAGCGAAAAATACGCGATACAGTTTGTGAGCGACGGAAAAGAAGCCATGTACAAGGTTTTGGAATTTCAGCCGGACTTGTTTTTGCTGAACAGCGACTTGCAATGGCCCCGCAGCTTTGAGATTGTCAGGATTATCCGTTCGATTGATTGCTTTCAGTTCCTTGCAATCGGAATGTACGCAAATTTCCCGGCTCCTCTTGATAAGATTTTTGCTTTGGAATGTGGGGCGAATTCTTTTGTCTCTCTTGACCCGAAAAGTTTTGTCCAGAAAGTTGATGAGCTTGCTGAGCTTCCGACCCCAGAAATTGACAAAAAGGCAATCGCCCAGATAAAAAGCGGATTCAATGACAACTTCCTTTTCCTAAAGTCTTCGGAACTTTTGCACTGGGATTCACGAAGAAACGCGATGTTCTCCCAGCTCATGGGCCTGATTGACAGCCTTGAAAGCATCGAGAAGATTGTCCGCTCTTTCCTTCTTCTGATTGCTGAAGTCTGTGAAGTTCCTCTGGCTGCCCTTTATATCATAGAAAATGATGGTCCGCACGGATATTTTGTGTGCTCTGATAATATGGAACCAAAAGAGATTTCGGATTTTCTCAAAGTGTGCCTTGCCGATTTTGAGCGGGTTCAGGTGAATTACAATTCAGTCAAAATCATTCCGAAAAAACTTGCCGTCGAAAAAGAACTCAGCCGATTTTACAGCCGCCGTGTCCAGCTTTCGAGTTATGAGAGCGAGACCTTAAAATCTCTTTCCGGGAGCGAGAGGTTCGGAACTGTGCACATAGTCAGCGAGGGCAACATTACTGGCGAAAAGCGTGACTTTTTTACATCGTGCGTGCGGAACACGGCCGCGATTTTTGACAAAGCCCTTGTCGTCGAAAAGAAAATGTTCTTTGAGAAGCGAATCCGCCGCGCGTTCAGCCGTTTTGTCCCGGAGCAGATTATCGACAGTCTTGTAATGCAGAGTGATGCCCAGAACGAAAAGCTTGGTGTCGGTGAGACTCGTGCCGTTGCGATCCTTTTCAGTGATATCCGCTCATTTACGAACATAAGTGAAAAGAACAAGGCTGATGTTTTGGTCGCTTTTTTGAACAGATATTTTTCGATTATGGTTGATATTATCAAAAAGCATGGCGGAACGATTGATAAATTCATTGGCGATGCGATTATGGCCGAGTTCGGAACGCCTGTCAGTTACGAGGACAACTGCCGCCGAGCCGTTGCAGCCGCCTACGAGATGAGGGCCGCTCTCCCGTCCATTGATTTGGGCGACTTGGTTCTGCCTGACGGAATGAAGTTCAATATCGGAATCGGAATTCACTACGGTGATGTAATCGTTGGCTCAATCGGCTCAAAGGACAAGGCCGACTATTCCGTAATCGGTGATAATGTAAACCTTGCTTCACGACTGGAAGGTCTCACAAAGACTTACGGAACTCAGATTCTTGTGAGCGAAAGCGTTCTTTTGGATGCAGGTGAAGACTCGTTCTCTTTCAGACATCTGGATGATGTCCGTGTTAAGGGAAAAAAGAAAGCCGTTCCGATTTATGCCGTTGACCGCAGCCCTGATGAATTTCCTCATGCTTACAAGGATGCTTACACAAAGGGCATGGACTTGTACAAGCAGGGAATCTGGAATCTTGCGAAGGATTATTTTGAAAAGGCATTGAAAGCCGTAAAGGGGGACAAGGCCGCATCCCTCATGCTAAGCCGCTGTGAGGAATTTATAGTGAATCCGCCTGAGAACTGGGACGGAGCGATTGCCTTCCTCACGAAATAGGGCATCACCGGCAATCGAGAGAAGCGAAAAGCTTTATGAGAATTCAAAAGTCTGCTCGTCGATTTTTTGCATTCCGATTGATGTCCAGAAAATTTCGGCGTTGGTGTCTTTTGCCGCGAGCGTGACTTTTTTTGCACCAGTCTCAAGCATGAGCCGCTCCATTGCCGCCGTTCCGATTCCAAGCCCCCGGTATTTTTTGTTTACCTCGAATAAATCGATTATCAGATAGTCGCCGAACATTTTGTAGATGCAGACGGCCTTTAAGAAATCGTTCGAAGGCTTGTAGTCGAAAATCATGTAATTGTTGTCTTTTAAAAGAAATCCGAATTCACCGTTCTCGGTGTAGGATTTGAGAAGCGGAAAATTGTCCCAGCCTTCCATTGCCATGTAGGACTCAAAAATGTCGCAGTCAACGATACGATAATTTAGATTCATGTTAAGAGTATTTTATAATAGAAAATTCTGGATTTCAAGAGAAAAAATGATTTTTCACTTTATGCCGGTCATTTTGCCTGCTCTTGCATGAGTCTCGTCCGAAACTATGCTCCGAGCGCGGTAGCGAGCGTTAAAAAATCGCATGAGATGCGATTTTAGCGAGTCTCGGAAAAATCTGTGATTTTTCCGCGGTAGGGAGCCGGTCGCCGTCAGGCGATGAAACTCGTGAGACGAGTTTCAAGGCGAGTCTCGGAAAAATCTGTGATTTTTCCGCG
>NZ_JAFRNB010000161.1 GCF_017430385.1 Treponema sp.
TGCTTATCCTGATTTTGATTATCCTTCCCCTAATGGAAAAGCTGGCATCCTTTCCGGTACTCTCACCGTCGGGAACAATTTCTATGTGAACGGAGTTGATCTTTCTTCGCTCACTCTTTCTCTTCCTTCAAAAGTCGATGCTCCTGTCCTCAATACAACTGAATCTGCAACCTCTACGATGTGGGGCGCACCTTATGCTGTTGTTTTCAATTCAACTGTTTCTAACTGTACGGCGAATAATTGGGTTGGGGCGGCTAGTGAATCAAAAGATTCTGCGGGAAAAGTTTTGTTCCATCACCAGAATGTCACGGACGGTGGCGGCAATACGAAATTCCAGTTCAAATCTGTTGAAATCGAGAAGGCTTATTCTGTTTCGGACTGCGTAATCTGCCTTGAAATGAATGTTCCGATAAAATCTCTTGGCCAGACGAGCGGTGCTGACATCACGAATACGGAGCATATTTCTTATAACTCAAAATCAAATACTTTTACTGGAATCTTTGCTGACCCTAATTGTACTCAGCCTGTTACGACAATCACGGATGATACTGTAAAATGCTACTTAAAGGGAAATACAAACTGGAATTCTGATGCAACTGCAACTTACGCCGGTGGTGAAGACAGTACGGATTATTCGGGCAACCGCAATCCTGCAAACATCAAAACCGATATTTCTGTTCTGGAAGGCATTTTGTTCATGCTGGACGGCTACACGATGAGCGCGAACTATCTGGCGACAAAGGCCTTTACCGCAACCGAAGACCATGCGCCGCCTGTTCTTGTTTCGGTCTACACTGGTCAGGAAGAGCATGTTAAAGGTGCTGCGAATCAGAAAACTTACGACGCGCACAATTTTATCGAATTCAAGTATTCGGAGCCGGTTTCAATCGGAGATTTTGCTTTTAATGAGACCGATGAGTCAAAACTTAATAATATTCAGGCTCAGGCCGCCTTTGACTCGGATGCTTCTCACGGAGGAGCAATCACGAACGAAACTTCTGGCTTCAAAGTCGAAGGATTCGGAACATTTGCCGCAGGAAAAGTCGTTGCGGGCTACAAGACTGGCTCTGCCGGCTCTTCCGACACAGCAAAACCTCACGCTTTATATAGAAGATTTTCGCTTATATCGGGCGGGGCTGAGACTTTCTATCCTTGCCGAATCAGGCTTGGAATCGCCGCCTTTGTCGATGGAACTGTCGATTCGTTTAACAACTGGCCGGGCTACATAGATTCTGCTGTTTGTCCAACCGGAACTTTCACCGTTCAGGCTAATGCTTTCATAAAAGATGAATCTGGAAATTCTCTTGGTGCCACAAATGCAGACGGCAGCCTTAAAACTTTGACTGTCAAAAATACGGCTTCAATTACAAACGAACTTTACGGCTCGTGGGATTGTCTGCCGCCTGTTTTTGCTCCGTATCTTGAAAAACTCGCGGACTGGAATTCTGCCGGCACTTTAACAGAAAACCGGACTTATGAGATTGTCGGAACTGTCGATTCAAATACAAGTTCTTGCATCAATCGAATCGAAATCCATCTTTTCGACAATGAGCCTGCTTTCGATGATTCTGACGCGTTAAAATGGGTCTCAAAAAAAGGCTGGTATGACCATTCTTCATATTCATACATTGATGCGCCTGACATGCGAGGTGGAGTCCGCTATTCAAGTCTTTCCGGCTCTTCCGCAGCATTCTCGTACAAATACAAAGTTGGTAGCGTACAGTCCGACGACCGCAATTTTGGAACGGAATTCTATCAGAATGTAAAAAGCTCACTTTTCAGTGCAAGCACGGAAGCTGTTTCCACAAAAGAAGATGAGCCTTATTTTGCACTTCCGCTCAATTCTGAGGACAATTTCCTTCCTTTGAGCACAACTTTTGTGATTACATTTACGCCTTCTCTCTGCTACATAACTGATTTGGCCGGAAACAGGCTTATTCAGACGGATTCATCTTATTCAACGACAAAAATTCTTCATGCAAAAGATATTACGCCGCCTTCTTTCTCGGTTGTTCTTTCTCCGGTCGGCTCAAATTATGTCTATGCCGTGTTCACGAAGCCTCTTAATCTTGACCCGGAACTTGTCGGAAAATTCAAGGAAAATATAACGATAGAGCCGGCTCCTTCTGATTCTCTTTCAATTGAGGATGTTTCTGTCGCGATGAATTCTGACTCATGCACGGCAATCCTCTTTAAAATGAACAGGGATATTACCCTTTCTGATGTCGAGACTCTTTTCCTTAAGATAAATGATGAGGGAACTGTGATTTCAACACCTTTCGGCGATTTGAAAACTTCTTATTTCAGGGATTCAGAAGGAAACGGAATTCCTGCACTGACGAGCCATGCAATCAGTGACTTTGCGATAAATGCCGTGGATGTGATTTATGCTTATGCCGCGCAAAATGAAGATGACGGCTGGAACGAGCAGGAAATCTACGGAAGCACGGATTTTGACGGATATGCGGTGCACAATTTTTCTGGCGAAACTACAAATGATTCAAGGCTTTTGAGCGGACATGACATTGTTTTCCAATACAAATTTGATGAAGGTGAAAGCCGAAAACTTGCCCTTGTCGCTGAGAAAAAATCTGCGCTCAAATCTTCATGGATTAGCGACAGGTACAACAGCCTTACTGGAAGTGACTGGCGAATCTGGCTTGACTGTACGATGGATTCTGTTGCCTCGGACTATAATCCAAGTCCTTTCTCAAATAATTGTTCGCCTGTTTTTGAAAAGGTTGACGGTTCGGATTCTTTGTGGAACATGACCTGGAAAAATGATGATTTCAAACTTGCGGCCGGAAATGAATATCAGTTCTTCTTTAAGATTCTTGACTCGAATGGAAATCCGATTGAAATCGATCATGACGGCGATGCTGAAACTGCAAAAATTCCTCTGTACGCGTTCAGAATGCCGAAAGAGCAGATTGTGGCCGGAAATTTCTCTTTCATAGATTTGTGGTCATTCAACATCAGCTCAATCACAAAGCAAAGGGGCGGAGTCACGATTTTGAACAATGTAATCGATGCCGGAATCGGAGAAAAATGTACGGTTGAAGTCAACATGGAAAGCGAAGGAAACCTTAACGTCTTCGTGATGACTTTGGACGGAAACATAATCAAGCGGCTTTCAAAAGGAATTGTCACGGCCGGCACTCACTATTATTATTGGGACGGAAAAAACAATGCCGGAAATCCTGTTGCCCGCGGATTGTATTTCGTGCGTGTGTCGGGCAGCGGAATTGACGAAACCCGAAAAGTCATGGTCGTAAAGTAACCGCAAGCAGGCTTCTGAAATTTTCTTAAAGTTTTTCAAATATTGAACTTTTCGCATATTTTCTTCATAATAAATAAATTATGAAAAATCAGAGGAATTCAGAGCGTTTTAACGATTTTGCCAGAGTGATTTGCGATGAGCTTTGTATTGTAAGCGGCGTTCTGACTGACATTAGCAATACCGGTTTCAGGGCCGAATTTAATGCTCCATGTACCATTGACAACGAAAAGGAATACTGCATTCAAATCCGCCTTTCCCGAATTAATGCGGAACCTCTCGAACTTATGGTGCAGCCGATGTGGTCTGATTTTTCTGACGGCAAAACATCAATAGGATTTTCGATTCTTCATTCAAAAGACTCCTCCCGCCTCGAAAAATACATAAACATGCTTAAAGATGACCGAAAATCTCAGGATGAAACAAATATCGTTTCCTATGACAACGAATCTCTCTTCATATAAAGTGAATTAAAATGGCAAAAATTGAAGAACTGACCGGGTGCGCTTTTCTTGCGTTCCCAAAAATGAAAAATCTTCTCACCAGCGAGCTTGCTCAAAGGTTTGGTTACGGAAAAATCATCGAATCAGCAACAATCGGCGGCATGTCTTTTACACCTCATGGCGGCTCTTCGTGGTTCGGGGATTTGCTTTACTGTCCGGATTTTAAGGCGGAATATTTTGAAAAAAATGACGGTTCCCTTCCGTACTGGGCGATGAGCGTAATGGTCAATCCTGTCCTCATAAGATTTGACTCAATCGGCGATGCAGCCCTTGCCCTTAAGAACATTCAGCGGAACTGGGCAGGCTATCAGTTCCAGCTTTTCAGGCGGGCGAGCCTCATTCAGGAAAAACTTCCTTACATCAATTTGAAGACCCGAAAATTCCCGGCTGAAATTCCGAACACGCCGATGGGATTGTACACTCTTCTCGACGAAAAGACGATGATTGCTTCTGCGGTCACGAATTCGCCTCTTCCAATGGGAAACATCCAGTTTGAGGAAGACCACGAGAATCCACCGAGCCGTGCATATCTTAAAATTCAGGAAAGCCTTACGCTTTACCACACTTTTTTTGGCGTTGATTTCCCGAAAGAAGGCGACAAATGCTTTGAGGCTGGGGCTTGTCCCGGCGGCTGGACATGGGTTCTTCGTCAGCTTGGGGCGGATGTGTTGGCCGTGGACAGGGCCGAGCTTGCTCCTGAGCTGATGGCTGACGAACATGTGAAATTTATGGCACACGATGCGTTTACTTTAAAGCCTGATGAAGTCTGCAAAATCCTGGACTGCGAAAAAATCGACTGGCTTTTGAGCGATGTAATCTGCTACCCGGAGCGACTTTTTGAATGGATTAAAATGTGGCGTGAATCGGGCAGGGCAAAGAATATTATCTGCACAATTAAAATGCAGGGTGCGATTGACTGGCCTTTGATAGCAGAGTTCGCAAAAATCCCGAATTCAAAAATCGTGCACCTGAACTATAACAAGCACGAACTTACTATAATGATAAAAAACTGAAAACGGCAGAGGTAAATCCTCAATTTTCCGCTTTCAGTTTTCTACTTTCCGTTTACTTGATGACTTTGAGTGATTCGTGGTCGATTGTCAGGGCTACTACGATAAGGAAGATGATTCCTTTTACGAGCTGCTGGCTGGCTGCAACCGGGAATACCATCGGAAGCGATTTTTCAAGTACGCAGTAGGTGAGAGTTCCCAAAATGATGTTCGAGAATCTTGCCTTTGCACCGCCCGAAATCGGCATTCCGCCCAAAACCAAAGCAATCAAAATCTGAGTTTCGAGCTGACGGCCTGCAGTTCCTGTGATTGCACCGACATGCACGACATTGATGAACGAAGCAAAGCCTGTGATTGCGCCTGCCGTTACATAGACCAGGAATTTTACGAAATCAGGTCGGCAACCTGAGAATCTTGCGGCTGTCTCTCCTGCACCGATTGCCCTCAAATCAAAACCAACTCTCGTAAAATGCCATACAACGAACACAGCGACAAGAATAATTCCCATCAAAAGGAATTTAAACCATGTCTGGTCGAGCGAAAGCACATTGTAGCTTGCCGGAACCGGGCCTGCTGTCGTGATGTATTTACACAAACAGCGGAAGAAATACTGAGAACACATCGTTACGATGAATGATGCAATCTTGAACTTTACATGGAAGAATCCGTTGAATGCGCCCATCACGGCTCCCGACACGATAGAAGCGACTATCGCAAGTGGAATGCTGTACATCGAAACCCAGCAGAATATGATTGATGAGAGACCGAGGACTGAGCCTTGAGAAAAGTCCAAGCCGCCGACAGTCATAATCAAAAATACGCCTGAACAGCAAGTCATCAGTACGAAAACCTGGCTCAGCATGAGGCTGAGGTTCTTTGGCTGAACGATTTTTCCACCTGTCAGGATGGAAAACAGCAATAAAAGGCCGACGAAGCCGAATAAAGGCCCGAAGTTAGAGAAAATCTGCTTGATTTTAGCCTTTTTTATCAAGTCAGCGTCTGTTATATTTTTAACTGCAATTTGACCTGTCATTTTCCTTCTCCTACTTAAATCATCTTTGCAATGAGGTCTTTTTCGCCAAGTTCACGGTTTCGTTTGAATTCACCATTAAACTTGCCGTCCTTCATTATGAAGATGCGGTCACTCATACCCAGAAGCTCAGGAAGCTCTTCCGAAATCATGATGATTGATTTTCCCTGCTTTTTAAGTTCGCCCATCAGCGCGTAGATGTCAGCTTTGACTTTAATATCGATACCGCGGGTAGGACTGTCCAAAACAAGAATATTAGAGCCTTTGCCAATCCAGCGTGCCAGAACGACTTTCTGCTTGTTACCGCCCGAAAGTTCAGAGACATACTGTTTGATTCCGGTCATTTTTGTGCTCATCTGCCGTGCGAACCTGTCAGCAAAAGTATCCAAGCCTTTGAGGTTCAGGAAGCCTTTGTGAGAAAGATCGCCCAAAGAAGGAAGCATGATATTTTCGCCGATTGAATCCGCAATTACGATTGATTCGTTGTCACGGTCTTTTGAAGCGTAAGCGATGCTGTGCTTGATTGCGCCCGGAA
>NZ_JAFRNB010000162.1 GCF_017430385.1 Treponema sp.
AGAGAATGTGCTGCCAATCCGCCCTTTACATTTCCGTGAAAGCGCGTGCTTGCCGGGCTTGTCCAAAAATCGTGGCTTTCCATCCATTCTTTAAGGGCTGAAAGCTCGGTTTTGTCTTCGATTACGAAATCTGCCATTTTGAGCACAGTTTCTTTGACAAGCTCAGCTGAGAAAGTTCCATCTTTTTGAATCGGCTGCTTCTCGTCAAAAAATGCAAGAAGCGCGCCGACTTGTGATTTAAGTTTTTCCATTAGAGAGTTGCGATAGTTCGCTCGATTCGTGCCAAAGATTTCTCTTTGCCCAAAACTGCGATCGAACCGATGAGCGGTGGAGAAACGCGGCTTCCTGTTACAGCCATACGAACTGGCATGCGACGCACAAGTGCGCCGCGCACTGATAGGAAGTTTATTTTACGACTGCGCTTACGCGCAGTGCGTGTCATAAAGTCACCGAGTTTGATTCCAAGCCCTTCAGTTTTTTCATTACAAAGTTGCTATAGTTCGTTTAACACGTTCTATAGATTTTTCTGTTCCCAATACAAGAATAGAACCGATAAGAGGTGGAGAAACCCTGCTTCCTGTTACAGCCATACGAATTGGCATCATGAAATCACCGAGCTTCACCCCAATTTTTTCAGCTGTATCTTTAGCCAACTGTTCGGCTGCTTCATGGTCAAGAGACGGCAATTTTTCGATAAAGTTGATTGCGTTCTCAAGAACTTCTTTTGTTTTTGCCTGGTCGAGCTTTTTAGGAACAAGCTGCTCAACAGGTGGAACTGCTGGCTCTGTGAACATGAAGTGAACCATCTCAGCTGCTTCTGTGAGGAACTTGAGTCGCTCCTGAATGAGTGGCATGAGACCCATTAGTGTCTTTTTGACATCTGCGCTGGTCATGTTCATTGATTTGTCTACGCAGTAAGGCTCTCCGTCTTCGCCCATTGCAACGCCTGAGAATTCTGGGCCAACATTTGGTTTTGGCTGCGGGTTCTCAGGGTTGATTTCAAGAGTTGCATCTCCTGTTCCTGTGATGAACGGAAGTGTCCATTTGTAAAGCTCTTCCGTTGAAAGCTGGCGGATATAGTTTGCGTTGTAGAATTCGAGTTTTTTGTAGTCGAATACAGCCGGAGCTTTGTTGAGGTGCTCAAGCTTGAATCGCTCGGCAAGTTCGTCCAATGTGTAGAAATCGCGGCCTTCCTCGTATGAGCAGCCCAGCAAAGCAACATAGTTTACGATTGCCTGTGGCAAATATCCTCGTGCGCGGAACTCGTTCAAAGAAGTTGAACCGTGTCGTTTTGAGAGCTTTTTGCCGTCTGAACCGTTTACCATTGGCAAGTGACAGAATTCCGGGTGCTCCCATCCGAATGAACGGTACATCTGAACGTGGAGTGGAGTAGAAGGAATCCATTCTTGAGCGCGCATTACATGAGTGATTTTCATGAGATGGTCATCAACGATGTTTGCCAGGTGATATGTCGGGAATCCGTCTGATTTGAGCAAAACTGGATCCGGAGAAATGTCTTCGTTTTTCCATGTGATGTCGCCGAGCAAGTGGTCGTGGAAAGTTGTCTCGCCTTCAAGAGGTACTTTGAGACGGATTACATAAGGCTTTCCGGCGTCAAGGTTTGCCTTTACTTCCTCTGGAGTGAGGTGACGGCAGTTTCGGTCGTATCCAGGAGCCATTTTGTTTTCTGTCTGGATTTTTTTGATTCGCTCCAAACGCTCTGAGTCACAGAAACAGTAGTAAGCCTCGCCTTTTTTGACAAGCTCTTCTGCATATTTTTTGTAAAGTTCGAATCGCTCTGACTGAACATAAGGACCGTATTCGCCGCCTTTTGAGCCGCCTTCGTCCCATTCGATTCCGAGCCATGCCATTGTGTCATAAAGGTTCTGGACATATTTTTCGTCGTAGCGGGTGCGGTCTGTGTCTTCAAGACGAAGAATGAATTTGCCACCCTGGCTTCGTGCGTAAAGATAATTGAAAAGGGCTGTGCGGACGCCACCGATGTGCTGCATTCCTGTTGGTGACGGTGCGTATCTAACTCTTACATCTGACATAAAAATTCCTCTATAAAATAAAAATTTCTTATCTATTATAATGAATTGAGTTGTAATGTTCCACAGTTTTAAGAAAGATTGCGTTCCCAAAACACCGATATAATCTTTCTTAAAAATAATTAAAATAAACTTTTACATTTTCGAATATCGTGTTATAATATTCTTGTGGGAGTTATCATAGGAGAATATTATGTTTAAGAAATTGACTGCACTTTTTATCGCATTCTTCATCTTTACGGCTTTTGCCTTTTCTCAGGCAAAAAATCAGACAAAAATCAAAGGTTTGGAAGATGAAAATTATAGTTGGTATGAATTCAAGGCAAAACGACTGGGCAAGAGTTTTAAATTCTACGCGTTCAAGAACGACACTCAGCGCGACAACCGAACAATTCAGCTTTTCAAAACATCTGGCTGGGGTATGGGTCCAAATGAGACAATCACCGAGTTTTACAACTTTAACGGTGGCGAAATCACCAAAACTTGGGACGAGCAGCTTAAGCCTACAATGAAAAAGGAAGGCTACAAATACGCATTCACTACATACCGCACTACAGACAAAGACAACACCACAATTTATCTTTACACTTTCTACTACGATCCTGATTCTGATAACTTGTACATGTTGCGCTCTGTAAAATAAGGTGCAAAAAAAATGGCCGCCAAAAATCGGTGGCCATTTTTTTTTGCTAATTTTTTTATTATCCAAGCATAACCCGGTCGTTCAAATCTCCCGCCTCACTGAACTTGGCGAGCAAATCTTCAACCTTCAGATTCTTTTTTTCTTCTCCACGGACATCGTACACAATATGGCCTTTCATCATCATAATCAGTCGGTTGCCATACTGAATTGCATGCCTCATGTTGTGTGTTACCATGAATGCCGTGAGCTTATCCTGCTCAATGAACTTTTCTGTAAGCTCAAGAACTTTTGCAGCCGTTTTTGGATCAAGGGCTGCGGTGTGCTCGTCGAGCAAAAGAAGTTCCGGCTTTTTAAGAGTTGCCATGAGAAGAGTGAGCGCCTGTCTTTGACCGCCAGAGAGAAGCCCGACTTTGCTTGTGAGCCGGCTCTCAAGGCCAAGATCGAGCATAGCGAGTTTTTCGCGGTAAATTGCTTTTTCTTCCTTTTTGATACCCCAGCGCAGTGTTCTTGTGCTGCCACGGCGAAGTGCCATCGCAAGATTCTCTTCGATTTCCATGTTTGCGGCAGTGCCTGTGAGTGGGTCTTGGAAAACCCGGCCTAAAAATGCTGCTCTTTTGTATTCCGGCATATCTGTTACATCGCGGCCGTTGAGCTTGATTGAGCCTGTGTCACAAGAATGAACGCCTGCAATCAAGTTGAGGAGAGTTGATTTTCCGGCTCCGTTTCCGCCGATGATTGTTACGAAATCGCCGTCCTCAAGCTTGAGATTTATGTCGTGAAGGGCTTGTTTTTCTGTGATTGTTCCTGGATTGAAAGTTTTTGATACATTTGTAATTTCAAGCATTTTTTATCTTCCTATTTTGCAAGTACCTTTTTAGGCGCAATCTTGTGCTTTAATACAGGAATTGCGAGTGCGATTACGACGATGATTGCCGTGAGCAATTTGAGGTCTGATGATTTGAGACCGAGCTGAAGGACAACCGCAATTATAAGCCGGTAAACGACTGAGCCGAGTAAGATTGAGAGCAAAGTTATATAGAATGAGAACCGTTTGTTGAACCATGCGAAAATGCTTTCACCCAAAATGATTGAAGCCAATCCAATTACGATTGCGCCTGTTCCCATGCCGACATCACCGTAGCCCTGCTGCTGTGCGACGAGCGCGCCTGAAAGAGCAATCAATCCGTTTGAGAGCATAAGACCCATGAGCTTGATTTTGTCGGTGTCAACGCCCATTGCCCGAACCATCTTTTCGTTGTTGCCTGTTGCTCGAAGACATGAGCCAAGTTCTGTTCCCATGAACCAGTAAAGCAAGGCAATCAGTGCGATTCCGAAAATAACTCCGACGATAAAAGAAGCGATGTTCGGTGTGATTCCAAACTGATCCTGCATTTTTGTCATTACGGTGTCGATTCCGAGAAGTGGTGTATTTGAACGACCCATGATACGGATATTAATAGAATAAAGTGCAATCATCGAAAGAATTCCGGCCAAAATTTCGTGAATCTTAAGCTTTGTGTGCATGATTCCGGTTGCGAGGCCCGCGATTAAGCCTGTAAAAAATGAAATGAAAACTGCAAGAAGCGGATTCATGCCTTTTGTGACCAGAATTGCGCATGTTGAGCCGCCGAGGGCAAAAGAACCATCGCATGTCATGTCCGCGATGTTAAGGATTCGGAAAGTGAGATAAACGCCGAGGGTCATGATTCCCCAGAGCAAGCCTTGTGCTACAGCTCCCTGTGCGGCACCTAAAATACTTAAGATATTCATAATGGAATGATTCTATCAAAAGATTCAAAAAATTGCTACATGGCCAAAAAGTGCTAATCCTCTTTTTGTTCAGGCTCGTCCGGCACTTCTTCTAGCTCTTCAAACTGCTCCTCGTAGATTTCAACATCTTCGTGTTCGGCATCATTTACGAATTCGCTTGGATTCTTTCGCTTGGCAATGATAATCGTAAGGTCATCATCAAATTCTTTGTATTCAGTGAACAACTCCAGCTGTTCTATTATGAGACCGAGAAGTTCGTCCGCGGATTTCGCATGATTTTCCTTGATGATTTTCTTGATAGTTTTTAGTCCGAACTGCTCCTGTTTTTGATTCGTAGCTTCAGTGAGACCGTCTGTATATAATAGAAGAATATCGCCTGTTGACATCACAAAATTTGAGCGCGCAAAAGATACTTTGATTCCTCTCATACCGATTGCGCCATAATGTTCTTTGCCATCGTTGCCTTTTAGCTCAAAAACTTCGTTGTCGATGAGACTGTATTTGAGCGGATAAGGATGGCCTGCATTTCCAAGCTCTACCTTGCATTTTGACGGAGCTTCGCTGTCATCAAAACTGCACAAGATTCCTGTCATGTAATTGTCGATATCACCTTTTTCATAAAGAATCATGTTGTTGATTTTCGTGAGTATTTTATCTACATGTTCCTTGCGCCTGAAACCTGTCTGGAAGAGCCTTGAAATGATATTCTTTGAGAGCATTGTTACAAGGCTTGCTGAAAGTCCGTGGCCGGAAACATCGAAAAGCGTGATTCCGTTGAGAGTGTCGTTGAAACTGTAATAATCGTAGAAATCACCGGAAACTTTTGAGCGCGGCGCGTAGCAGACTGCAATTTCCCAGCCCCGGAAGCGGATGTTTGGCTTAGGCAAGAATTTTCGCTGCACGAGGGAAGCCATTTCCAAATCCATGTCGGAGCGGTGCTTGTCCTTTTCGAGCCGTTCGTTGAGAACCGAGAGCGCGTTGTTTGCTTCTTTTAAATCTATTGTGCGCGATTCAACTTCTTCTCGAAGATGTGACGAAAGCTTCTCATTGTTTTTGTACATCTTGCCGAATCTGTTGGCCAAAAGAATGATGAATATGACGATTGAGCTTTGCCAGCCGAAAGTAAAGAAATAAGGATAGGCCCAAGTATTGTCATAAGCACGCACGATTGCATCGATTGTAATTCCAATGAAAAATGGTGTCAGACCAATAAGAAGCAAAATGGATCTTTTTCTGTATTTTTTTATAAGAATATGCTTTACAAGACCGTAAATGCCAATTGTAACCTGAATTCCGACAAGGCTCATCATAAATGGGGAAACTTTTATCAGGAAACTGTAGCTCGTGGCAAAGATAGTAGGAATTACCTGAATCAAAAGAATGGCTTGCTGTACAATTTTTACTGGAAATGGATGTTTTGCGTCATAAAAATAGGAAGCAAAAAGTGTTGTGAGATAAACCGCCACATATCCGGGAATGCAGAATGATATTTTTGCGAAAGTGAGGTGAGAAATCATGTCTGTCGTGTATACAGGGAGTTCTGTGCCGAAAAAATATGTGTTGAGCAAGGCGGTGGAAAGATTGAGGAACGCGAAAACAAGATATTCTTTGAAACTACGAAGGTTTGCCCAGAGAATAAGGTAAAGAATGAATGTGAAGAACATGATTCCGAAAAGAAGCATGTAAATGCGGGCATTTATGAAATTTATTTTTTCGTATTTTGGATATGAGAACTGCGGCGGTTGAATTGTTATGTGGCTTGATATGCCTGCGTCGCCCTGAACGAACACTTTGATAAAGATTGTGTTTTTGCCTTCCTGTTTTAAGACATTTTGAGGGAAGTTGAAAAAGTGCGCCATAAAGAGGGTTGAACGCTCATTTGGCGGGAAAGAGCCGTCCTGCCTTATCATGACATTGTTGCAATAAACTTGATCCGCAAAGCGAAGATGCGGAATGACCATGGCAAGAGCTGCATTTCTGTAGTATGGCGGAATCTCGAAGTCCGCCCTGAGCCAGACAAAATGCCTGTCCTTGCCAAAAACATGCATGAGATTATGCTCGGAATAATCGTCGAGTTTTTTGAATTCGCCGGCATTTTTGAGCGCATCGCCCAAAGTTGACTCTAGCGTTGACTCCCAGTAATAAAAATTCCTTCCGATTTCAATGGGCGGCGGTTCTTTTTGCCCGCAGGACAAGAGGACAGCGCAAGTCAGAATGAGAAAAAATAAAGCTGTTGTATTTGCGAGTTTTTGTCGCAGACGCATACAATAATTATAACATACAAAAGAAAGAAATTACAGAAAAATTTATGAAATTTTGGGGCTTGGGGCGGCAGCCCCAGGAGAAGGGGGTGTGGGTGAAAGCGAAGCTTGAACCCCAGGGGGAAGGCGGTTCCCCCACGCCCTTCTCTGATTTTTGATTTTTTCCACTTCACTTTTCCAAAAAACCGTGGTATAATTTTTGTCAAATCGAACTTTTAAGGAGCGATATAATGACACTTGATGAAATCAAAAACCCTAAAATCAAAGCATGGGTTGAAGAATGTGTTAAGATGTGTGAACCAGACAGCGTTTACGTTTGTGACGGTTCAACTGAAGAGTATGACCGATTGATGAAAAAATGCGTCGATGCTGGTCTCGCAACTCCACTTGCTAAAAAGCCGAACAGCTTCTTGTTCCGCTCACTCCCATCAGACGTTGCACGCGTTGAGGGCCGAACATTCATTTCTTCTGTTAAACAGGAAGATGCAGGTCCAACAAACAACTGGATTGACCCGGTTGAGCTCAAGGCAACAATGAAGGGCTTGTACAAGGGCTGTATGCACGGCCGCACAATGTACGTAATTCCATTCTGCATGGGTCCACTCGGCTCACCAATCTCAAAGAACGGTATCGAGCTTACTGACTCTGAGTACGTTGTTCTCAACATGGACATCATGACTCGCGCAGGCAAAAAAGTTCTCGACATCATCGGTACAGACGGTGAATTCGTTCCTTGTTTGCACTCAGTTGGTAAACCACTCAACAACGGCGAAAAAGACAACGGCATCTGGCCTTGTGCAGACGTTGAGCACAAATATAT
>NZ_JAFRNB010000163.1 GCF_017430385.1 Treponema sp.
AACCAAGGATTAAATTTCATAATGCAAATTCTGAACTTAAAAATTTGGATTTTTCCGATGTGAATATTGAACCAACTTTCAAATTTCCGTCCTGTTTTTACCTGTAAGTGCAAAAAATTTTTTTCCTTATCACGAAAAAGTCGGGCACGGCTATGGAGCGGTGGC
Source organism: Treponema sp. (assembly GCF_017430385.1). GTDB lineage: Bacteria > Spirochaetota > Spirochaetia > Treponematales > Treponemataceae > Treponema_D. The sequence goes on from NZ_JAFRNB010000163.1 coordinate 166, forward strand.
GCAAGCCAGCCACTGGACTGAGCGTTAGCGAGGGAAGAGGCCGAGGGTGACCGAGCCGAGGAACAGCCGCAGCAGGTGGATTGCCCCCAAAAAAACTTTCAACTTTCAACTTTCACTTTTCAATTTTCCTTTCCTTCCTTTAGGGGTTAGTATTAAAGAACACTATCATAATTGGAGGTATTTTATGGTTTATGGTTACATCCGGGTTTCAACAATTCATCAGAATTTGGAAAATCAGCAGCTTGAGATTGAAAAATTTGCCTGGCAGAACGGACTGCATATCGACAAATGGGTTGAAGAAAAAATCAGCGGCATAAAAAAGCCGGAATATCGGAAACTTGGAAAGGAACTTATGAGCCAGTGCAAGGAAGGAGATTTAATTATTTGCACTGAAATTTCTCGATTCGGGCGTTCCTTAATCATGATTATGAATGTGCTTCAATATTTTCTGGAAAATGATATAAAGGTCTGGACAATCAAAGATAATTACCGGCTTGGCGATGACATTCAGTCCAAAGTTCTCGCATTCGCGTTCGGTCTCTCGGCAGAAATTGAGCGGCAGCTGATTTCCGAACGGACAAAGCAGGGCATTCAGCGTGCCAGACATGAAGGCAAACATGTCGGGCGAAAACTGGGGCGAAAATCTGACTTTTACAAGCTCTCCCCTTTCGATGATTACATAAAGCACGAAATTCTACTCGGAAGAAGCAAGCGTTCCATTGCGGAAGAACTTGGTGTCGCATGGGGAACCTTAAACAAACACTTGGGAAGAATTCTTTTTAAATAAAAAAAAGCCCATACCAGGCATTTGCCCGATATGGGCGTTACCGTGCTTTGCACGGTCGGGCTTTTCGCACTTCCGCTTTCGCTTCATTCCCCGCCAACCATGTCTGCATTATCCGCTCGCGACACGGATGTCGCGTCCTTAAAAAGTCAATAACTGCCGCGAGAACGAAGTTCTCGTTACGACATGGATGTCGGTGAACGCCTTCGGCGGTGCTACAATCCCTAACGCATTTTAGCCTAATGTGATTTCAACATTGACTTCTTTTTTGCTTGCGTCGAACGGAACGATGCAGCCGTTTACGGCTTTACCGTCAACAACCATTGATTTTACGCCCTTGCAAACGTGGCCTGGGTTTTTGATTGTGATGTTGTACTTAGCACCGCGGAAGAGACGTGTTGCTGTGAATCCGTCCCAGCTTGACGGGATAGAAGGATCAACTTTAAGTCCGTCAAAGTCTGGCTGAATACCAAGGATGTACTGGCTGATTGCAACCATGTTCCATGCGGCAGTTCCCGTAAGCCAAGAGTTCTTGCCCTGACCAAAGTTCTTTCCTGTCTGTCCGATGTCCGAACCTGCATCTTTACCGCCAATCATCTGGCCGTAAACATAAGGCTCTGTTTTATGAATGTCAGAAGTCTCTTCTGTGTAAGCAGGAGCGATTTCTGAGTAATATTTGAAAGCCTGGTTTCCTTCACCAGCATAAGCGGCCGCACAGATAATCCATGCGTTGTTGTGTGTGAAGATACCTGCGTTCTCTTTGTATCCGCCCGGATATGTAGAGATTTCGCCGTACTGAACATAGTATTTTGTGAAAGCAGGGTTGTTGAGAACGAGACCGTGCTTTGTGTTCAAGCGCTCGTCGATTGCGGCAAGAGTCTTTTTGGTTGCTTCCTTGTCGATGTCAGACATGATTGCAAAGCCCTGTGGCTCAATGAAAATCTGTCCTTCTTCACATTCTTTTGAACCCATCTTCTTGCCGTAAGCGTCGTAAGCTCGCATGAACCAGTTGCCGTCCCATGCAGAATCCATCATAACTTTCTTCATCTTGTCGATTTCTGCCTGAGCCTTCTTAGCCTCGTCAGCCTTACCCAAGTGATTGAGGATTCCCACATAGTTCGGGCCTGCGTAAGTGAAGAGTGCTGCGACGAATACAGATTCTGCAACCTTTGAGTAGCCGCCTTCTGCCTTGAACTTAGGGTTTGTATAAGTCTGGAAGCTTTCGCCCGGAGTGTCAGAGAAGCATGAAAGGTTGATACAGTCGTTCCAGTCTGCGCGCATTGCAAGTGGCAAGCCGTGAGGGCCAAGATTATTTACAATGTGGTAGAAGCTTACTGTGAGGTGGTCGAGCATTGATTTTGCTTTTGACTCATCGTTGTCGTAAGGAACTTTTGCATCGAGGATTGACCAGTCGCCTGTTTCCTTGATGTATGCAGAAACTGAAAGAATCATCCAAAGTGGATCGTCTGAGAAGTCGCCGCCGATGTCAGCGTTGCCCTTCTTTGTGAGTGGCTGGTACTGATGGTAGCATCCGCCGTCCTCAAGCTGAGTAGAAGCAATGTCGATAAGGCGCTCTCGTGCGCGGTCTGGAATCTGGTGAACAAAGCCCAAAATATCCTGGTTTGAATCTCGGAAGCCCATGCCACGGCCAATGCCTGATTCGAAATATGAAGCAGAGCGAGAAAGGTTGAAAGTAACCATACACTGATACTGGTTCCAGATGTTTACCATGCGGTTTACTTTGTCTTCTGGTGTGTTTACGTTGAGGATTCCGAGGAGCTTGTCCCAGTAAGCGCGGAGTTCTGCCATACCAGCTGCGAACTTTTCTGGAGTGTTGTATTTTTCAATCATTGCAAGGGCTTTTTCCTTGTTAATTGTCTTGCCGTCTGCCTCGAATTTCTTTTCGACTGGCATCTCAACATAGCCGAGAACGAATACCAGAGTTTTTGATTCGCCTGCTTTGAGAGTGATTTCCTTGTAGTGTGAGGCGATTGGAGACCAGCCGTCAGCGAGGGAGTTTCCGCACTTTCCGTCCAAAACCTGCTGAGGATTGTTGAATCCATTGTACAAGCCGATGAAAGTGTCGCGGTCTGTGTCGTAGCCGTCAATCTTGTCGTTTACTGAGTAGAAAGCGTAGTGATTTCGGCGGTCACGATATTCTGTTTTGTGATAGATAACTGAATCTTTGATTTCAACGCGGCCTGTTGAGAAGTTGCGCTGGAAGTTTGTGCAGTCGTCCTGAGCGTCCCAGAGACACCATTCAGCGAATGACCAGAATTTGAAAGTCTTTGCAGATGAACTTTCGTTGGTCAAAACAACCTGCTGAACTTCGCCGTCGTAGTCTTGTGGAACAAAGAATGTGACTTCTGCCTTGAGGCCGTTCTTTTTGCCGGTAATGACTGTGTAGCCCATACCGTGACGACATTCGTAAGAATCAAGTTCAGTCTTAACTGGAGACCAGCCAGGGTTCCAGATTGTGCCATTGTCGTTAATGTAGAAATAGCGGCC
>NZ_JAFRNB010000164.1 GCF_017430385.1 Treponema sp.
AAAGTAACATGATTTAAGCCCATACTTATGGTTCTCCTTTGTTAATTTTGGTTTTTGTGGTGAAAAACATATTAACAAATTTCCATTTGTATGGGTGTTTTTATTTTTACTATTTCAAGTTCATTTTACAATCTTCCATTTCTTTTCGAATGCGGTTGAGATGTATTTTAAGAAGATAAGTCCTGTAAAGATTTTTCGGTAATCTGCAGCGGGAATGTGTCCCCAAAGTTCGCAGGCTGCGTCCGTCGCACGCTATCGCGTGCTTAACGAGTTTGCCTTGCAAACTCGCAGATAAGTATGAATTATCAAGAATATCGATGGCAGTAGATTTTGGGAATTTTGATTTTGCCATGATGATGTCCTTTTTTTGGTGATTACTCTATTATAACATTATTCGATTCAAATGGCCTATAAAAGGTCTTTGAAACTTAATCCTTTAATTTGTAATTTGCATATTTACCTTTTTGATTCTGAACAAGCTTGTCTTCGGCCATTAGTTTTTTGATTTGAGAGTAAGCCTGATCGCTTGTAATTTTGAGCAAATTCATTACATCTTCTTTTGTAATAATTCCATCCTGCTGTTTTGCAAGCTTAATAATAAGTTCTGGATAACGAACAGCATCAATGTCTGTCTGACATATTTTGCGCTTTCATTATTCTGCTTGTAAACTTTAGAACTTAAAATGTAAGAGCGGTTTGCTCCATTACCGATTGCTTCTACAAGGCCTGCTTCAACCAGATTTTCTATTGCAGCATTTGTACGTATCTTATTGAGGTGTACAACATCGCTTAATCGATCTACATTAACTCGACGCTCATTTCTTATTAATTCAATTATAATGCAGTTTAACTCGTCTTGTCGAGTTAAATTAATTTTTTAATTCGGTTTACCGAGTTAAAACCGAGTTAGAATTAAGAAATTCGTTGTACTCACAATTTTGCTGCTGCTCGCTTTGTTTGAGATTTTCGTGATACATGATAATAGAATAATCGCTTAAAACAAAAAAAATCCACTCGCTTGGAGTGGATTAACTTTAGCTGAGGTAGGACTCGCCGTTACAGTCGCACACATCGTGTGTGCTCCTTTCACGGCGGCTGCATTCACTAAAACCGCATCCATGCGGTTTTGCCTGCGCCACTGCTCGGCACGTTCATTTCGCTTCGAGTCCATACAGGCTTTTAAATCATTATGTTTTAAAATAAAAAATCTCCTGCGCTTACAGGAGATTTTTCTTTAGCTGGGGTAGGACTCGAACCTACGGCCTCCGGGTTATGAGCCCGACGAGCTGCCAACTGCTCTACCCAGCGTCGCAATGTTCGTGTATTCTACACTGTAGTTTTATTTTTGTCAATAGCTGCTAGATAAAAAATTCTACATTCTACGGCGGCGAACAGTATTGCTACGATTGCAAGCCAGTGGTAAATCGAATTGAAGCTTGCGAAGAAATTGTAGATTCCGTGGAGGAGCACGGCGTAAATGAATGGCATGATGTTCTTTTTGTGACGGCGGAAGTTCCAGATGTAAAGTCCGCTCAAGCCTGCACAGAATACATGAATCGCCTGTGCTGTGAAGATTCTGTCAACAAGAAGGTGAACGACGATTTCTTTGCCGCCCTGTCCCTGGATTTCCTGAAATTTTTTGATGATGTAGATTACTGATTCGAATCCGCCGACTGTGAGGCCGTAAAGCAATACGCAGCAGAAAAATGTGCTTAAAATTTGTTTTTTTTGCGGAACGAGGCACAAAAAAAGCATTTTCATGGCTTCTTCGATGAGGCCGTTGAACAAAATTGCGGTTATCATGACCGAAGCGAATGTGTAGCCTGTGAAAATTGGCAGGCTTAGGACGTAAAACTGAATCACTGATGTCGGAATCACGGTGAGTAGTGCGAGAACCCCGGCTATGAGGCAGTATCGGATTTTGAGTTCTTTATTGAGAATAACTGCGAGCACGAAAAAAAGTGCCGCCGGAATGAAAGAAATTCCTAAAAGCGCGTACAAATTCATGGCAAAGATTCTATCATTTTTTCAGAGGAAAAACTATAATATTTTTTATGAGTTCGATTATTCTTTTGGGAATCAAGCATTGCGGAAAGTCTACACAGGGTAAGTTGCTCGCAAAGCATTTTGACTGTCCTTTTTTTGATACTGATGATGAAGTCACTGTCCTGACTGGCAAAAATCCGCGCCAGATTTACACGGAGCAGGGCAAGGAAGCCTTTCTTGAAGCCGAAAAACTGGCCTGTGAAAAACTCGCCGATAAACTTTCTTCTATTAATAAAGCTGTGATTGCGACTGGTGGTGGAATCTGCAACAATCCAGCTGCCCTTGAAGTTCTTCACAAACTCGGAACTTTTGTCTTCCTCAATGCTGATGAAAAAACTGCCGCAAACCGCATTGTCTGGGAAATCAAATACGATTCGGACGGCAAGATGAAGAATCTCCCGGCGTACATCGCGAACAAAAATCCTGCAAATGTAAAAGAAGTCCGGGCAATTTTTCACGATTTCTACATAGAACGCCAGAAAATATACGAAGATTTGTGCGATATCGAAGTCAAAATGGAACACAGTGCATCCAAATCCGAAAATATGGAACGGATTGTGAACGCACTAGGGGGTGTAGCAACACCGAAGGTGGCCACGAGCTGAACGAGCATAGGCGAGTGAGTGAGGGGCTGGAGCGTTAGCGTAATTGCGAAACACCCGACCTGCGAAGCAGGTAGTGCCCAACTGATAATTGTTCACTGCTGCCTGCTAACTTTTTAACCTTCCATTTTTGCCAGTTTATGCTCCAGCTCTACGATTCGCGAGTGGATGTAATGGTCTACCGCGAATTTTTCGAGCATTCCGAGCGTTTCATGCTCTTCGTTGGTCACGCAGATTGCCTCTGTGTCGTAGTCAGTGAAGAGCTGGTATGCTTCCGGGAGCGGGGTGTCGAGCGAGCAGGTGACTTTTGGCTTTTCCATCAGGTCCATTGCGAGAAGAGTTTCGCCCATTTCGCCGATTTGCATTGCTTCTTTGAGGTGGTCGATTGAAATCTGGCCGACGAGTTTTCCTTTGTGTTCGCCTTCACTTCCGCGCACTTCGTAATTTGTGTTTTCATGGTGTGTGAAGCTTCGGATTATTTCGCCGACTGTTTCCGTGTCGCCCACGATTGTGTAGCTTTCCGGGCGGCAGATGACATGGCCTTTGATTGCGATGTCGCTGACCTTTGCGTTTTTCATCAAATCCTCAGCGGTGACATTAAGCCCAACTTCCCCAGCCTTTGTGACTCCGTATTTTACGCAGATTGGGCCCAAAATTTGCACGATGAATGTTGTGGCGGTGATGATGAGCATGATTTGCGGGCCGACAGAATCCTGAAAGTCATTTCCGGCGGCGATACTCAAACCGATTGCTACTCCTGCTTGGCTCAAAAGGCAGTAAGGAAGATATTTTCGCACGCTTTCTGGTGCTCCTGTCAATCTTGCTCCGAGCCGGCTTCCGATTGTTTTTCCGATTGTTCTGCCGCTTACATACAAAAGCGCGATGATTGCGATGAAGGGCGTTACAATCCAGATGTTGAGTTTTGCGCCGACAGTGACGAAGAAAAGCACATAAATTGGCGGCGTAAAGCGCTCGACAAGCTTGAACATTGAGTTAGTTTTTTTGGCGGCAAAGTTTGTCATGAAAAAGCCGATGAACATTGCCGAAAGAATGTTGTCCAGGCCGAGAGCGTTGCAAACTCCCGTGCAGAGAAAGAGTGTTCCCAGCGAGAATCCCAGAACGCGGCCATCGTTGTTCATTATGTTTTTGAGGATAAGATTGAGAATAAAGCCGAATCCAATGCCGAGCGCGACCGAGCCAAAAATGTCATAAGCGATAGCTCCCAGCTGGCTTAAAAAGGAAACTGTATGACCGCCGAGAAGAGGGGCAGATATTGTGGCTGCGATTGCATACAAAATGAGCGCGACCGCATCATCCATGGCGACAATTCCCAGAATCGTTGTGGTGAGCGGACCTTTCGTGCGGTATTCCTTGAGCACGTCC
>NZ_JAFRNB010000165.1 GCF_017430385.1 Treponema sp.
CACAAGATTTTTGAGATTGGTAAAGTTGCATTCCTGGACGATAGCGAAAACACTGGAACAAAAACAATCCAGTCACTCGGATTCATGACTGCAGCAAATAACGCAAACTTCAACGACTTGGCTTCTGAGGTCGCCTCTATCCTTTACTTCCTCGATCACAAATATGAGGTCAAAGAAGCAAACGACCCGCGCTTTATCCCAGGCCGTCAGGCAGCAATCATCGTCAAAGGCAAGCAGGTCGGAATCTTCGGTGAAATCCACCCGCAGGTTCTCGAAAACTGGCAGATCGCAGTTCCATGTGTCGCCGGAGAGATTGATATTGAAGAATTGATGTAGTGAACCAAAAATCCATCCGTGGATTTTTGGATTCATACGAGAAAATTCTGTTCACCTATCGGCAAACAGAATTTTTTCTCTCGGCTTTTACCCCACATCCATGTGGGGATTTTTTGTTTAAAGGGCTGCCCAATCGGACAGCCCTTTCTTTTTATTTCTGAATCTTTTGGATTGCAGTTTGCAAATCTTTGAGTTGTTTCAAAATCGTCTGTTTTTCTGACGTTTGCAAATTGCTCAAATTTTCAGGAACAAAAATTTCGATTTTTGTTTTTTTCCCATCGTTGAAAACGAATTTAACACCACTCTCACCGTAATTTTCAGAATCAACACCCGAAAAAGAATCTTCGTATTCGTAGGTATCTTTTGTTCTTTTAAAATCATAGAGCTTTTTCAGCGTACCTTTTTCAATACGATAAAACGAGATTAAATCTATAACAACTCTATCTGTATAACCAGAACCGCCACCAATCATTGCATCCCCGTCGCATGTAACAACAAGCTTTTTTTCCTCTGAGAACATAGGATTAGCACCTTCATAATCCTTGAAATATGAAGTACGCTCAAATTTTTTTGCCTTAGCATTCCATTTTACAAAATCAAAGTGAGGCCCGTCATTACTTGAAATGATTTCTGGGATTCCATCACAATCAAAATCAAGAATAGCAAAACGCTGGTCAATCGCGTTAACTTCTACAGATTGAACTTCCTGCAAAACTCCTTTTTTATCCTGCTGATAAAACACAAGATTGACAGTATTTCCGGCCCCTGCATACGGTTTTACTTTTACAGTATAATCAGTTTTGCCCGTAGAAATAGTGAAACTGTCCATTTTCTCGTGTCCAAGCATATTAGCTGGGAAGACCGCATCATGCAGGCTTTTGAAATCACCAGATGAAGCAAAATCAGTAATATATCGTGAATAAATCGAATCAGAAAGCTCGCAGATTTCTGATTCCAACGGGTCAGCTTTTACATCACCCCATGAAATATCGTCATATTCGCGTGTAATCGTGTACGAGATATTGCTTTGCTTATGAGAAAAAAGTCCGCCAGTTTCGTCAACCACTACTAGATAATAAGTTCCCGCTTGTAAGTAATTTTTTCCACTATATTCACCATTTTCATCAGGAGTTGCGAGTCTAAGGGTAAAACTTTTGCCAGTATCGATGTAATATCCGCGCAGTTCTTTGCCTTGTTTGTATTCGTTAAGACATTCTCGATTTGTAGCCACATACTTTACGCTGTTTCCATCACTTGAGGCATGAATATCTACAAACTTGGTATTTGTTTGTATGAACAGCAAATGGAATTGCAATGTAGCTGCCCGCATCGAGCTTTTCTGTATATTGCTCTAAGACTTCAGTACGCGGTGTAACAATTTTTTCGCGTTTACTATGGGAACTGGTGACAGTATTTTTGTCGTTTGCAAACAAAACAGATGCAGAAAAAACGGACAAAAACAAAACAGCAAGTTTTTTCATAGATTTTCTCCTCGTTTTTATCTTTGTTGCAAGAACTTTTACTAATCCGATTTTTGAGCGAAGCGATAAAAATCGGATTAGTGTAGTCTGGTCAACTACACTAATGCTATAGCATTAGTGCGCCGCAAGGCGAAAAAAAAGGACTGCCCAGCCGGACAGCCCCTTAACTTTTTAAATCAATTGGATTTTCTTTTTAGTTCAAAGCTTCTTTGAGAACATCAAGGTTGCTTTCCATAACTTTCAGGTAAGTTGCACCCTTCTTGATCTGTCTTTTAGTTGTTGACTGGAGAGAATCGAATGTCACTACTTTAGCTTTTCTGTTTTTGCTGTTTGAAATTACAGTCTTGGCGATTTTGCCGTTTCCGCTTTCAATTTTGCAAACTCTCTGCAAGTTAAGTTCATTAACTTTTTCAGAAAGGAATACGATTGTGTTGAAGCTGGCTTCGCTTTCTGCAGAACAACCAGTGAATGCAGCATAATATTTCAAGCCGTAATCTTCTGTCATGTAGCGGAATGGGAAACGGTCTCCAAAAAGAAGAACGTTTTTGTTTCCAGCTTTTACAGCGGCAACATATTTTGCATCCAAGGCATCAAGTTTTGCTGTATAAGAAGCAAGATTTTTCTGGTATACAGCGGCATTAGCTGCATCTTTTTCGCAGAGAGCATCGGCAATTGCACCACACAAAGTTTTTGCAAATCTCAAAGAAAGCCAGACATGCTCATCTTTTTCCTCTTCTTCGTGGTGATGATGCTCGTCATGTTCATCATCGTCATCATGGTGATGTTCATGAGCATCCTCATGATGATGACCATGGCCAGAAAGATGCTCACCGATTTCATGTGCAGTCATTGAAGCAGGGAAGAAAGTTGGCCAATATTTCTCAGGATCCTCGATTGCGTCAAAGCTAGTGTTGCTCATTCTCAAATGGAAGTGTGCGGCCGGAGCTGACTCAATCATATGGTCATTAATTTCGATAAATTTCGGAGCGGCAGATTTCTTATCAATTCGCTCAAAACGATACATTGCACCTTTTGTTCCGCCAGACCAAAGCTGGATAAAGTAGCCCACATATTTGTATTTTGCGCTGACAGTCTTTCCGTTGTCATATTTATATGTGATTTTGTCACCTTTGATTGATACAGAAGCAATGTCAGTTTTATAGCCAGTTTTGTAATACTCTTTGTATTCTGCAGCTGTCTTTTTTCCGTCCTCAGCTTTTTCTTCCCAGGCTTCATCAAGACTTCCGTCAAGAACAAATGGATATGGAGACTGCCATTCGCCAGCCCAGTCAGAAAGGCTTCGGTCTTTTACATCATGATCGTCAAAAGTTTTAACTTCTTTTCCATGAGCATGCGCATCATGGTGATGTTCATGTCCGTGCTCGTCGTGACCATGTTCGTGGTGGTGCTCATGCTCCATTCCCTCAACGACTTCCTCGGCCTTAACCTTATCACCCAAAACCTCAACAAGATTGATAACCTTCATGCTCGGGTTTTTGGCATTTTTCAAAACCTCATCGACCCATTCATCGCTCTCGCCACCGACATAAACAAAAATGTCCGCCTCAGAAATCTTCGCGATGTCCTTTACGCTCGGCGAATAGCTGTGCAGGTCAACGCCGTTATTCAAAAGAAGCGTAAGCTCCACATTGCCGGCATTCTCTCCGATGACCTCTCTTGCCCAGTCGTATTCCGGGAAAATCGTTGTTACGACTTTAAGTTTTTTCGCGCTGGAATCAGCTTTTTTTGCAAAAACTGAACCACATCCAAGTGCAAGCAAAATGCCCGCAATTGCAAAAAATTTATTTTTTTTCATTTTTTCACCTCCACATTTAAGCGATTGCCTTTTCGTCCAAGCATTTTTCCAGCGCAGACTTGATTTCCGCCTGATCGTAGCCTTTTCCGATAAATACAATCTGATTCTCTCTGTCTCCGAATTCTGAATCCCAGTTTTCTTTCATGTCCGGGTTATTTGCCAGAATTTCATTCTTCTGCTCGTCAACAAGCGCATCCACCCAGTAAGAAACTTCCATCACCGAAGAATTTCGCCCGGCCTGCTCGAAAAGCTGCACATCCTGGTCGGCATCGCTGAACCAGATATATCCCTTCGCACGAATCAACGACTTCGGATAATTTTCATTCACGAAATTCAAGAATTTTTCGCGATTAAAAGGTCGTCTTTCCTCATAAACAAAAGAAGTGATTCCGTACTCATCGGTGCATCCCTTTGTGCCTTCAAGCGAGTTGATTGCCTTCTGGATAGCCGAAGACGAGTCAATCTGCTCAAAGTCAAAAGGCTCACTAGTTACGATTTTTGAAAGTTCAATAGAACCGTTTACGCTGTGGAAAATCGGCGCACGCGGCTGGAACTGACAGACAATCGAATGAACTTCGGCAAGCTGAGTCTCATTGAGCAAGTCACATTTGTTCAGGATGATAAAATTACAGAATTCAATCTGATCGACAATCAGCGTAGAAATTTCCTGATTTGAAAGATTGTTCTCGTCAACCTGGTCATTTTCCTTACGCTTGATAAGGTCAGACAAAAATTCCCGATAAATTCGGTCAGCGTCAACGACAGTGACAACCGAAGTCAGATAAACATTTGTGTCGGGATTTTCGTCTTCATAAGCCAAAAAACTTGCTGAAACAGCACCAGGATCACTGATTCCCGAAGCCTCAACAAAAACAACCTCAACCGAATCAATTTCAGAAATCTTTTCAAGCTGCTGTATGAATTCATCACGAAGAGTGCAGCAGATACATCCGTTCTGAAGCTCGTACATGGGGCACTCAGCAACATTTGCCCCCTCTTTTTTGAGGATTTCGGCATCAACATTGATTGAACCCATATCATTTACAATCAAAGCCACACGGCGGGTTTCCTGTTTCAAAAGATTGTTCAAGAGCGTAGTTTTGCCCGAACCAAGATAGCCCGTAATCAGCACGACAGGCTTTTTCTGAGTTTTATTCATACTTCATTCCTTTTTTTTAGCGCAATTTTACTTCCTACGCCCTTCCGCAGCTCAGTAGCCCTCGGTCGAAAGCTTTAGCTTTCGACTGGCTTCGCCACTGCTACACGGCGGGCGCGAATATTATTGTAAAAAAGGAATTCAATTGTTGAGTTTGATTTTTTCTGTTACAGGAGTTGCAAAAACTATGAAAGAAAGAACCAGTACAAAAGAGAATGGAATTAAAGAGAAGTTCTGAACCTGAACGGAGAGAGAAACACCCAGATTGAGGTTCTGGAAATTTGCCTTGGCGATTTGCAAAATGGCGCAAACCTGACAATCTTCATCCTCATGATTGTGCTCAATGTGATGAGAAACAAAAAAGACAGAAAGACAAAGTGACGCTGCAAGCATTACCGCAAGCAAAAGCGAAACCTTTTCTTTCTGTCCCTTGTAAAAATGTCTCATTAAAACTCCGCCCAAAAATTGGTGAAGGCACCAATTTGAGAACGAGTGTCAAATTACACCAAACTAACAAAAATGTCAATATGAGAATGAGTCTCAAATCAATATTTTTTAATCATTTCCTTTTTGATGTCGGAAATTTTTATCGCCCCATGGGGACAAGCGGCCTTGCAGTCTCCGCAGCGGATGCAGTCCATGCTGTTGGGATTTTCCCAAACAGGAATATCGAGCTTGCAGATTTTCTGACAGGCTCCGCATTTCGTGCATTTTTCGGAGTCGATTTTAAATCGATAGAAAGAAATTTTGTTGAAAATTCCATAAATCGCTCCGAGCGGGCAAATGTAACGGCAAAAAGGGCGGTATATTATAATAGAAGAAAGAATCGTGACCAAAAGGATAGCAAGCTTCCAGCGGAAGATAAATCCAGCGGCTCCCCGCATAGCATTGTTAAGAAGAACTAGAGGAATCCCGCCTTCAAGCGTTCCCACCGGGCAAATCCACTTGCAGAACCACGGTTCGCCAAGGCCTGTGATGTCAATCACGAACATCGGAAGCAGAATCACAAAAACGCCGAGGAAAAGGAACCTGAGATGACGCAAACCTTTTTCACCGGGCAGACTGCGGATTTTTTTGACAAATGGAATCTTAAAAAGCAAATCCTGAATCAGCCCGAACGGACAGAGAAAACCGCACACGAACCTTCCGAGCAACGTTCCGAAAATAACAAGAAGCCCCACAACGTACATTGAGATTTTGTACTCGCGGGCATTAAGCGTTGCCTGCAATGAGCCAATCGGACAAGCACCAAGCGCACCAGGGCATGAATAGCAGTTCATTCCTGGAACGCAGATGAATTTGGAGCTGCCTTCAAAAATCTGGCCGTTCGCAAAGCCTTTGATGTAACCGTTTGAAAGCGCGGCAAAACAAGCCTGAATTATGAGACGGATTCGACTGTGTTTTTTTAGTTTAGATTTGGCTGCCATAAAATAATTTTACCCGATTCCGATGCACTCCATACAGATTCGGGTGGCTTTGTTAAAGACAGTCTCGGCTTCACCACGGAAAATGCCCGCAATCACGAATGCGATTCCAGCACAAAGAGAAAGTATTGCGATGATTTTCCGGTGTTTGTCGGTCAGTTTCATTTCTTTAAAATCTCGTCGATGATTTTCTGCCAGTCTTTTTGACTTCGAGAGCCAAGATAAGCTTCGCCAATTTGCTTGCCGTTTGAGTCAACGAAAATTGTCGTCGGAACAGCCTGAACGCCCCGGAGAACTCCGCTGAACATTTCTTTTGACGGAATTATGTGAGTGTAATTCGCACCGGTCTGAGCGATTATTGCCTCGCCGCTTGATTTTACGCGGGGATCGACATTTCCCTTGCGATCAAGAATATCAATCACAATTCCGACAACCTCAACGCCATTGCTTTTGTTCGCCTCGTTTAGTTTTGCAAGATCTGGCATTTCACGGATACATGGGCCGCAGAATGTACCCCAGATGTTCAGCATTGTCACTTTGTTTTTAGCAAAAATATCGCTTGTGACAGGCGCGCCCTTCAAGTCAGTGGCCGTGAATGTGATTTTCTCGCCTGCTTTTTGTGCGAATGTAAGCGACGAAAGCGCAAGAAGTGCGATTGCAATCAAAAATCTTTTCATGTTGATCTCCTTTCGGTCACTGCGCATATTCGAAATGACCTGTAAATATAATTCAATTTTATCACAGAGGTTTCAGTTTCTTCTGTGACTTTGTTACTTTTTTCCGTTTACCAGTTCAAAACTCCGTTTTGTAAGAGAGCAGAGCCTGTCGAAATCCGTCACACTGGTCAGAAGAACCGTTATCCAGTATTTTTTGTTCATGTGATAGGCAGGAAAAATTGATTTTTTGTCGATGATTTCATTTATGTGCTCTTTGTCAGCCTTCAAGTTCACGACAAATACATTTTCATCATTTTCAAAACCCAAATTTTTGTAGGTTATATTCATGATAAGCGCGAACCATTTTTGATTCGGGCAGCGGAATACGGCAGCGTCATCATAGCGGCC
>NZ_JAFRNB010000166.1 GCF_017430385.1 Treponema sp.
TTCAAAAGAAGGCGACGGAACTTACCAGGCATTCTTGAACAACGAGACTCGATACTCAGCTCTTACACGCAAGTTCCCGGAGCGAGCTAAGGTTCTCTTCGACAGGAACGAGCAGGCTGCTAAGGACAGATTCGTACACTTGCAGAAGCTGGTTGAGTTGTATAAATAAGATGTCACACGGATTCGATTTTGCTAACGCAAAATCATAGGTGACGTGAACGCCCCTTGTGAGGAGATTTTTCCTTGCAGGGGGCGTTTTTGTTTAATGTGTATTAAAAGATATTTTTATGTTAAAATAAAAATATGTCAGAAGAAAACATCGCCTTTAAATCATTTTATTATAGTTTGGGAACGACGAGTTTCCGTATGCAGAATTTCAATCAGAAGATTGAGCAGCAATTGGATCTACTCAATCAATTTTGGCAAAAGCCCGAATATACGAATGAAAAATGGGAAAGTAACGAGAGCGTTCAAGAGGCATACTACAATTTTATCAAGGAAAGGGGATTTTTAAAAGACGGTGAAGCTCCGCGCAAAGCAAAGGATGCACGGCAGAAAACATCTGGAATGCGTGACATCGGATTAATCGACGACAACCGCCGTTTGACTGATGTTGGAAAGAAACTGCTAGAAATTTCAAAAAATGGAGATTTTTCAAGCGACAATTTCTTGCAAATTCCGAAAGATAGTTTTATCTACTTTCAGCAACTCCTCAAAACTTACATAGCAATTGATAAAGATACTGGAATTCGTCCGTTTGTTTTGCTTGCTCGGCTGCTTAAAAATTTCAATTACCTAAACAAAGAAGAGTTCATGTATCTGTTTCCACTCTGCATAAGTCGTGAAACAACCAAATTTATTGAAAGCAAATTGTATGATTTTCGTGGAAAAGGTATAAGCGTAGACGATATTGTCACGGAAATCTTTATGCAACAGCAGAACTACAAAGATGCTTTGGACTTTTTTATATCAGAGAAAATTGTTACAGAAGAAACTTTTTGCAGAGTCGGGCTGAACCGCAAAAGCAAAAATTACGATAGGGCTTATCTACCGTTGTACAACGCTATTAAAGTAGTTTATTTCGATGGTGATAATTCGACTAAAGAGATTTTGAATCTTTATGAAGCTTCTGACATTGGCAATGTAAAAACGCATTGGAGAAAATTTTTGTTCAAAACATCTTCAAGTGCTTCAATCAAGAAATCACCTCTTACACACTTGCAGCTTGCGAATATGTTTTCAAATCTTGGCGATGAAGTTGAGTTTAAAACTGTATTTTTTAAGACAATGCACCTTATAAAAATAAAGAAGACTTTAGAAGATTATTT
The DNA here is from genome assembly GCF_017430385.1 of Treponema sp. Lineage (GTDB taxonomy): Bacteria > Spirochaetota > Spirochaetia > Treponematales > Treponemataceae > Treponema_D. Next base: position 1,329 of record NZ_JAFRNB010000166.1, read on the forward strand.
TGACTTGAACCGCCGTTATCTTAAAATCTCAGATACATTACTTTTTGCTGATGAGCAAGTTAAATTCGATGTCATTCCGAAGTATTATTTTTCACTTTTGACCGATGAATTTTATAATCTCGCATTTGAAAAATCAGACAAAGTTGCAGAACTGCAAACGCTTGAAGAAATTTCACCATTCTTGAAACTCGATGAAGCAAAATTACTCAAAGCAATCAACAAGGACAACAAAACATCGTTTTCACAAATTGCCGACATCAAACAGTTTGTCGCTGACGAGCGAACCGAACGATTCAACAAACTTATTGACGAAAAGTTTTCCGACACGCAACTTATTTACATTCTGCAACTTATCAGCAAGCGGGCGGATAAAGAAATTCAAGAACTTGTTACAGATGATGCGGATATTCCGACAATTTTTGAGTACATTTTGGGAATTGCGTGGTACAAAATCAGTGAACGCAAAGGCGATATTCTTTCTTTTATGAACTTGTCGCTTGAAGCCGATTTGCTTCCAAAAACTCACGCGGGCGGTGGCGAAGCAGACTTAGTTTTCCAATACGAAGCAGAAAACGGTTATCCGAAACACACTCTCTTAATTGAAGCAACTTTAGCAGATTCAACAAACCAGCGAAGAATGGAAATGGAGCCAGTTTCAAGGCATTTGGGTGAATATATGCTTGCTCATAAAGACTTAGATTCTTATTGTGTTTTCATTACAAACTTCCTGCACATCAATGTCATTTCAGACTTCCGCAATCGCAGAAAAATGGAATATTACGGCGGGCGCAACGGCGAAGAAGTCATAAACGGAATGATGATAACACCACTTGAAAATGAACTGTTGATTGCAATTCTGCAAAAAGGCGTAAAATATCCGCAATTATACAGACTGTTCCATGAGTTGCAAGAAAGTCCGCTTGCTCCAAAAGAATGGTATGCGGATTTGAAAGAAAAAATTGCTTTATTGAAATAAGGACTATTTGTTTATGAGCAAATATGATGATATTTTTTCAGAATACAACCGTTTTTCAAAAGCAATAGATTCTTTTTCTGCATATACAAAACTAATGCCCAAAATTCCCGATTATATGACTGCGGCAACTCGTACACTGCAACCCACAATTGATTTTGTTAATCGGCTTGAATCAATACAAGCTCCTTTCAAAAATATTGGGATTGCACAACAAAACCTTCAAAAGCTTTTAGGTGTTTATGATTTCTCTGCATTAAATGGGGCATTGGAACTAACACTGCCACATGCTAATCAAGTAGCCATATCGGGAATTGCAGAACTATCTGAACAAGCAAAAATGCTAATGGGCTTTAACAAGTCATTCATCGATTATTTTTCATCGCTTCAATCATCTTTTTCTTTTATAGATTCTTTGTCTGTGGTGAGAAATCAACTGCCTGTATTATTTTATTATGAGAGAAATTTTTCAAATGCGTATCAAGGACTTTATACAGAAATTCTTGACGATTCCTTTTCTCCAGAATTAGATGGAGATGGTGATTTAGAGTGGAAAAATGAAAACGAAACTATTTGTTCTTCCGTAATCAAAGATATTTATGGACTTCCAGAATTATTTAAAAATATTTCTCGCCAAGATGTTCAAGAACTGTTGGAAACTTTAAAAACTCAGCCTTATACTGCGTTGGAAAACGGTATTGCAAAAGCCATATTAAATGAATTGCGCACATCTCTTGCAAAAAATCTTACAAGAATACCCAATGGGGCAACATTCTTGCATGGAAGAAAACACTCAAAAAATGAAATTGTATTTACAGATGATGAAATGATGAAAGCTCCTGCATATTGCACCCACACAGAACGCTTTAATCCTGCGGGAAGCCCTGCATATTACTTAGGAGAATCAATAGAGACAATTCAAAAGGAATTGAAACCAACTACAGAGGAAAAAGAAGAACAAGAATTACAATACATACAAATCACAACAAAAAGACCACTTTATGTTTTGGATATTCGTGACAGGGAGTGTCCTGTTTTTGAATTCTGTAAATACCCATTAAAAAATCCGTCACCTCGTCCAAAAGAATATTTAGTTCCTAACTTTATTGCGCAATGTTGTACACAACTACGAAAAACTGCCGACATCCAAATTGATGGAATTCTGTATAAAAGCACGATAAATCCATCTGGGCAATGCCTTGTCTTATTTGAAACGAATACTGATTATTTCAAGATTACAAAGAGAGATAGAATTCCTTTCGCATAAAATATTATTTTTAATAATTCGTAATCAAAATTTCGTCCGTTTGTGCTATATTTTTTTTATGATAATTTGAATTGCTGTAGGAAAAATCCAAGTGATGACATATATAATTTTTGTGTGTGGTCAGCCAGTCTTGCAAGATTGCGTTTGTTTTGTTGTCGGTCGAAAGCACATTTGAAAGCGCGAAACGGATATTGTTTTCATTAAGTTCATCTAAGTAAGAAAGCAGTCGTTTTTCTTCCGCTTCGTTCCAAGATTTTTCGTTGTAGGTCGCGCAAGTGATTAAATACGGCGGGTCGGCGTAGACAAAATCTTGCTCGGTCAGTTCGCTTGGCGGTATTTCGGAAAAATCCTTATTTATAAAATAAATACTCTGCGTTCCAAGAGCGGTCAAAAATGATTTCAATTTGTTTTGCATTTTGATATTGAAATCGCGCTTGCCGACAGGAAGATTAAATTCTCCGTCCGAATTAAAACGGATTTGATTGTTGAACGAGTAGACAATCAGCACATAGAGCATTAAAAAATAATTTTCATCTGTAGGCGACAGCGAATTGAATTTGTCGCGCAGGGCAGTAAAGCCGTTTCTGTTGAAATTTCCCAAACCGCTTGACGAGTTGCAGTTGTAAAAATCGTAGCCGTTCGCATTTGAATCGGACAAATTGAAATCTGCGATGATTTTTTTGATTTTCGGAAGCAAGTCAGAAAAAGTCGTCTGCTTGAAAAAAGAAATCAAGCCAATCAGTTTTTCGTCCTTGTCGTTGCAGATTATTTTTTGAGCGGTAACATTCAAAGCGACATTACAACCGCCACAGAATAAATCGATAAAAGTGTGAACATCATCGGGAAACAATGGTAACAGTTGCGGAAGAAGTTTGTGTTTTCCACCTGTAAAGTTGAGCGGAGATTTTATAATGTCGGATTTCGTATTCATTTGCATTTGCAGACAAAAAGCCTCTCTTCATTATCGAGATGTTCTGATTTTCCCGTGGTGAATGCCTTGAACTGCTCGGAAAAAGTCTTGACTATGCCTTTTGCCTGCAAAGTGTTTAAAATCTCCGTATCGGAAATGCGGGCGTTCGAGCGGTCGTTGCCTTTCTGTGCCATATTGTTGTAAGACACTACAATGTACTTTGCCTGCAAATCGTGTATCAAATTCGCAAAGGCTTTCGGTGCGGCGCGGGTACAGTATTTGCTTTTGAGAGCGGTTCTATCCATTTTTCTAGCAACGCCAAAAACGTCGGGTTTTTGCCAGCGGGCGATATTCTCCACTAGATGATAGGCATCGCTGTACTGTCGCGAATTATATGGGGGGTCAATGTAGACAACATCGGCTGAAATTGTCTTGACAAGTTCGTTTGTATCGCAGTTGAAACACTCATTGTGCTGCAGATTCGTGTTTGGTTCTGGCAAGGATAAAACTAGTTCGTCGGTTAATTCTACATTTTTTCGGTAAGCGTCATAATGACCGCAAGTATTCGCGATTTTATCCAAGCCGTAGAGCAAGGAAGTTACGAGCATTGCGCGTTCCTTGTCGTTGATTTTCTTTGAATTGTACTCATTTTCAATATATTCACGGATAAAACCGATTTTTGAGCAAACTTTATCTGAAAAGTAAGTGTTCGCAAAATTTTTTGTCATATAGTTTTCTTGATAGGGAATATCACTGTTGAAATATAAGATGTATTTTTCAATCTTATTTTCATCAAATGGCTCATCAGAAAACCAAGTAAGGTGGCAGAGATAGTTGCTGTAGAGAATATCGTTTGTGATAAGATGTTTGTCGATGTAGGCAGAGGAAACTGCACCAGTTCCTGCAAAAATATCTGCAAAAGTGCCAAAATCACCGCACTCCGCCGAAATCACATCGGTAATAAAGGGGAGAAGTCTGTATTTATTGCCCAGATAGCGGCGATTGTTAATTTTTGTCGTCTGCATTTTTTCCGTAACACTGTAACACAAATTTTAGAGAAATTATAGTATTAATGTAAAAAGAAAAATTTTTTATTTAGAACAGCGTTAAGGATTGTAGCCCCTGCGAAGCAGTTCCGAAACGAAGTGTAGGAATGGAGCCGAAAGGCGGAAGGGCGGAAAGCCTGACCCGAAGGGGAACGCCCTTTATGGTATTCGATACAGAGATGTACGCTAGGAAGCTTGCTTCCAGAAATACAGGCGGACAGGCATCAAAGGCTTCTAACATCGGTGAAGTCTGTCAGTTCGCAGCTGCCGGTAAAGAGATGGGCAAAAAGTCACTCTCTGAAATCGCTATGAGCTACGGCTACGTATATGTCGGACAGATTGCCCTCGGTGCTAACCCGGCACAGGCTCTCAAAGTCATTCAGGAAGCAGAAGCTTACAATGGCCCGTCACTCATCATCGGATACGCTCCATGTGAGCTCCACGGCGTTAAGGGCGGCAGCTAGAATCGAAGATTCGCAACCACTGTCAGGACGAGATGAAGGCAGCTGTAAAAGCCGGCTACTTAGGGAGCGACCGCCTGTGGCGGGCAAAACCTGTGAGACAGGTTTTGAGCGATTCTCCGAGCAGCTATGCTGCGAAGGGAACCTCTTCAGCTTCAACCCGGCCCTCAAGGCAGAA
>NZ_JAFRNB010000167.1 GCF_017430385.1 Treponema sp.
AAGACTGGATGAACAATCTTCCTAGAAAAATATTGGGTTATAAAACTCCAGCTCAACTATTTGAAGCTGAGTTAGATAAAATTTATAGAAAAACAGCTTAACAAATTTGTTGTTTCAAGTTGTTATTGCAATTTATGAAAGAAAATCAAGTTTTATAATGTCTGGCTGATAAGCAATGTCCGCTCGCACGAAGAAACCTTCACTCTGCCGGAAGACTTTGAGTACACAAATCGGGTAAAGGGCAATTTCGGAAGATACATAGGCGACGAAACCTACGAGTTCAGAATCCGAATCGAAAGCCCCATCACGCTGAACTGGGTACGCACCTACAAATGGGCAGAAGATCAGACCTTCGCCCCTCAAGCCGACGGAAGCACGATTATGACATTCACAAGCAACCAGTATTACCCGGTCCTGAACTGGGTGATGAGCCAGGGGCAATGGATGACACCGCTCGCCCCAGAACGGCTTGTAAACGACTGGCAGGACCATGTTCAGACAATGGCAGGAAAGTTGAAAGTGGAAAAATGAAAACAGAAAGCAAGAATTTGGCGCGAATCAACTACATCCGGGCTATCCGCGGTTCCGCTACCGCTCCATTCCTCACTATGTTCGGAACGCTCCGCGCCGCTACTATCCCGCGCGGGCATTTGTCGGAAAACTGAAGGATGGGATTACATTGATAAGCAAGGGGAGTGTGGTATAATTGGATATATGGATGAAAAATGATATGACAGAAGATGAAAAAAAAGACAAGGCTCTAAAACTTTTAGAATCCTTTAAAAATGACTATTTGCATGGAAATATTGAAGAATTAGCAAATTTCTCTTTTTGGGATATTGCAGGAAATCCAGAATATGATGGCATATCATTTGGCGAGCATGATTCAAAATATGATGGAGACAGAACAAACATTGTATATGCAATAGACTATCTGCTCTACAACGAAAAGATTCCAAATCTAACACTTAGGGGATATGGAGAAACTGAAAATTTTAGCGGTGACACGATAAACACATTTAACACTCTTTTTGGAAGCCGAAAATATCGAGAAAGCGTTGAAAATGCATTTAATTTTACCACTTCAGAAAGACATTTACGGGATGACTTTTATCGTACTTATCAAAAAATTGGAAACTTTTACTTACTTCCAGCTGGAGACAAACAGAATTCTATAAATTCTTTTAGAGGAAAAAATGCATGGAGAGATTATTTTGATATTTTTCTAAAAAACTTAAAACAAAGTTTACCACCAACAAATTCATATGAAAAAAAAGATAATAATTTACAACACCTTCAAGTATTATTAAAAAATGATAAAAATAAATTCTTCTTTGATAATAAAAACTTTGGTAGTTTTATAAGTGATTTTTATCTAGAAGATTATTCCGAGATTGATTACAATCATCCAGAAGCAGATAAAAACTTTTTTTTCTCCCATTTCACATGCTCAAAACGTATCGATGTAACCGAATACAAAAAATTTGCATTTGGATACATCGCAAAAGCCACAGAATTAATCAACAATCGTTCCCTTAGACTTGTAAAAGAATTAAAAAAAATTATAAAGAATTAAACATGTAAGCTTCCAAACATTTTGCGTAGCAAAATCCAATCCGTGTGGCAATTCCAAGAGATACCGCACGGATTTTTTTTCTGCCCGAAAAACAACAAAACCAACAGATTTAACCTATATAATTCTAGAAATTTATGTTAAAATTACTACAAGAGGTAAGTATGCCAACGATAACTATGTTCCGTGGAATCAAAATTTCAATTAATTAGAATGACCACATGCCACCGCATTTTCATGCAAAGTATGGTGACGAAGAAGTTCTTGTTTCTATCAAAGATTTGGAAGTCCTTGAAGGAGAAATGCAAAACAAACAATTGAAAATGGTTTTAGGATGGGCTGCATTCCATCAGACTGAATTATTGGAAAACTGGGAACTTGCTGTAAAAAAACAGGATTTATTCTCAATTGATCCGTTGCGTTAAAGACATGCCTAATTCCATTGATTTTTATCTTTCAAAAGGTTTTGACTCAAAAATGGCCAAATATTTTGCTTCTGGTCGGAAGAAAATTATTGCCGTAAAACCGAATGAAGATTTTACATTGCTGCTCACTTTTGACAACTCGGAAAAAAGACTTTTTGATATGAAGCCATATCTCAAGAAAAACACTGTTTTTGAACAATTCTTGAATTATGCGGATTTCAAGCGAGTTTATATCGATGACTCAAATTGTGTCTGCTGGGACAAAAATCCAAACATCAACAGTGAAAATGACTGGAACAACAAGGTCGATGTATCTGGCGATGTTTGTTATGTAGACAGCGAACCATACAATTAGTTTTTCACAAGCAAAAGCCACATCCATGTTAACAGCAAGATTTGTGGTCGCTATTAATATTCCGTCAAAATTTTCCATCTTTTCAAGGAGAATATTCTGCATCGCATTTTCAGTTTTTCCTGTTCCTCCGCCTCGGAATTCCGTTCGCTTTTTGACAAAACGATAAGACTCAGCTTTTCATCATCGACTTTTTTTGACACTTGCACACCGAGAGCAGCTTCTTCATTTGCGCACCCAGAAAGCAAAAGAGCCAAGAACACAGAAACTGTTTTTATCTTTCTCATCTTTTCACAACTCATACTTTTTCTTTTCCCGTGAACAATACAGCCCGTATCGCTTAGCGTCCCAAATCATACTTAAAACGCTTTGCATAATCGCGAAGATTATTCCCTCTTTCGTCTTTATACTCCAAATCCAGACCATAATCCAAAAGAAGATTCATTGTTTTTCTGAATGTTTCTTTTTCCATTCCGTGCTTTTCCCGCGCAAGAAGATACATACCAGCATTCATATTCACATCATACCAATGAAGCATTTCTTCGCGATTGTCGTACTCGTCAATCTCTGTGGCGTACTTTACGTTCACGTCCGCGCCTTTTTCCAAAGCAACTTTCAGCGTGTCGTAATCTCTCAGCACCCAAAAAAGAAGCGGCCATTCCTCACTTTTCCTTACATTCGGGTCAGCACCGTGCTCAAGCAAAAAACGAACCGTGTCAAAACTTATTCCGTAGCGGAAATATTCCTCGCTGTATTTTCTGACATCAACGCCGTAAGAAATCACCTGCTCAAGAATGAACTCTGGCGAATCATGCTGAACAAGATAGACAAGCATTTTCTTTCCGTCAAAGTCGAAGCCCTCTTTGTGCAGTTTTTCCAAAAATCTTGCGTCTTTTTCCGTTGTGTAATGGCGGCTGAAAATGTCGTCGTCCGTGATTGTAGTGCCAACCTTCACCAAATGCCCAACAAAAAGCACAAGCGAAACAACTGCCGCAATCTTTAGAAGAATCTTGAAAATGCGAGACCTCTTTTCATAGAACGAAGCAGCGGCAAATCCCGCCATAAGCGAAAGCGGAACAACAAGGCACAAAACAAATGCCGCTATGATAATCGGTATTGCAGCAAAGAAGAACGTGCCGTGCGAAAACACCGTAAGAAATACAAGCGGCAAACTAACAACATTGATTATCGTTGTCTTTGTGTCCTCAGGAATCAAGTTCCAGACAAAAGAGCAAAGAAAAGCAAGAAGAACCACCGACCCCACAAGAAAAACCATAAGGGCGATGTAGCGCAGTATGATTTTTCCGAGCGTCAGATGAAAATGCTTCTTGTTGATTTTGACAAAAACAAGGCTTATCAAAAAAACAGCAAGGGCTGGCAAAATATATTCTATGCTTCCGTGCGTCTTTGCCGCTTTTTCGATTACAGGTATCTTCTCTTGAATGGAATATGCAAAAGCAACCGCAGCCATATCGGCAAAGTAAAGCACTACCAAAGCCGCAGACGAAACCCAAAAGCCTACAATGCCTTTAATCACTTTCTTTATAAAATCCATTTTCTCCTCTCTCCGATTGTGTCAAATTTAGTTCGCAATTTCGATTCTGAAAAAAGCCATAAATCCATCATGCAGCGCTAAACAGAATCTCCTTTTGAACTTTTAGGTCGAATTTCGAGTTTTAGATAAATTTACAAAAAAAGGCATTCTCTGTAAAATTTTGAATAACCACAAACAAAATAACGGAGAAATGCCATGACTGAAAACAGCCTGATTACATTATATTGCATTGTTGACGATTTTATCCATAGGTTCCTTGAAACTTCTGCGGGGAAAAAGAACCTTTCGCTTTACTATGGCAGGCGTGGGCCTAAGCGAAGGATGACGATTGCAGATGTGGTGACACTGAACCTCATCCGCATTTTCGACAGGTCTGGCGACCTTAAGACTTTCCATAAAAATGCCATGGAGCATTACATCTCATATTTTCCTGCTCTCACGAACTACGAGAATTTTCTGAAAGCCACGAACAAAGCCGTAGGGTTCATAATCGCCTTCGTCCAATACCAGCTTTATCTGAACAGCCTGAACTGCACGGAGAATGTGTTTTATGTCGATTCCACCCCCGTCTCAGTCTGCGAGAACCGCTATATCTCCTCCCATAAGGTCATGAAAGGACTGGCGAGCAGGGGTAAATCCACGAAAGAAAGAGTTCTTCGGCTTCAAATTGCAGGGAATCTGCACGGCTGACGGCACGATTGTCAAAATCTGCTTTCGGCCGGGCAAGGAGCACGACAGCCGGTCGTTCGTTGATATTACGGAAGGCCTTGAAGGAACATTCGTGACTGATGCGGGGTATCTCCTAAAAGAGGAGGAGCTGAAAAAGATGTTTGATTCCGGCAGGAAGCCTTGCACCGCGACCAGAAAGAACATGAACCGCATGCTCAATAAGGAGCAGTTCGAGCTTCTTTTGCGGCGCAATCGGATTGAAAATGTCTGGT
>NZ_JAFRNB010000168.1 GCF_017430385.1 Treponema sp.
CCAACATCGGTCGTGACGATGATATTCTCGTTTGAAGGAAGATTCTGAATGAATTCACGAGGATTTCGGAAATTTGCCCCGCCCTTTTTGCCGCAAGTCTTTGCACCACAGCAGTCAGCGGCCGCACAGCTCATCTCAAGCTCGATCTTTTCTTTATTTTTGAGTTCGATACAAGATTTAAGCCAGTCTGCGCGAGCATTTTTATTCTCGGACAAATCAGCCTTTTTGAGGGCTTCATTGATTTTTTCAAATGCGCTCGCTGCATCCGAAACGAAACTGATGCTGCTCGACAAGATTTTGTTGATTTCAGCGGCATCAATATCAATATGAATTATTTTTGCGTTCGGACAGAAACCGTTCGGAACGCCTGCCGCGCGGTCATCAAAACGAGAACCTGCGGCAATCACGAGGTCGCTTTCATAAGCCGCCTTTCCAGAAACAAAAGTTCCGTGCATTCCGACCATGCCCAAGAAAGAAGGAGAATCACGGCGAACAACACCCAAGCCCATAAGGCTTGAAATGACAGGAATATCGCAAATCTTAAGGAATTCGCGGATATTTTTTGAAGCTTCCGGAGAATTACAGCCGCCGCCTACATACAAGACAGGCTTTTTTGCCTTTGAAAGCAAAGTGATGATATTCTGAACTACGGAAGGAATGTCCTCGTCTTTTGTCTTATTGCGGATTGAATGAGAAACATATTCTGCATAAATTCGCTTGAAAGAAGTGTCGAAATCAGAAGGAACCTCACAAAGCTCAGTCTGAACATTCCGAGGAACATCAATAAGGACAGGACCAGGACGACCGCTCTCGGCAATTGCAAAAGCAAGCGGAACAGCCGTAAGAAGTTCCTTCGCGCTTTTTACCATGACAGAATGTTTTGTAATCGGGAAAGAAAGGCCGAATGTGTCAGCCTCTTGAAAAGCGTCCGTACCGATAAGATTTGTGTTTACCTGACCGGTTATTGCTACGAGAGGAACAGAATCGCTCCTAGCATCAGCAACAGCCGTAAGAAGATTCATAGCACCAGGGCCGGATGTAGCCATGCAGACTGCGGCCTTTCCTGTGACACGGGCAACTCCCTGAGCCATAAAGCCCGCTGCCTGCTCCTGACGGACAAGAACATGCTTGAAATTTGAGACAAAAAGTTCGTTGTAAAGGGGAAGAATCATTCCGCCGGGGAGACCAAAGGCGACATCAATACCGTTCTGCCGCAAGAGATTTATGATAATCTGGGAACCGGTCAACTGTGCCATAAGAGCCTTCCTTAAAATTAGAAATGTCGTTTAAAATAAAAAGTGTATTTAAAATAAAAAAAGTTGGCAGCTTTCTACTTTCCCCCGTTTAGGAGTATCATCGACGCAGAGGCGCTTGACTTCCGTGTTCGGAACGGGAACGGGTATAACCACCTCACTATGACCACCAACGAATATAATATTACTAAAAACAAAAAAAACTGTCAATAGACTTCTGGAAGTTTCTGACAGTTTTTTGATTTTATTTATGAATGTCGAGGTTCCGCTTGTTCCATGTTGAAGGATTGTAAAGTTCAAGCTCAGTGATTTCCTTCCAGCGGTATTTTGGGAAAGTCACAGGGAAAAGCGGTTTTGGAGCATGATGCTTTCGCTTGTTGTTTTCTTCGACCGTGCCCAAGAACCATGCAGATGTTTCCAAAGCCGTGCGGTCATTTCCTTCCGGAACCTTTACAAGATAAGGCTCCCCGAATGCGACTATTCCGCCATCAGAGTCGTAAACCGCATTTTTTTCAAATTTTGTTGACTTCTGGATGTTGCGGATTTTTGTGCTTCGTCCGGTCGTGCACTGATAGACATTGCTTCCAATCCGGAGATATTTGTCCACGGAAAAAATTTTGTCATCGTCTGAAAAACTTGCCTTTGCGTAAGAATACTGCATCTCAGAAAGCCAGTAGCGGATTCGATAGATTTCTCCGTCATCGCCGACAAAATAAGAGAGAACTTCCTTCTTGAAAATCGGCTGAGAAATTGTGATTCCGCTTGCGTTTGAAGCAGCCCTGTAAAATCCTGTTGAATTTGATTTTTCTGCTGGATTTGAAGGAAGTGAGTTAGAAAGCCGCAAATCGGTGACTTCCGCACTGTCCTTAATCAAAAAGTCCATGTAAATTTTGCCATCGATTATGCAAATCGGAACAAGGACAGGAAATTTTTCGTGTGGATATTTAATCGAAAGCTCGTAAACTCCAGCCGTGAGCGAAGGATTCTCAACGATCGTCGTATACTGAATCTGAATATCCTCGGCAGGGGATTTTGTCGTATTGTTCCGGTCGCGGGATTTTATCTCTGAAAAAGAAGCTGGCTCGGCTGCCCTGTCGTTGTACCACTGATAAAAAACACGAAGAACGAGAGCGAATTCATTCTGATTTGAGAACATGACAAGCCTGTCTGTCCCCTGCCATATTCCTTGAAGCAAGCTCGGAACGCTCTCGGAAAGAACATGCTCTGTCACTTGCGCAAACCCTTCCTGCTCATTGCGAACGGAAACAACGCCCTCACCACTCCGGGTAGACTGAGCAAAAACCGAGAAGCAAAAAAAGAAAATCAAAAAAGAAAAATAAAATTTTCGTCCTAACATATAAGTTTCCTACTTTTCCGCCTTCGCAGCATAGCTGCTCGGAGACTCGTGCGTAACGAAGTGAAGAAACCTGTCTCACAGGTTTTGCCGGCTAATGCCGTCGCTCACTACCCAGGAATTCCAGCCCGAGAAACTGGCCAGAATCGGTACGATGTTCCGCCCAGAATTCTGTTGCGGTTTACATATTGCGGCTGCATATCTGTTGTGTATGTCACGCTATAATTATCGGCAGGAGAAAGCTTTGTATTCCATCTTTCGTAAGAATGACGCATATCGAGCGAGTTAAAGCGGTTGTCACCCATCATGAAATAGCAGTTTTTTGGAATGTAGCGCGGAGTGCCGTCATCTGCGTTTGAAGGGAAAACTGGCATGTTGCGCTGATCAAGGAGCATACAATAAGTGAAAAGCCGCTGTGCATCGCTCATGTAAGAATTGCGAAGCGAATCAACCATAAAATCCTCGTCGGTAAGCCCTTTGATATAAAGCTCTGCGTTTCGGAGAATGATTTTTCCGGCAACAAGCTTGACCATGAGATTGAGGCGGTAATTTGCCTCGGCATACAAGTCACCTGCGAAATCAGGATTTTTGTCGCACCAGTCAGTCATGAAAGAACTGAACCATGAAGCTCCGTTCTCGGTCGAGAGCAAAGTTGCGGCAAGGTAATTTGAGTTGATGAAAATAGAATAAATATTCATCTGCTCATCGTTAAATGTGATGCTGCCTTTTTTGGCGGTCTTAATTTTGTCGTAGTTTGATTTGAATGCTGCGGCAATTTTTTTACATTCACTGCGAGTTTCTTCGATATTGAGGTTGCGCCGTTCTTCCTCAGTCTTAATCATTTCAGCATAATCTGATTCAGAAAGCGGGAAATCATGGATTCCTTTTTTGAGGCTCGGCTTGACTGCGTTTAGATTCCATGTTGCCCAAGTTGAATCAGCTTCGACCGGCTTGAAATCAGGAGAGGCTTTTGTGCGGGCGTACAAGATTCCGTCCTGCATCATAAGCTGCTCCCCTTCAACACCGCAAACACGCTTTACGAGAGGATCTGCCTTTTGATTTCCGTTCTCATCGACATTGAGATTGACTTTTGTGAGCGTGCACATGTAAACGAGCTGAGAAATAAATGTGCGGACTTCGGATTTTCGGTCATTTGAGTAATGAGGATTTCGGAAAACCACGATGTCACCACGATTGAATTTTTTGAGATAAGGAAGACCGACATCAGAAAGCGGGAATTTCGGGCCACTGAGTGTTTTAAAGACTACAACACGATCTTTGATAAGGAATTCTGGTACCATCGACTCGGAAGGAATCTCATACAACTGAACGATGAAAATGTTGAGCAGAAGAACCATGAACACGGCCTGAACGAGTGCATCAATCCAGCTAAGGATCTCGCGGACAGTCGATTTTACAAAAGAATGATTCTTGAGATTCTTGCGCTCAGCCATCTGTTCTTCAATAAAATTTGCCCAGGATTTGCTCACCTTAGAAATATTCTTTGGGTTCAAAAAATGAAGAATAACGACAGCCAACACAGATGCCAGAATCCACAGAAGAACAGAGATTAAATCGAGTGCAAATGGAGTGCCGTTCTCACCAGCCCGTCTGAAAACGAATGAGACGAGCAAAACATACGGAAGATACTGCAAAAGTGCACGGAACACAGCGATAAAAGCAAGATTATTCTCAGCGAAAAGTTTTTTTATTGAAAAGAACGCAAGAACTGCCGTAAAAACAAGCGAAAGTGGCAGAGCAACAAGCGAAATGTCAGGATTGAAGGAAATTAAAGTCAAAGAAAAGAGTGCGGAAACTCCGGCACAAATAATAGCAAGCAAAGAAAATCTTTTTGTATTCATAAAGCTATTATATCAGATAGAGAAATTATTGTCATTCTGATATAATTTTTTCATGCAAAAAACGAACCCTCTTTCAGATTTTGATTTTATTCCGAACGAAACTTCACTTTCTGGTGTAGCAGAAAAAGCCTTTTCCCGCCTTTCATTCACTTTCACACATGAGCATCTTTCTTCTATAATAGAAGCCGCCCTTGCACCAGATGCAAGCGACAACGACCGCTATGTCTGCGCATGTATGCTCAAAAATGCACAAGTTGCCTCAAAAGGGCTTTACCCTCTCTGCCAGGACACAGGAATCGCAAATGTCTTCGGCTGGAAAAAGGGGGAGTTTTCAACAAGCAATTTATATGAAGATATCACAGCCGGAATCAAAAAGACTTATGACGAGCGAAAATTGCGATTTTCTACAACTGTTCCTGATTCATTTTACGAAGAGCACGACCCAAAAAACAATCTTCCGGCCCAAATCTCAATTTTTGACTCGGAAGCATCTCTTGCCCCAGCTCCAAGTTTTGTAAAAGCAGCACCAAAAGATTCGCTGAACTTTGTTTTTTGCGCAAAAGGCGGGGGTTCATCAAACAAAACAAGCTTCATTCAGGGAACAAAAGCATTTCTCAATAAAGAACGATTTTCCAAACTGATGGAAGAAGAGCTTGAACATTTTGGAACAAGCGCGTGCCCACCATACACAATCGCAATCGTAGCCGGCGGATTAAGCCCGGAACAGAATCTTCTCACTCTAAAGCTCGCCTCAATGGGAGCTTATGACGGCATGACCTACGAGCCGAATGAATACGGATTCCGCGACAGGGAACTTGAAGAACTTACCATGAAAATCGCAGCTGAAAGCGGATACGGAGCACAGTTCGGTGGCAAAAAATTTGCATTGAGCGCGGTTGTTGTTCGTCTGCCGCGGCACGGAGCCAGCTGCCCGATTTCTTTTGGAGTTTCATGCTCGGCACACCGCAACTTAAAGGCAATTCTCACAAAAGAAGGCTTATATCTCGAAAAGACAGTCGCAAATCCAAGTGAACTTGAAGGATTTTGCGAGGCCGTTAAATTCGCAGAGAAAAGCGAAAAATCAGAAAACAATGCCACAGAAAAACAAATCACAAGCACTGGCGACATAAAATCAATTCTCTCTTCTCTTGGGAACGCAAAACCCGGAGAGCGAATTCTTCTTTCAGGAAAGATTCTTGTCGCACGGGATGCAGCGCACGCCCGCTGGCAAAAATTGATTGACGCTGGAAAGACACTACCAGAATACTGCACAAAATACCCAATCTGTTACGCTGGACCTGCACGCACCCCACAAGGAAAAGTCATCGGAAGCTTTGGCCCTACAACAGCCGGAAGAATGGATGTGTACGCAGAAAGCCTTATGAGCCGGGGGGCAGCCCTAGTCACGCTGGCAAAAGGCAACCGAAGCAAAAACTGGACAGACTCATGCAAAAAATACGGTGCGTTCTATCTTGGAACTCCAGGCGGAATCGCGGCACTGATTGCAAGCGAATACATTAAGTCACAGGAAATTTTGGATTACGAGGACTTGGGAATGGAAGCCGTTCGTCTTGTTGAGGTCGAAAATCTTCCGTGCTTCGTAATCACAAACAAAGCAGGAGAAGATTTTTATGAAAATCTACGATAGGCAATCGGCACTGGAACTAGTTGACAACGATGAGGACTTGCTTTCGATTCTTGTAGATTCATTTTTGAGCGAAAACAAGTTTGAAAAGCCGGTTCTTGAAAACCTGATTGCAAGCGGCAAAATGGCAGAGGCAGCAAGTTATGTCCATGCCACGAAAGGAGCCGCACGCCAGCTCTGCATGGAAAAGCTTAAAAACTCCGGTCAGGCACTGGAAGACGTTCTCCGAGGAAAGACAGAAGGAAACATTTCTGAACTTGTGCAACAGATGCTCACTGATTACGAAGAAGCCCTATTTTTTCTGCGCGCGGATAAAAACTGAAAATAAAATCACAAAGAGAAGATTTTTCTTCTTGACACATTCCGCATATTTTTTCATAATATTTACATTAACGGCAACGAGGTCGTAGATTTTCTGCTTGAAATTCAGGCGTAAAGTCTACGGCCTTTTTGCTTTTAAACAAAAAAAGTCGGCAATGAAGTCGCAGAAGGTGTCTTTACGGGCATCATCTGCGACTTTTTTATTGCTTGTCTACAATTGAAACTTGCCCTGCATGGATGCAGGGACACTGCAAAGAGAGAAAATTCAAACAGCAAAGACAACGACATTTGCTGTGTTTGCCGCAAGGTAAACAGAATTTTCTCGTAAGAACCAAAAATCCACGGAGGGATTTTTGGTTCGAAGAATAGGAGAAAATAAAATTGAAGACACTTTACGAACCACAGTTTGAGCACGATTCATGCGGTATCGGAGCGGTCGTCAGCATTGACGGAAAGAAATCGCATGAAGTCGTTGAGAACACTCTTTCCATCGTCGAAAAACTTGAGCACCGCGCAGGCAAAGACGCCTCTGGCGAAACTGGTGACGGCGTTGGAATCTTAGCCCAAATCAGCCACGCATTTTTCAAAGAAGCCGCAAAAAAAGGCGAGATTTCCCTGGCTGGCAAAAAAACAGAATCTTTGGGAGACGAGCGTGACTATGGAATCGGAATGTTCTTCTTCCCTGCAGATAATTTTGAATCAGAAAAAACAAGATTCGAGTCAGTTTGTAAAAATCAGAATCTTAAATTCATAGGCTGGCGAAAAGTGCCTGTAAATGCCGAAGTTTTGGGTCAGAAAGCAAGAGACTGTATGCCAGAAGTATGGCAGGGATTCGTAGCCCGCCCAGAAAATTGCGAAAAAGGACTGGAGTTCGACAAATTACTTTATAAAGCAAGACTTTCTTTTGAAAAAGGAGATTGCGGGGGCGTTACGGGGGCGGCAGCCCCTGTAGAGGGGGTAGCGGACAAGACCGCAGCGGAGCGAGGACTTGGGAGCGAGGGGGAGCCTTCCCCCAAAAAAACTCCTCACTGCTCACTGCTCACTGCTAACTCAAAAACTTACATCTGTTCTATGAGTAGCCGAACAATCGTTTACAAGGGAATGTTCCTTGTCGGTCAGCTCCGAACTTTCTATCTCGATTTGCAGTCTGATCTTTATGACTCTTCACTTGCTCTCGTTCACTCACGATTCTCTACGAACACTAACCCTAGCTGGCAGCGCGCTCATCCTAACCGTTTTATCGCTCACAACGGCGAAATCAATACAATCCGCGGAAATGTTGACCGCATGATTGCCCGCGAAGGTGAAGTCGATACGACTGGCTCTGACTCGGCAATGCTCGACAATACGCTCGAATATCTTGCCATGAACGGAATGGACTTGCCGCTTGCAGTTATGGTCTGTATTTCTCAGGCATGGAAGCACGAGGACACGCTCAGTCAGGACAAAAAAGACTTCTATCACTACTGGGCAACTATGATGGAGCCATGGGATGGCCCTGCCGCAATTTTGTTCAGTGACGGCGATGTTCTTGGTGCTACCCTCGACCGAAACGGCCTTCGCCCAAGCCGATATTACATCACAAGCGACAATATGCTTATTCTCAGCTCGGAAGTCGGAGTTCTTGAAATTCCTGAGAGCAAAATCGTCAAGAAATCTCGTCTTATGCCTGGAAAAATGCTTCTGGTTGATACCAAGGCAAAGAAAGTCATCACAAACGACGAAATCAAAACTCATTACGCTTCGGAGCATCCTTACGGCGAATGGATCAGCCAGAATCTCGTTCAGCTTGCTTCCCTCAAAATTCCGAACAAAAAGGTTCCGGTCTCAACACAGGAAGAACGCGACCGGCTTTACCGTGCTTTCGGATGGAACTACGAGGATGTCAACGAAATGGTTCTTCAGATGGCAAAAACTGGCGTTGAACCGATTGGCTCAATGGGCGTTGACACACCGCTCGCCGCAATGAGCGACAATCATCCTAGCCTTTTTGAATATTTCAAGCAGCTTTTCGCTCAGGTCACAAACCCACCGATTGACTCTCTCCGTGAAAAAATCGTTACAGACACGACGGTTTATGTCGGAACTGACGGCGACCTTCTTAACGCAAAGGGCAAAAACTGCCATGTTCTTGAAATCCATAATCCGATTCTCACTGGCACAGATTTGATTAAAATCAAGGCACTCGACCAGAAAGGCCTGCGCACGACAACAATCTCGCTTTTGCTGAAAATTGAAAATGGAAAGTTGAAAGTTGAAAATAAGGAGGGGGAAGTCTCCCCCTACGCCTCATCTAAAGAATCGGCTACCCCTTCTGCGGGGCGCGGTTCAGGCACAGCCTTCACCGAGACTCGCTCAAAACCTGTCTCACAGGTTTTGCCCCCGCAAGCGGGGTCGCTCCCTACCCGCAACGCCCCAGTGCTAGAGACCGCTCTGGATAACCTTTTCGCTCAGATTGATTTGGCTTATGCAAATGGTTACAACATCATCGTTCTTTCTGACCGTGGCGTTGACGAAGAACATGCGTGTATTCCTTCCCTGCTCGCAGTTTCAGCTGTTGAGCAATATCTTATCCGCACAAAAAAACGCACTAAGATTTCGATTATTCTTGAAAGTGCCGAAGTTCGAAATGTTCATCAGGCAGCAATGTGCTTGGGCTATGGTGCACGGGCTGTAAATCCTTACCTTGCTCATGAGGCAATCGCTGAGCTTATCGACCAGAAGATTCTGGACAAAGATTATCACACAGCAATCAACGACTACAATTTTGCGATTATCAACGGAATCGTAAAAATCGGTGCAAAAATGGGAATCAGCACGGTTCAGTCTTATCAGTCGGCACAGATTTTTGAGGCTGTCGGTATTTCCCCGGAAGTCACCGAAAAATACTTTACAAACACAGTCAGCCGCGTCGGTGGTATCACACTCAAAGAAATCGAAGAAGATATTATTTATCATCACAACAAGGCTTGGAATCCGAACGGCCTCACAGAAAACAGCCATCTGGATTCAACAGGCTACCACAAAATGCGCCGGGGACCTGGGGCAGAAGATCATCTTTACAATCCGGAGACAATCATCGCCCTGCAGGAGTCCACTCAAAAAGGCGACTACAAGCGATTCAAGGAATACACGGCTCTTGTGGATGCGGACGAGCACCCTCACACTCTGCGCGCAATGCTCGATTTCAATTTTGACAAAAACGGCGGAATCCCGATTGAAGAAGTTGAGAGCGTTGATGAGATTGTAAAACGATTCAAGACTGGAGCTATGAGCTACGGCTCAATCAGCGAGGAAGCACACAAATGCATGGCCGAGGCTATGAATCACCTTCACGGAAAATCAAACTCCGGCGAGGGCGGCGAACAACCAGAGCGGCTTGGAACGAAATGGAATTCTGCAATCAAGCAGGTTGCATCGGGAAGGTTCGGCGTTACCGAGGAATATTTACTTTCTGCAAAAGAGATTCAGATTAAGATGGCTCAGGGCGCAAAACCTGGCGAAGGCGGTCATCTTCCAGGAAAGAAAGTTTATCCATGGATTGCCCAGACCCGTTATGCAACTCCGGGCGTAAGCTTGATTTCTCCACCACCACACCACGATATCTATTCTATAGAAGATTTGGCACAGCTTATCTATGATTTGAAAAATGCAAATCGTGATGCAAGAATCAGCGTCAAGCTCGTAAGTGAGGCCGGGGTCGGAACTGTTGCGGCTGGAGTCGCAAAGGCCGGTGCACAGGTAATTTTGATTTCCGGTCACGACGGCGGAACAGGAGCTGCCCCGATTTCTTCGATTCACAATGCGGGGCTTCCATGGGAACTCGGTCTTTCCGAGGCTCACCAGACTTTGATTCAGAACGGCTTGCGCGGCCGGGTAATCATCGAGACTGACGGAAAACTCATGAGCGGCCGGGATGTTGCGATTGCGGCTTTGTTCGGGGCTGAAGAATTCGGTTTCGCTACAGCTCCTCTTGTAACAATGGGCTGCCGAATGATGAGAGCCTGCCAGAGCGATACTTGTCCGTTCGGAATCGCAACCCAGAACGAAAAACTCCGTGCGAACTTCAAGGGTAAGGCAGAATATGTTGAGAATTTCATGCGCTTCGTAGCACAGGAACTCCGCGAATTCATGGCTAAGCTCGGAATCCGAAGCGTAGAAGAACTTTGTGGCCGGACAGACCTTCTTAAGCTCAAGGAAAAGCAGGGCTTCAAGCGGGCAAACCTTTTGGATTTGAGCAGGGTTTTGGGAAGTGAGGAATTAGGAATTAGGAATGAGGAGTTGACGAAAGAGGTTAAGTCGTTGAACGCTGCTTGGAAAGCTGAACGCAGTTTGTTTGATTTCAAGCTGGAAGAAACTCTTGATATGACGAAGTTGATTTCTGAGCTTGAAACTCCTCACTCCTCTCTCCTCACTCCTAACTATCGTATCGAGTCCACCGACCGGACGGCTTGCACCATTTTGGGTAGTGAGATTCAGAAAAAACACGGCTCTTCTATCAGCGAGGACACTTACAAGGTTCATTTTACTGGCGGAGCCGGACAGAGTTTTGCAGCCTTCATTCCGAAAGGATTGAGCGTTTATCTTGAAGGAGATGCCAACGACTATCTTGGAAAAGGTTTGAGCGGCGGAAAAATCGTTGTTAAAAAGGCGGCTGATTTTGGCGGCAAGGCTGACGAGAACATCATCGTCGGAAATGTCGCACTCTTCGGTTCAACAAGCGGCGAGGCATTCATTAACGGTGTTGCCGGCGAGCGATTCTGTGTACGAAATTCCGGGGCTACAGCTGTAGTCGAAGGAACTGGCGACCATGCGCTTGAATATATGACAGGCGGATTTGCAGTGATTTTGGGCGAAACTGGCCGAAACCTGGCTGCGGGAATGAGCGGCGGCGTTGCTTACATTCTTGACGAAAGTCACGAGGTTTACAAAAAGCTCAACCGAGAATTCGTTACGATGTACGATTTGGACGATGAAGTTACCGCTCTTGTCGAAGAAAAAGATTCATCTGATTCAAATCCTGATGTCAAAAAACTCCGAGACCTTCTTGAAAAGCATGTCAAAGAAACAGGCTCAGAAAAAGGCAAGGAAATTCTTTCCGACTTTGAGAATTATGTACCCCGGTTCAAGAAGATTATTCCGAACGATTACCTCAAAGTAAAGATTGCGGCAATGCAGGCAAAGTAAACAGGAGAAGGAAAAAAATGGGAAAGCTCACAGGATTTATGGATTATGCGAGAAAGGAGAACGGTAATTTTGCTCCACTCGAAAGAATAACAAATTTTAAGGAATTTCACCCTGTTCTTGATGACAAGGCTCGCCGTGAACAGGCTTCCCGATGCATGAACTGCGGTGTTCCGATGTGCCAGAGTGCAATAAAATTGGCCGGAATGGTCACAGGTTGCCCGCTCCACAATTTTATCCCGGAATGGAACGACGCGCTTTACAACGGTCAGTATGACATGGCGGCATGGAGACTTTTAAAGACTTCAAGTTTCCCGGAATTTACAGGAAGAGTCTGTCCTGCCCTTTGTGAAAAAGCCTGCAACCTTGAAAGGGAAGCGGTCACGATTCACGACAACGAACTTTACATTATCGAGCGTGCTTTTGCTACAGGCTACATGAAGCCAACACCGCCCCTAAAACGCTCAGGAAAAAGAATTGCCGTAATCGGTTCAGGACCTTCAGGTCTTGCCGTCGCAGACTGGCTCAACCGCCGCGGGCACAGCGTAACCGTCTACGAACGTGAAGACAGGGCCGGCGGTCTTTTGATGTACGGAATTCCTAACATGAAGCTGGACAAAAAAATCGTCGAGAGGCGAATCAAACTTATGAAAGAAGAAGGAGTTCAGTTCATCTTCAATGCTGATGTCGGACGCACTTTCTCTGCGGAAGACATTCTCAAAAATTACGATGCAGTTGCCCTCTGCTGCGGAGCAAAAAATCCCCGCCCGCTTGCTGCACTTGGTGCTGAAAAATTGCTCCCTGCCGAAAAAGGCGGATTGATGTTCGCCGTGGATTTCCTTACGACGGTCACAAAATCAGTCGTCGCTTTGAATGAAGCAGAAAAATCTTATGGCAGCGACCTTGTTATCACAAACAAAAATATCGCGCTTTCTCTTGAAAAGAAAGGCATTTTTATAGAAGGAAAAAATGTAATCGTTCTTGGCGGCGGCGACACAGGAAACGACTGTACTGGAACTTGTATCCGACTGGGAGCAAAAAGCGTCACACAGATTGAGATGATGCCAAAACCGCCAGTTGAGCGCGCACCTGACAATCCGTGGCCACAGTGGCCGAAAACTCTCAAAACCGATTACGGTGCAGAGGAATCAATCGCAAAATTCGGTCACGACCCGCGAATTTTCCAGACCACAATCAAAGAAATCTATTCAAAGGATGGAAAAGTCACAGGCGTTAAGACTGTTCAGGTCGAGTTCAAGATGATTGACGGTGTGCGAAAACTCGTTGAAATTGAAGGAAGCGAAAAAGAACTTCCTGCCGATTTGATTCTTGTTGCGGCAGGATTCTTGGGTGCGGAAGAATACTCGGCACAATCTTTTGGAACAAAACTTTCTGCACGAAACACAGTCGTAACAGAATCAGCCGAAAAATACCAGACTGAAAACCCAAAAATCTTCACGGCCGGCGACATGCACAGAGGCCAAAGTCTCGTAGTATGGGCAATCGCTGAAGGCCGGGCCTGTGCAAAAGCAATTGACGAATGGTTGATGAGGTAAATCATGGGCTTCAAAGATGAATGTGGCGTAATCGGAATCTACGGGGCGGCAAACTCCGCCTCATTGACTTATTTCGGGCTTGTCTCACTCCAGCACCGCGGTCAGGAAAGCGCAGGTATCGCTGTCAGTGACGGGGAAAAAATCTCGCTCAAAAAAGAAATGGGCTTAGTCGGTGATATTTTCAATCAAAGTGATTTTGAAAAACTGAAAGGAAATATCGCAGTCGGTCATGTACGCTATGCGACGGCAGGCGGCAGAACGATTGAGAATGCCCAGCCATTTTTAAATTCTTTTAAGCTCGGTGCAATCGCACTCGCACATAACGGACAGCTCGTAAATCATGCTGAGCTGAGGACAATGCTTGAGGACTACGGAAGCACTTTTTCAAGTTCAAGCGATTCTGAAGTCATTTTAAAGCTCATAGTCCGAAAATTCATTGAGAACGGTGGAAAGCTCGGAAGCGGAAATTCTGAGTCCGAAAAGCAGAAGATTTTTAAAAATTCTGTAATCCAGGCAGTAAAAGAAATCAAAGGCTCGTTCGCTCTCTGCATCATGACCAAAGACATGCTGATTGGTGTAAGAGATCCGAACGGAATCCGCCCCTTGTGTCTGGGAAGAATCGGCGGGGGTGTTACGGGGGCAGAAGCCCCTGTTGAAGGGGGGGTCGGTGCAACGAAGTGCAACGCAGGGGGAAGGCTTTCCCCCTCATACATTCTTGCCTCTGAATCATGCGCGATAGATGCCGTAAATGGCGAGTTTGTCCGGGATATTGAACCCGGCGAAATTGTCTTTATCCAGAAGGACGGAATTGAATCCGCCCACCTTGAAAATGCCTGCAAGAAAACCTGCGTTTTTGAATATGTCTACTTTGCCCGCCCGGACAGCGTAATTGATAATATTCCGGTACAAGAAGCCCGCTACAGAATGGGCCAGGAACTTGCTCATGAAAGCTCAGTCAAGGCAGATGTCGTCGTGGGAGTTCCTGACAGCGGAATCGGTGCTGCGATGGGATTTTCAAAAGCAAGCGGGATTCCTTATGTAACAGGAATCATCAAAAACAAATACATCGGCCGCACATTCATCGCCCCAACCCAGAAAGAGCGTGAGAACATGGTTTTCGTAAAGCTCAATGCAATTTCAAGCGATTTGAACGGGAAAAGCGTGGTTGTAATTGATGACTCAATCGTACGCGGAACAACAAGCCGCCGACTCGTGCAGATTTTGCGCAGGGCCGGAGCCAGGGAAGTTCATTTCAGGGTCTCTTCTCCGCCTGTAAAATTTCCTTGCCACTTAGGAATCGACACACCAAGCAAAAACGAGCTTATTTCAAGCACACACGAGCTTGAAGAAATCCGAAAGGAAATCGGTGCGGACTCGCTGGCCTTTATTTCGCTTGAAGGCATGATAAAGGCTTTGGGAAGCGATTCCTTCTGTAAGGGCTGCTTCACAGGCGAATATCCTGTGTAACTTGCCCCCCACCTCATGATTACAAATCGTGATTGATATCCACCAGACTTGCGTTTTCCAGACTGTATGGACTTGCCAAACAGTCTGCGAGGGCGTTGGCTGTGTCGATTGCTGTGAGGCAGTCTATGTCGCGCTCTACAGCAAGTCGGCGGAGCTTTACGCTTTCTGCAACCGGGTCACGGCCTTTGGCTGAAGTTGAGACGACATAAACGACTTTTCCGCTTTCGAGGAGTGTCATTACATTGTCGTTGTAATTTTCATGAACTTTAGCGACATATTCGACTTCCATTCCAGAACGCTCAATCGTAGCCGCATTTCCGCTCGTTGCATACAATTTAAAGCCGAGGTCGTAGAATTTACGAGCAAGTGCAGGAAGCTCCGGCAAGTCGCTTTGTCGAACTGAGAACAATATGCCAAAATTTTTGCTGTCTACAGAAGATTCGCCACATGGAGGTGGCAGTAAGCCAGTTGACCGCGAGTTTTGCCTGTCAAAACTCGTCACGACAGGAGGTCGCCACATTTTCCACCCTGCGGCTGCCATTCCTTTGAAAATCGCCTCTTCGCGAGTTTTTGCAATTCCCAGAACTTCTCCGGTTGACTTCATCTCAGGGCCAAGATGGGTGTCCACGTCCATGAGTTTTTCAAAACTGAATACAGGCACTTTCACCGCAAAATAATTCGGCTTTCGGTAAAGACCGGTTCCATATCCCATCTCGCTAACCTTTTCGCCAAGCATGGCACGGGTCGCAAGGTCAATCATCGGGATACCAGAAACTTTTGAAATGTAAGGAACTGTTCGGCTTGAACGAGGATTTGCTTCTATAATATAGAGGTCATTTTCGTAAATCAGGTACTGAATGTTGACCAAGCCCTTTGTTCCAAGAGCAAGAGCCAGATCAACCGACTGACGGACGATTTTTGCTTCAATCTCAGCATCGAACTGGCCAGGGTAAACTGCAATCGAGTCGCCTGAGTGAATGCCTGTTCGCTCGATGTGCTCCATGATTCCAGGAATAAGAACATTCTCGCCGTCGCAGATACAATCGACTTCAAGTTCTTTTCCTTCCATATATTTGTCAATCAGAACAGGATTTTCGATTTTCTGACGGAGAATAATCGCCATGTATTCTTTGACATCGGCAGAGTTGCGGGCAACAATCATGTTCTGTCCGCCCAAAACATAGCTCGGACGCATCAAAACCGGGTAAGTGATTTTTTCGGCGGCCTCAAGAGCCTCAACTTCAGTAAAGACTGTCATTCCTTTTGGCCGCTTGATGTCGAGACGGTCGCAAAGTTCCTCAAATCGCTCGCGGTCTTCGGCAAGGTCAATCGCGTCTGCACTTGTCCCGAGGATTTTTATTCCCTGCTCATCCAGATATTTCGCAAGTTTAATCGCAGTTCCGCCACCAAAGGCAACTACAACGCCAAGCGGTTTTTCGACGGCAAGCACGTTCATCACATCGACCGGAGTCAAAGGCTCAAAATAAAGCCTGTCTGCCGTGTCAAAGTCGGTTGAAACGGTCTCAGGGTTGTTGTTTACAATCGCAACCTCGTAGCCCAGTTTTTTAAGCGCACGGACGCATTGAACCGAAGCGTAATCGAATTCAATTCCCTGCCCGATTCGGATTGGTCCCGAACCAAGAACGACGATTGTGCCTTTTGAGGGAGAAGTCTCTCCCTGCGCGCCCACTTCGTTGGTCGCTACCCTCTCTCCTAAGGGGCTCTGCCCCTTAAAATCCCCAAAATTTCTTTCTCCAACAGACATAATTACCTCAAAAAAAATGGCGACACCGCTACTAAAAACGATGTCGCCATTGACGGAATATAATATATCATTTTTCAGCAAATATGTGAATAGGTTTAATATGCTTTGTCGTGAACTCCAGAAATCGCGCGGCCGCTCGGCTCATCCATGTTCTTCCATGCGGCATCCCATTCGAGGGCCTTTGCCGTGCTACATGCGACGCCAGCCTCGTGAGGAACACATTTTGCTGCGCTGTCGCTTGGGAAAAGACGGCTGTAAATTTCTCGGTAGTAATATTCCTCTTTTGTTTTTGGCGGGTTCACAGGGAAGCGGTTCTCACGGCGGGCAAATTCCTGGTCGCTAACCTTCTCCTCTGTCATTTTCTTGAGGGTGTCAATCCAGTTGTAGCCAACGCCGTCACTGAA
>NZ_JAFRNB010000169.1 GCF_017430385.1 Treponema sp.
GGCCGCAGGTGCAGGCGCGGCGACGCGCACAGCCGAGCGGTACTAATAGCCCGTGAGCCCTGGCCATATCCTCGTTCCCGGCCGCGCTAGGCGCGACGGAATGTTCCTTTCTCCCTGTCTGTCCATATACTGACACGGCTGTTATATGCCGGTGGCCATGGTGGGGTGGCAATACCCGTTCCCGTTCCGAACACGGAAGTCAAGCACCCCCGCGCCGATGATACTCCGTTATGGGGGAAAGTAGGGAGCCGCCGGCTTTTTCTTTTTAAATGATTTTTTTACCCGGGCCGGGCAGGCTTCATGTTGTAGGAGGAATGCTTTCCCACGGGGAAAGTAGGTAGGGAGCGGCCACGGTGTGGCAGAAACAGTCCGCGGACTGTTTCCAGCGAGTCTCCGAGCAGCTGTGCTGCGAAGGCGGAAGCCGCCGGCTTTTTTCTTTCTGGATGGTTTTCCGCCCGCTAGCAGGGGCGGATTTTTTTTGCCCCGGCGTGCGCGCATAGCCCGTTGCAGCTTGAGTCGCGCATTATTTTTATGCTGATTAATAGATAGATTTTTGTTTTTTGACTGCCGATTATTTGCTTTTTATCGCTTTGAACAATGCTTCGATTTTTTGAGGATTTTTCTTTCCGGGAAACAATTCGACACCGCTTGCGACATCAATCAGTTCCGGATGGAATTGGTTGATTATTTCAGTCACATTTTCGGGAGTAATTCCGCCTGCAAGCCAAAGTTTTGTCTTTTGACTAACTTTTTCAACGAGCAAATCTGCAATCCTTTCTCCTGTTCCGCCAAGTTGTTCACCGACCTTTGCATCAATCAGAATCCTTGGTTCTCCGGTCAGGCGAAGGGTATCAATTTTCTGTAAATCTTCTTCGTCCCTTATGTTTACGACGGCATAATGAGGCAGAGCTTTTTTGTGGAATGTTTCTCCGCAGCCATGAAGCTGTATGAAATCCAAATTTCCTTCTTCAAGGGCTTTGAAAGCATTTTTTGAGTCTTCGGATTCTGTATCAACAATTACACCGACCATGCGAATTTTATCCCGCAAGTTTCTTTTTTTGAGATTTTCTGCAATTTCCGGTAATTCTTTGGAATTGATTTTTCTTGGACTTTTGTCGTAGAAGATGAATCCAAGAAAGTCTGCGCCTTCCTCAGCCGATTTTATTGCATCCTCAGTATTTGTAAGACCGCAAATTTTTACGAAAGGCCTGGAATCGCCTTTTTTTCGCTTTTCTTGAAGTTTTACCGCATATTGGTTCCATTCTTTTGCATTTCTTGTTTCTTTTGCGTTCACGAATGAGGAAACTAAAATTCCTGCTTCCTGCGGGTTTCTTGCAGCGACTTCACCCAAAAGCATCGCAGAGAATCCGAGACTTCCTGCGAAATTGGCCGCTTCTGGAGTCCTTATTCCGCTTTCAAATACAACCCTTATATCCTTGCCAGCAATTTCCTTTATTTCTTCAAGAAGGGCCGCCGGAGTAAGCATGTCGATGCTGAAATTCTTAAGGTCGCGTGCATTTACTCCGCATACAATAAAATCCGTGCTGACTTTTTTGACTGTTGCGGCAAGTTTCTGTAAGTCCTCTTCTAGCCTAAGCTCCACAAGTGCCGTAATTCCAAGTTCCTGACATTTTTTCGCCATTTCAGTCATTGTTTTGGTGTCAAGAATGCGTGCAATCAGAAGAACAGCATCTGCACCACAACGGTAAGCAATTTCAATCTCGCTTGCGGAAAGGAGAAAATCTTTTCTTAGGATGGCGGGCGGCGTAGTTTGATTTTCTTTGGCATATTCATCAACGGCTTTACATGCTTTAATAAGGTCTTCGAGAGATCCCTTGAACCAATGCTGCTCCGTGAGAACGGAAATTGCTGATGTATTTGCCTTTGAGTAGGACTTGGCCGTTTCTGCAGAGTCAAGATTTGGGGCAATGTCGCCTTTACTTGGGGATGCCCTCTTGATTTCAAGGATTACGCCTTTTTTGCCTTTTGGAATGAACGGCATGATTTTTCTGGTCCTGTTTTCTGGGATATTGAATCCCATTGTCACTGTTTTTTCAGAAATGTCTTTTTTTCTTTGTTCAACAATTTCATCAAGAATGTTCATAAATTTTCCTTTTTTTTAAATTTATTATACAGGGATGCTTTGACTCAGGTGGCAGATGTTATTTTCGTAAAAAAAATCCCTTAAATTTCCTCAATATGATAAATATAGTCAAGAGTGCTGAGCGCATCAATTATTTCCTTGTGGGTCTTGTAGTTTTTCAGTTCTTCGTTGCTGATTGTTATTGCGATTGAATAAACGCTGAGGCCGGAATTTGCATAAGCCGGATTCATTTCAATCGCGTCGATTATAAGCCCTAGTTTTCGTATCGTGGTGACGAAATTCTGCAGGTTCAGGCTGTTCTTTAGCTCAAGGTGTATCTCAAAATGGTTCGAGCGGTTTTTGAGGAAGAATTCAAGGTATGGAAGCTTTGAAAGGCATAAAAGGACGACGAGATATGATATTGCCGTTATGGAATACAGTCCGGCACCGATTGCCAGCCCTAAAATGCAGCTGCACCATAAAGATACTGATGTCGTCAGCCCCATAATCTGATTGCGGGAAGTGAAAAACAAAGTCCTTGTGGCGATTCTTGCTGCTGAGACGATTGAAAGTGCCGAGAGAATAAAATAATGCCCGTTGTAAATGCTGTTTATATGCAAATCTATGAGCATTGTCACGGTTCCTGAAAGGGTAACTATCATGAAAGTTCGTAAGCCAGCCGAGTGCCGCTTTGTTGAGCGTTCCCAGCCTATGAGGGCTGAAAGAAAGACAGACAGTATTATCCTGAAAACTATTGAATAACCATTCAGCTGAACCGACCAGCTTCCCAGAAAATTTGCTATAGGATCTGTAATCATAATTTCTTCCTTTTTCGTAAAATTTCTTTCATGTTTTGCTTTTGTACTTCACCCCAGAATCCGATGTTGTGCTGTTCCGCAGCCTCTGTGAACGCTTCTTCTGCCTCGTTCAGCGTGTGGGAAGGAAGTTCCTGCTGAATTTTCTGTATTCGGTCAATCAAAAGCTCTACCTGACTCTTTTCCTTGCCGTCAGGGGTTGTGTTTGATACATCCACAATTTCCTCAAGTCTTTTTGAGTACGATTTTGAAAGATACAGAGAAAGTTTTGCGGATGCCGGACCAATAAGCTCGTAAAGAACGCTAGATGCAAGAATAATCGTTTCGAGGGCATTTCCTGTTTCGCCCTGAAGGGTTCTTGCTCCAAGCGCGGCAAGGCCTATTGCGACTCCAGCCTGCGGAATCAGTGCGAGTCCAAGATAGTTCCTTGTTTCCTTGGATTTTTTTACCAAAAGACAGCCGACGAAGGCTCCGATGTACTTTCCGATTATGCGGATTATGAAATAAAGGACTCCAATGAGAATCAAAGGCGATGAGCCGATAGTTCCGCTGGTTTTTACCAGTGCCTGCAAGTCGAATGACATTCCCGAACGGACAAAGAACATCAGAAGAAACGGCGGTGAAAAATAATTCAGCTGCTTGAAAAGCTTGTCATCCTCAGTGAAATTTATATAGATTGTTCCCATCGACATGCAGCCGAGAAGGGGGGAAATCTCAAGAATCGTACAGATTCCACAGAAAGCGAACAGAAGTGCTACGGAAATAATCAGCCTGTTGTCGCTGCTCCTGGTCTTTGGCCTGAGAAGAATTGTCAAAAGCACGCCGAATACCGCACCCAGAAAAAGAACGAAGGCATTCGTAAGGATTGGCGTAAAAACCCGGATAATTGAAAATGCGTCTCCTGTTGCGGAATGGACGGCGATTGAAATCGCTACGCTGTATGCGATGAGCCCGACAATATCGTCCAGTGCGACGACCTGAAGAAGTGTCTCAACGAAATCGCCTTTTGCACCTGTCTGCCGGATTGTCATCATTGTAGATGCCGGGGCTGTGGCAGATGCAAGGGCTGCGAGAACTATTGAAAATGCCAAGTTCAGGTGAAGAATGAAAAAAGCGAGGATAAAGACAAAAATCGATGCAAGAAGGGCCTCAAATAGCGTGATTATTATGACTTTCGCCCCGTTTTTTTTAAGTATGTCGAATTTGAAAAACTGACCTGTGCTGAAAGCAATGAATGCCAGTGCAATGTCGGGCAGAAATCCTGTTCCCTGGATTATTGGCTTTGGAACGATGTTGAGGCCGTAAGGTCCGATTAGAATTCCCGCAACTATATAAGCCGTGACATTCGGAAGCCTGAGCTTTTTTGTGACGCGGGTCATAAGGAACCCTGATATGAGAACTAAAGAAATGGATATGATAGCTGCTGAGACCGATGAATCTTCCTGGCCGCCTGCATAAAGCCACTGTATCATTAATTATATTTTAATACAAATATTCAAATTTTTCCATAAAAAAACCACAGACTTTTTCAATCTGTGGTTAGGTTGGTCATTATGATATTTGACTAAATCTTTGCGATAACAATCTTTTTGACTTCGAAGTGGTATTTGCGCTCACCGATAGTGAACTTGAGCTCTTCGCCGACTTTGTGGTCGAGAATTGCATCACCGAACGGAGCCATGTAAGAAATTACGCCGTTGCTTGGATCTGATTCCCACGGACCGAAGATTGTGAATTCTTCTTCTTTGTCTGTGTTTTTGTTAAGCAATGTGACTTTTGTTCCGAATGAAATCATTGAAGATGTTGCCGTTGTAGGGTCGAAAATAACCGCACGGGCAAGTTCCGACTGAAGCTGCTTGAGGTCGTTGCCGAGCTTGTGCTGTGCTTCTTTTGCAGCGATGTACTCTGCGTTTTCCTTCAAGTCGCCCTTTTCCTTTGCTTCTGCAACTTCTTTTGCGATTGCAGGAAGATCGACATTCTGCATTTTGTCGAGAAGATTTCGTTTTTCCTCGAGTTTTTGTGCTGTAACGAGCATTCCCTTTGGTGCAGAAGATTTTTCTTCCTTGACACGGAATTTGTAGTCCGGGTATTTCTCAAGAATCTTGTTTCGGAGCTGAGTTTTGATTACGCCGTCAAGCTCTGCGATGTCATCAACGAGAGTGTACATGTGAGACATCTGCTCTTCATCGCATGAGAGCATGTAATCAGCATATTTGTTGTTGTCCTTGTCGAAGAGCATTTTGCATGCGTTCTTGATGATTTTTTTGTTTTCTGTTGATTCGACATGGTTGTCAATCTCTCGGTAACACTGAGAAATGATGTTGACGAGGGCGATAAGCTGCTTCTGGAGAGGAATCTGTGATGCCTTGAACCAGTCTTCCTCGCTACATTCGTCGAACAAGAAGAGGATTACATCGCGGTAAGAGCGGAAGTCCTCGAAAGAATCGATGGCAAGCTTCATTACCTTTTCGACCTGGCCGGCATTGATGATTGTCATGAGGACATCTTTCTTGAGAATTGCCGGGAACATCTTGATGTATTCGTCTTCCCAGTTTGGAAGCATTTTGACAGATTCGAGGAAAGCAGTGCGCAAATCGCCCTTCTTTGAGCCTTTGAGGATTGTGTACATTGCTTTTGAATCTTCGACTTCGCCGTAAAGCTGTGCGAAAGTATATTTGCTCTGGAATGCGAGGTTCGGAACTTCCTGACCGATTTCCTTGACGACAAGATATGATGCGATAACCTGCTCGTCAACTTCGCTGAATGATTTGAGGAAGCCTGTGAAGTAGCTGAACATGTCGGCAAGAAGCTCGCTTTCTTTGTCAGTTGTCTCGTCCTCAACGAATTTGTATAGGATGTCGATTCGTGCGAAGAACTGTTTCTGTGCCTTGAATTCGTTCGAGTATTTTTCTTCTGGAGTGATTGCTCGCTCGCGTACTGTATATTCGTTGATATTGTTTGGATTTACGCCGAATGTTGAGTCTTCGTCGAGGAGTTTTTTTGCTCCGCTGTTCCAGCTTGTCCATTCGCTGGTACTGAGGATTGAAGGAACAAGCTCAGCCTTGATTTTCTTGAAGTCACAGCTGTTGTTGAAGCTTGTGATGATTGTTTTTAATGCCCAGGCCTTGTTTGTCTTGATTTCCTTAGCAAGCTCGTCCTTTGTCTTGAATTTTGAAGATTTTGAGCCGACAGTGGCCTTGATTACCCAGATGTGGTCTCGTGAAAGAGGCTGGAGTGCGCTGACTGCCATTTTGAGGGAAATCTCTTTTCTTCCGTTTTTACCGAAGTTGATCAAGAGTGTGTCGTTCTCGACCTTGAGAATTACGCCTACGCCCCATGTGCGGTGATAGACGAAGCTGTGCGCGTCGAAAGCGATGTGCTTCTCGAAGTCAGAAATTGCCTCGAATACATTTCGGTAGCTCTGTGTGAGGTCTGATGTTCGGATATAGTCCTCGACATGGCTGTGGCTTGCATATTTCTTTGAGTAACAGTCTGTGATTTCTCGGCGTGCCCAAGGATCTTTTGGATCGATTGAGAGATTGAGCTTAAGGATGTCGATTGCTGTGTCCCAGTTTGCAGTATCCTTATAGTAGTTGTAAAGTTCCTGCATCATGAGGGCTGATTTGTCTGCGCTGATTGTTTTTGCGATTTTGCGCTGAACAAGAAGGAAGAAGTCGATTTCTTCTGGAATTACTGCTGCGAGTTTTGACCAGATTTCGTTTGCAGAGTTGATGTTCTTGTTGTTTACATAGCGGAGAAGGGCTTTCTTGTAGTATTCGTTTGCTTTATCAGAATTGCCCTCTGCTGCATAGTGGTCTCCGAGTTTCTTTGCGATTTCAGCCTCGGTGAAGTCAACCTTGATGATTTTTTCGTAAACTGACCACAATTCAGGATTGCCGGCCTGCTCATAGTTTGCGGCAAGCGTGCGGAGTGCAAATTTATTTGATTTGTCATCGGCGAGGATTGTTTCGCACATGTAGACGACGATTGGCTCTTTGTGGTTGTTCTGGAAGATGTCAACGAGTGCTTCGAGTGAAGAATTGTCGAGGGAACCCTGCTTGAGTCCGAGCATTCCCGAAATGTAGAGGGCTGTGATGCTGTCTTTTGTGTGAGAGAGCTGCTCGTCACAGATTTCCTTGATTTCCCCGGCGCAGTTTTCGCTTCTTGCTTTTTCTACGATGGCGGTCAACTCAATCAGATTGTTCTTTGTGTAGTTGCTGATTGTTGCGCGGGTCCAGGTGTCCTCTTTAAGTTTTGCCTGAACCAAATCCACTAGCTCTTTTGACATAATTTACTCCTTGTGTTGTTTAAGCCAATTTACTTCGTGTACATTCTATATATATCTTCATCATGCACCCTTATCTGAAGAAGGCAGTCGTTAATCTTGTCCATACCTTCATTTGAGCGGGCATAATGGTCGATAAGCCAAAAATACATGTTTATAAGCTTTGGAACCAAAATCTTTGAATCGTTCGACGGATCCTTTATTTCGTTTTCCTTTGCGAATATTTCCTGCCTGAGCCTGCCCGCTTCCTGGGCGCGCAACTCACGCTTTACATTGAAAACTCCGTACAGGACTCCGTAGACAGGAATCCATTCCTGCAGGACTGCCCCGGTGTACCCCTTTTCCTTTACCTGACGGATCAGGCAGCCGATAAGCTCGGAATCGAGGAAATCTATTTCGATACGCTCCGCATCGATGAAAAATGCTTCCCTGAAAAGGACCTTCGCATTCTTTTCTTCACCGCAGAGTGCCAGACAGTCCGCCATTTCCGCGAGTATTGCGGCTGATTGCGGGGAGATTCTGTATGCTTCTGAAAGAAGGCTGAGCGCGGACTCGTATTCACCGAGTTTTTTGTGGCACAAACCTTTTTTGCGGAACAAATCAGCTCTCTGGCTTGATGATGAATCGTCTTTTGCCTGCTCGTAGGCTTTGAGGGCCATCGAGAAAACACCCCTCTGGAGCGCGTAGACCGTTCTTTGCTGAAAATCCTTGCGGGCCTCGTAATCGGGCTTGAATGTCTTCCAGCGGGCGATAAGACCGTCTCCCTGTTCATAGAAATCCATTTTTGGAAGCCCCTGAACGAAACCGGCCCAGTACGAGCAGCACCAATGGGCAAAATTGATTTCAGAATTGTCAAAGTTGTAGCCGATTGCCTGGGCAAGAATTTCTCGTGCCTGGCCGATGCTCCCTGCTTCGAGGAATTTGTACGCCTTTGTTAATTCTTCATCCGTTTCGATTCCCATACCGTGCATAATTATTATTATAAAAATGGAGATTTTAGTCAATAAAAACTGAAAAAATTATAAAAAGTGGGGTAAAGTTTATAAAGCCTTTTGCAGATTATGTCAATACTTTTTTAAGAAAATTTTTATACTTTTCTGAAAAAAATGGGAAAACTTGGCTGATTTTTCCTCCGGAATTTTCGGTACTTTAATTTTGTTTACAATATTCGCTTCTTTTGATATTATTTAATAGTATGAAAAAAACTTTGCTTGCTCCGTCTTTGCTTTCGGCGGATTTCTCTGATTTGGCAGGTGCAATTAGAAAAATTGAAAATGACGGCGGAAGTATCGTTCATATTGATGTCATGGACGGTCAGTTTGTTCCGCAGATTACTTATGGTCAGCCTGTAATCAAGTCGATTCGGCCTCTTACTGATTTGCCTTTTGATGTTCATCTCATGGTTGAGAAACCTGAGCTTATGGTTGATTCTTTTGCCGAAGCTGGCGCGGACTGGATTACTTTCCATTACGAGTCAACAATCCACATCGACCGGCTCATTCATCACATCCACGATCTGGGCAAAAAATGCGGAATCTCAATCGTTCCGTCTACGCCGGTGCCGGCTCTTTCTCAAATCCTGCATCTTGTGGATTTGGTTCTTGTGATGAGCGTAAACCCTGGTTTCGGCGGGCAGAGTTTCATTCCTTACGCACTTGATAAAATTTCTGAGCTGAAAAAAATCCGTGCAGAGCGCGGGCTTGATTTTAATATTTCTGTTGACGGCGGAGTAAACGAAAAGAATTTCTCCGAAATCGCGGAGGCAGGAGCGGATATCCTTGTCTCAGGCTCATCTTTTTTCAGCGGAAAGTTAAAGTGGGAGAAATAATTTGCTGAAAAGGTTCGCCGCCCTTGCTTTTTTTTCATTTTTCTCAATTTTCTGCCTTTTCCCGCAGACTGCTTCCAAGTCAAAATTGTCTGCGGCGGACAGCGCGAATTTAAAGCAGGGAGCTGACGCCTACAAAAAAGAGGACTGGACGAGCGCGATTTTCTTTTTGCGGAAGGTTGTGTCTGTGCCAGGCAATGTGAGCGATGAGAACCTCTTCATGCTCATAAAAAGCGAGATTTATGCAGGTGAATATCGTCAGGCGCAGAATGATTGCGAAAAATTCCTTGAGCAGTTCACTTCATCTCCTTATACGGAATATGTAAGATATCAGAACGGAAGGCTCCTTCATCTCCTTGCACGGAATGAGGATGCGGTTCTTTCCCTCAGTGATTTCTGCCATCAGAATCCTGACAGCGAGCTTTATCCCCTTGCGCTTTATTGGATTGCCGAAAGTTTCTATGATGAATACAACTTTGAGAGCGCGCGTGGCCTTTATGAGCGTGTCGTGAATGATTTTCCCGGCTGCGAAAAGGCACCGCAGGCACAGTACAAGCTTGATTTGATTGAACGGCGTTCAAGGGAAGAAAAACTCCTCTACCTTTTGAAAGTAATCGGCGAAGAAAACCTTTCTACCCGTGAGGAATATGAGCGTCAACTCCGGGTTTATGCACTTGAGGATGAGAGCGGTGTAAGGCATCTTCTTCTTGACTCACAGGCACGGATTGCGGAGCTTGAGGCTCTTCTTGAGCAGGGCGGAGCTTTGCCGGCTGAGCCAGAGCCGGAGCCTTCTGCAGTAACAGAGCCTTCAGAATCAGCGGAGTCCGGTGAAAATTCTGGAGAACCTGCTGCTTCACCGGAACCAGAAAAAGGTGCGCCAGGTGGCGTGTCAAAGCCTGAAAAACCAAATGTTCAGATTATTCAGAGCGTGAACGAACCTTCCATCCGCGTAAAACAGAATCCGGGCGGTCAGGGAACTTCTGCTGTAAAGAATACTAATGCCTCTTCAAAAGATACGGAACTTCATACCCTCAAACGCAAGGCCAGGCAGCTTCAGTATCTTCTTGAGGAGCAGCAGACTGAGGATGGTGCGAAATGAAAAGACCTCTTGTTTTGTCTCTCTTGTTTTTATCTTTGTCTTCATTTTCAACTTTTGCGATTGACAGCGAAAAACTCAGGGAAAATCTTGAAAATTCACAGCATCTGACCGAACTCATGATGGATGAGGAGTATGTAAAAAGACAGAAAGCCATCGCTGAGGAAAAACGTCTCAAAAAAGAGGCCGAGACCGAGCTTTATGATGGAGTACTCGGCGTAAAATATCATCTTGAGTCTTCTTACATCCTTGAAGGCAAATTCCTCCGCATGGAATTTTTCCGCAAGCCTGGAACTTTCAGCATCTTCTGTATGCCTGAGGGAGAAGGCTCCGTTCCGCTTCTCGCAACCCATGATTTGTCTGCCTCGACATGCTTCCTCATGAAGCTTGATGAAAAAGTCTATCATCTCGGAAAGTCTCCGCGCGTGCTCCGGGAGCTCAGGCGGCTTTCTGACGGAGGAGTGCAGCTTGTCTATTCTTTTGAAAACGGAATGAGGCTTATCGCTGATTTTTCTTTCGTGGCAAGCAGGGAAAGCAAGCCGGAGGATATAATAAAGGTTCGCCTGTATGTCCTCAACCTGGGAAATGAAAATCATTCTGTGGATTTAAAAGGAATTTTCGACACGATATGCGGTGAAGTTTCTTCGGTACATTTCACCACTGAAAAACGAAGCAAGATTCGCTTTGAGACCCGCTATTCAAATTCCGACCTGCATTCAGAGCGGACTATTATATCTGCCAATGACAAGGCTTACTTCCAGTTCGTGCTTGATTCTCAGAATGTTACTCCAATCGAATCAGTTACGCTTGCAAATATCGACGAACTTTATAAAATGGACTGGGATTCAGGTTTCAGAAAGGGGCGTGGATTCTCAAACATCCGCGGTTATGACGATTCTGGAATTATGATTGACTGGCCTGAATTCGCGCTTCCGCCGGAAAGCAAAACTGAGTTCACTTTCTATATCGCGGCTGCCACTTCCGATGAATATCCTCTTGGCCTTACTTACGCCGACGGAATTCTTGTCCTGGATAAAAAACAGCAGGATGATTCCGCGCTTCTGGACTTCAATAATCAGAATCCTGCGCAGGAAGAGCCTCAGAAAGAAAATGCCGTGAACAGTGACAAAAGGACGGATGTGGAGTTCGTTGTTCCTCCTATAAAGGATTATCAGCTTGATTCTGGCTACATTCAGGATCTTATTGATAAAATCGACCGGCTTCAGTCCTCAAAAAATGTAGACAAAAAGGAACTTATGAAACTGAATGCAGAGCTTGATGCAATCCTTGAAAAGTTGAGGCGGCAGTAGATATGAGCCGTTCAGCCTTGGAAAAAGCGCATAGCCTTGTGCGACGCCGTAAATTCTCACATGCAATTACTCTTCTCGAATCCGGCAACAATCCAGATATATACCGTGAGAGCTTTGATTATTTCCTTACGGCTGGAATTTCCTGCCTTTATCTCGGAGACACCGGCAGTGCGAGCGCGTATTTTCAGAGGGCTAGGCATATAAGGATGACAGAC
This sequence comes from Treponema sp., assembly GCF_017430385.1. Taxonomy (GTDB): domain Bacteria; phylum Spirochaetota; class Spirochaetia; order Treponematales; family Treponemataceae; genus Treponema_D. The sequence goes on from NZ_JAFRNB010000169.1 coordinate 11,630, forward strand.
CCGACTTTGCTTTGTGCTCAGGCCGTTTTGTTTTTGCGGCGCGGCGACATGGACAGGGCAATCAATTATTATCTTGATATTCTTGATTATGATCCCAAGCATAAAATCGCCCTTGATGCAATGGAATTTATCCGCACGCATGGAACTTATGAGGAAGTCTGCAAGGTTGTTGATTCAGGTGAAATCGAACGGTTCTATCCTCCGCTTGGGCTTAACCCGGATGTCATAAAAAGAATCGCGCTTTCAGCTTTTGCCGGAATCGTGCTTGCGTTTTTGTTGCTCAACTTCGGCCGTTTTTCCAGGATCGCCCGCGATGTTCATGTTCCGTCATCAAAGCCTCGTGCTGATTTGAACGCGCTGTTCCTTTCTGTTGATGAGATGGGAAATGCCCGCAATCAGGATTCGTCCGGAGCAGCATACAAATATGTCCTTACGGACTCTCAGATTAAGAAATCCTTTGATTTGGCGATGACTCATTTTCAGGATTACAGGGAAAATGCTTCTTTGGTTGAGATTAACCGGCTTCTCAATTCAAATGCCAGCGACTCAATAAAAGCAAAGGCAAGGATGATTTCCACTTATTTTACGGAGCCGACTTTTGATTCCCTTGATGACTACGGTGACAATATTGCTTATTCAGATGTCGCAAGAGATCCTGAGCTTTACATCGGCTGTATGGTCGCATGGTCAGGCCGGGTTTCAAATGCGATTTCCGAGGGCGTTTCGTACCGGTGTGACCTGCTTGTAGGTTATGAGAATCTTGTGAGGGTTGAGGGACTGGTACCGCTGTTCTTTGCGGAGGCTCCTTATCCGGCCATTGACAGCGAAAGACCTGTGAAAGTTCTTGGAAGAATCAAGGTTGAGAACGGAAAGATTCTTCTTGACGGCAGGGCAATTTACCAGCCTGTCAGGAGAGATAATTAGAGATTTTGGAGATTTTAAGCTCCGAAATGAAAAATTTTGAAATTTTTTAAAGAATTTTTGATTTGCATTGCCAAAAATGCAAAAATTCCGCCTATATATAGGTGGGTGGGGAAATAAAAATATATAAGGTGGATTTCTATGGCAGAAAAAACACAGCAGCAGCCGCCAGCAGACATGGCGGAAAAATTAAAGGCTCTTGAAGCTGCCCGCTTGCAGATTGAAAAGCAGTTCGGAGCAGGTTCGCTCATTAAGCTCGGAGCACAGACTGATTTGACCGGCGTTGATGTAATTCCTTCCGGCTCAATTTTGCTCGACGAGGCTTTGGGCGTTGGTGGTTATCCTCGCGGACGAATCATCGAAATGTACGGCCCGGAAAGTTCTGGTAAGACAACGCTTGCTCTTCATGCAGTTGCCGAAGCTCAGAAAATGGGCGGAATCGCGGCATTCATCGATGCTGAGCACGCTCTTGACCCGGTTTATGCAAAAAATCTCGGCGTTGACATTGACAATCTCTGGGTCTCTCAGCCGGATAACGGTGAGCAGGCTCTTGAAATTACTGAGAATTTGGTTCGTTCCGGGGCAGTTGATATCATCGTAGTTGACTCAGTTGCGGCCCTTACTCCTCAGAAAGAAATCGAAGGTGACATGGGTGACTCAATGATGGGCTTACAGGCTCGCCTTATGAGCCAGGCACTCCGAAAGCTCACCGCAATCGTCGGAAAGAGCAAATGTATGATTATCTTCATCAACCAGATTCGTATGAAGATTGGTATCATGTTCGGAAACCCGGAGACTACAACCGGCGGTAACGCGCTTAAATTCTATTCATCAGTTCGTCTTGAAATCCGCCGAATCGAATCAATCGAGGGAAAGGGCGAAGAGGACGCAATCGGAAACCGTGTCAGAGTCAAGGTCGTTAAGAACAAGGTTGCGCCACCGTTCCGCAAGGTCGAGCTTGATATCTACTTCGGAAAAGGTATTTCCGCAACAGCTTCGCTTTTGGATTCTGCCGTCAAGCACGGAATCATCGACAAGCGTGGTGCATGGTACACCCGCGGCGACGAAAAGGTCGGTCAGGGCAAAGAGAATGCAATCAACTTCCTCAAAGAAAATCCTGATTACGCAAAACAGATTGAGGCTCAGATCCGAAACGAAGTTTTCCCAGGCCAGATTCTGCGCACCCGTGAGGGAGTCGCGGTTTATCCTGAGCAGGAAAAGGCCGTAAATGATGCAAAAAAAGCCGCTGAAAAGGCAGCTAAGGATGCTGAAAAGGCCGCAAAACTTGCAGCTAAGGCTGAAGCCCCGGCTCCAGAGCCTGTGGTGCCGAGCGCAAGCGACGCGTTGTTTTAAATGTTTACAGTTTTAGGTCTTGGTTCCAATAAGTCATTTGCTTCTCTTGATTCGCTTCACTTGCTCGCAAAGGCTTGTGATTTTTTGGAACCGTTGCTTTCTGATTTCAGGTTCTCTTCGGTTTATCGTACTAAGCCCATGTATGTCACGGATCAGTCTGATTTTTACAATATGGCAGTTTCGGGGCAAACGGAGCTTTCTGCGCACGAGCTTCTTTCAAAAATCCATGAGATTGAAGCAAAGTTTGGCCGTGACCGAAAATCCGAAATCAGGAACGGCCCCCGCTCAATCGACATTGACATTGAGCTTTTCGGGAACGAGGAAATCCATTTTTCGGATTCTTCCGACCCGATGAAAAATCTTGAGGTTCCACATCCCCGGCTTTCGGAAAGGGCATTTGTTTTGATTCCGCTTCTTGAAGTTTTGCCGCCAAATGCCGATATTCAAAGCAGGGATTTTGAAAAATCTTTGGCACAAATTGGCAATCAGGGTGCAGAAAAACTCCTTGATGCTGCTGAATTTGCGAAGATCATCGCGGAAATGGGGAATCAATATGGAAGAACAGGCAGTTGCACAGTCACAAATCGCTGAAAATCAGGCTGAGGTTGATAATGATGACGAGAATGGCGGAAAAGAAAAACGCCGCTACAAGGTCGGTGAATTTGACGGCCCTCTTGATTTGCTCTGGGCTTTAATCCGCGACAATAAATTCAATATTTACGACATTCCTATTGCCGAGATTACCGAGCAGTTCCTCGAATATCTTGATTATGCGGCTTCTGTTGATTTGGGCGACCTTTCTGATTTTTACAAATGGGCTTCCCGTCTGATTTATATAAAATCCCGCATGATGCTTCCTGTTGAGGTAAAAATTGAGGATGACCTTGATTTTGATGATCCGCGCGAGGAGCTTGTCGAGCATCTTATCGAATACCAGAAATTCAAAAAACTCTCTGACCTCATCGAAGAAAAACAGGACCAGAATGACTGGAATTTTGAGCGTAACAAAGTCCAGCGTGTCCTTCCTTTTGAGGATGAGAATCTCTGGGAAAAAATCGACACCTGGGATTTGCTTGAGCAGATGCAGAAAATCTTCAAGAGCCTCATGAGCCAGTACACTGACCAGAAAATCCTTGATGTTTACGAAGAAATTTCCGTCAATGAGAAAATCACTTTAATGCGCGAACTGCTTGAGGAAAAAAGTGAGTGCATGTTCACGGATTTGCTTGTCCGCAAAGGAAATATCCTGGATGTAATCTGCGCGTTCATGGCAATTCTGGAGGCAGTCAAGTTCAAGATGGCGGCAATCTACCAGAACCGAATGTTCGGCGACATCAAAATCTGCCGTTACGAAGCGGCGTAGTTGTTGAAATCCTTTTTTTTAACTATAATGATTTCCACTTATGGATATAAATCTTGAAAAAGAAGCTGGGCTTGTTGAGGCGGTTTTGTTTTTGGAAAGCGAGCCTCTTACTGTCGAGGCTATTTCTGCCAGCACCCAGCTTTCTGTCGATGTCGTAAAAGAATGTATTGAAATCTTAAAGGAAAAATACACTGCGCCAAATTGCGGTGTTGAGCTTTCCGTGATTACCGGCGGTTACGCGCTCACTCCCAAAAAAGAATACTGGGAATCTCTCAAAGAAAAATATGGAAATAAGAGCGAGGGCAAGCTGTCCCGCTCGGCTCTTGAAGTTCTTTCAATTATCGCGTACAAACAGCCGATAACTCGTGCCGAAATTGAGGCTTTGCGCGGAGTTTCTCCGGACAACATGATTCGTCTTTTGATTGAGCGTCAGCTTATTAAGGAAGTCGGTCGCCGTGACACACCGGGCCGCCCAGTTGAATTCGGTACGACAAAAGAATTCCTGAAGTTCTTCCGCCTTAACTCAATTGCGGAACTGCCACAGCTTGATGAAACTGAAAATGAGAGGTTCGTACTTGCCCGATAATTCAAATTCTACCGCAAAAGAAGAAGTTCGCCTGCAGGTTTTTCTCGCTCATTCAGGTGTTGCGAGCCGCCGTGCCTCAGAAAAAATCATTCTGGATGGCCGTGTTGTTGTAAATGGTGTCGTTGTCACAGAGCTTGGCACGAAAGTGAGCGAAAAGGACAAGATTACCGTTGACGGAAAACTGATTTCTCTTGAAGAGCAAAAACGGTATGTTCTTTTGAACAAGCCTCTTGGCGTTGTCTGCACCCAGTCTGATGAAAAGGGCAGGGCTTGTGCCGTTGATTTGCTCCGCGAACAGTACACAGAGCGGCTTTACAATGTCGGGCGGCTCGATATGTTCAGCCACGGCGCGCTTATTTTTACGAATGACGGAGACTTTGCCGCAAAACTGAGTCATCCGAGCGCGGAGATTGAGAAGGAATATATAGTAGAAAGTTCTCTTCCTTTGCCGCGCCGTCTTGCCGAAGACTTTAAGCGTGGCGTGCGTGTCGAGGGTGTTTTTTACAAGGCGAAAGATGCCGAAGAACTGAATTCCCACAAAATGCGTGTCGTGCTGGTCGAGGGCAAAAACCGTGAGATCCGCCGCGTGTTTGAGAATGCGGGAGTCGCAATCCGGAACCTGTGCCGCGTCCGTATCGGAAATGTGGAGCTTGGCGAAATGGAGCCGGGAGAATTCCGCGACCTGACCGAAAAAGAAGTGCATGGCCTTTTGAAACTCTGCAAGAATTAGGAAGTGGAATACGGAAAGTGGAAAGAGGAAAACGAAAAGTTTAACTCTGCGGTACGATTTCCACGAAAAGAGAAAGCCGCTCCGCTATGGAGTGGTGGCGAAGCCAGTGCGAAAGCACCGCGCGTGAGCAAGCCACGGAACAGCGGCAGCAAGTTGATTTGCGCCAAAAATTGAAAACTTTATGTCGGAATAAAATAACTTCCGGCATTAGCTAGAAAATGCAAAAAACAGGCGTAGGCGGGTTATGACAGAAACCTCACTTGAACTTGTTCACCGTGAGGTTTTCTGGCATGTTCCGCCGGGAGCCTGTTTTTTGAAATATCCAGAAAATCTAGGAAGGTGTTTTATGATTATCGCTATGGACGGGCCTGCGGGAACCGGAAAATCTACAATCGCATCTTTGATTGCGAAAAAATTGGGAATCACTTATTTGAACAGCGGAAGTTTTTACCGCGCGCTCACTATGGCTTTGAATGAGACCGAGATTGAGCTTTCGGACGAGAAGGCCGTTCTTGATTTCTGCAAAAAACAGAGCCTTGACTATGAGAATTCTCACCTTATCCTCAACGGAAAGGATGTTGAGTCTCACCTGCACGACGATGCTGTTTCTGCAAGGGTTGCTCAGGTTTCTTCGATTGTTGAAATCCGTCACCTTGTAAACGAAAGGATGCGTGAGATTACGAACCATCTCGACATCATCTGCGAGGGGCGTGACATGACGACGGTTGTTTTCCCGAACGCAGACTATAAATTCTATCTTGATGCTTCGATTGATGTTCAGGCTCAGAGACGCTTCGATCAGGGCGTATCAAACATGACTTTGGAAGAGGTTAAGGCCGCCATCATCAAACGGGATGAGATTGACCGCAACAAAAAAGAAGGTGCTCTCAAGCGGGCGGAAGATGCCTTCTATATTGACACTTCAGCCTTGACTATTGACAAGGTTTGTGAGATAATATTAAGCAAAATTCAGAAATAAAGGTAGACTACACTTATGGAACAGATGGAAGTGGAAAAGGATGAATCTCAGGAACAGGGTGCAATCCAGACACAATTAGAAGAGTCTCTCAAAGGCCTCAATATTGAAGATGGTCAGATTGTAGATGGAACTGTAATTCAGACGGCAGATGGTTATGTATTCGTAGACATCGGATACAGAACTGAGGGACGGATCCCGGTACAGGAATTTGGAACAAAGTTGCCAAATGACGGTGAGAAAGTCACAGTCGTTGTTATCCGCAAGGACGGTCGCAACGGTCCGGAAATTTCTTACACAAAAGCTCAGGCAAAACAGCTTTGGAAAGATTTCCGCAAATATTTTGACGAGAAACTCCCAATCGAAGGAACAATCGAGAAGGAAGTTAAAGGCGGATTTGATGTCAACCTCGGTGGCGAAATCCACGCTTTCTTGCCAATCAGCCAGTCCGATGCTCAGAAGGTCGAGAACCCTTCTAAACTCATCGGAACTGTTTCTAAGTTCTACATCGAGCGATTGTACTCAGACAACAAACAGAATGTCGTTGTCAATCGCCGCAAATATCTTGAAGAGCAGATTAACGCAGAGCGTGACAAGTTCTTCGCTGAGAAGCAGATTGGTGACACTGTAAAAGGTACAGTTAAATCATTCACAAGCTTCGGCGCATTCATCGATTTGGGTGGATTCGACGGTCTTCTTCATATCAACGATATGTCTTGGGGACATGTTACACGCCCGAAAGATTTCGTAAAGAAGGGCCAGGAAGTTGAGCTTAAGGTTATCCGCCTTGAGCCAAATGAAAAACGAATCAATCTTTCTCTCAAACATTTCTCAGAAGATCCATGGGTACACTTCGAGGATAAATATCATGTTGATGACATCGTTGAGGGCACAGTTACAAAACTTACTGACTTCGGCGCATTCATCGAGCTTGAAGAGGGAATCGAAGGCCTTGCTCACATTTCTGAATTCAGCTGGACAAAGAAAGTCAACAAGGCTTCTGACATGGTAAAAATCGGCGACAAAATCAAATGTATGATTTTGGGCTATGATATTCCTGCTGGCCGCGTTTCACTCGGTCTCAAACAGGTAACAGCAAATCCATGGGATTCAATCTCTGACAAATATCCAGAGGGCACAAAAGTTACTGGCAAAGTTGTAAAACTTACAAACGCTGGTGCATTCATTCAGCTTGAGGACGGAATCGACGGCTTCCTCCATGCAGAAGACATTTCTTGGACAAAGAAAGTTAAGCATGCTGGCAGCGAGCTTAAAGTTGACCAGGAAGTTGAGGTTGTTGTTCTTGAGACTGACTCAGAGAATCACCGCATCCGCGTTGGTATCAAACAGCTCACAGATAATCCTTGGAAGAAATTCGCTGAGGAATACAAAGTCGGTTCAACTCTTGAGGGCGAAGTTACATCAATCACTGATTTCGGCGTGTTCGTAAAGGCTCCGGACGGAATTGAGGGCTTGGTCAATAAGGCAAACTTGAGCGATGATCGCGACGTTCCTTTTGAGGAAGCTGTTAAAAAATACACTGTCGGCGACAAAATCAATGTTTTCGTTGTGGACATCAATGTCGAAAAAGAGAAAGTTGCTTTCTCTGTAAAAGAGTACAAAAAAGCTCAGGCTCGCAAAGAGATTTCTCAGTACATGTCTTCTTCTGAGAATGACGGCGACGGTGCTTATACTCTCGGCGACATGATTAAATCTCAGAAAAACAACTAGTTTGATGGTTCTTTAAGGTTTACTTCGATGAGTGATTTGAATTCTCTTTCGCTTGAACAACTGAAAACGCTCATCGAGATAAACGGACGAATTAATTCAAATTACTCTGATATAAACGCATTGCTGGTTTACATTCTTGAATCGGCGATGCGTTTAGTTCATTGTGAGTCTTCTTCACTTCTTCTTAATAAAGATGACGGTTCACTCCGTTTTGTCGTTGCCCTGGGGCCTAAAGGTGCTGAGGCAAAGAATATCCCGGTTGCAAAAAATTCCATCGCAGGCTGGGTAGTCGAAAAGAATAAATCCCTTATATTGAATAATGTCGCTTCTGATCCGCGATTTTCTACTACTGTTCAGGAAAAGACAGGCTATGTCTGTAGCAATATGCTTGCGATTCCTATGCGGGTCAAGGGAAAATGTCTTGGCGTAATCGAGCTTTTGAACAAGGCTGATGCGCTTCCGTTCAATGATGATGACCTGGCTGTTCTTCAGAGCCTTGCTGATCAGGCAGCAATAGCTTACATAAATGCTGATTCTTATCGTTCTGCAAAAGACAAAATTTCTGTTCTCCGCTCGACGATTGAGAATGGGTCTGATTATCATCCGTTTGTTGCCCGAAGTGCGGCCGTGCTCGATTTAATCCGCGTGATTGAAGAAGTTGCCAAAACAAATACGACAATTCTTATCACTGGAGAGAGTGGTGTCGGCAAGGAGCTTTTTGCGGAGCAGCTTCATATCAGAGGTTTCCGCAAAGATAAGCCTTTTGTCCGTGTGAATTGCGCGGCTCTGTCCCCGGCTTTGCTTGAGAGCGAGCTTTTTGGTCATGTAAAAGGTGCATTTACTGATGCCGTTACGGACAGAATCGGCCGTTTTGAGGCAAGTGACGGCGGAACGATTTTTTTGGATGAGATTGGTGAGCTTTCCCTTGATTTGCAGGCAAAGCTTTTGCGGGTCTTGCAGGAGCATAAATTTGAGCGCGTAGGCTCAAACGAGACTGTTTCGGTGGATGTCCGGGTCGTCGCGGCTACAAACCGCAATCTGGAGCGGATGGTACAGGACGGCCTTTTCAGGAGCGATTTGTATTACCGCCTCAATGTCGTGCCGTTGAATATCCCGCCTCTGCGTGAGCGAAAGGATGATATTGAGCCTTTGGCATCCTTCTTCCTTGACAGGTTCAGCCGTGAGACCAAAAAGAATTTCACCGGATTTTCAAATGCCGCCTTGCAGACCATTTTCAGCTACTATTGGCCGGGAAATGTCCGTGAGCTTGAGAATTCGATTGAGCGTGCGTGCGTTCTAGGAAAACCGCCGCTGATTCAGGCTGAGGATTTGCGGATTAATGCCGTTCCTTCAGCTGCTGGACATTCTTCTTCGGAAAAGGAATTTGATGATTTCGCGTCTGAGGCGAGTGACGGAAATGATAAAACCCTTAAAACCGCTATCAACCGTTTTAAGGCGGCGTATTTAAAGAAAATACTGAATGAAACTTCATGGAACCAGACTGAGGCTGGAAAAATCCTTGGAATTCAAAGAACTTATGTTTCCCGGCTCTTGAATGAGTTGAATATTCGTTAAATTTGTGATACAATATTTGCACTTTGAAACTAGAGGTAAAAAATGGCTGATAAAATTGAAAAAGAAACTCTCGAAGCTTCTTTGAACGAAAAACTTGAAAAATCAAAGGGCATGGTTTTTGCCGTTGCCGCGGTTGTCATTGTTGCAATCGTTGCTGTTGCTGTTGTTGCGACTGTAAAATCAAAAATCACTGAGAAAGGGATCGAACAGGTCGATACTATCTCATACATTCTCACAAACGAGTCAAAAGACCTTTCTGACTCTGATATTGCCGCACGACAGAAGAAGGCACTCGATGATCTTTCTTCACTTACTTCAAAAGGTGGTGTCGTTGGTCTCCGCGCGAACATGCTCGCCGCTGAGATTAAATATGCTCAGAAAAACTATTCTGAGGCCCGCGATTTCTGGCTCAAGGCTGTTGAGGTAAAGAAAAATGCCTATACAGCACCTCTTTGCTATTACAATGCTGCTGCCTGCAGTGAGAATCTCAAAGATACAGACGGTGCAATTGCTTATTACAAGGCTGCCTCTGAGGCTGAGGATTTCCTTCTCGTTGATCATGCATTGTTCTCTCTCGGCCGTGTAAACGAGTCTGCTAAAAAGTATGATGATGCGAAAGAGGCATATAACAAGCTGACTTCACTCCATTCTTCATCAAAATGGGCTGACCTCGCAAAATCTCGTCTTATTGCCTTGAGCATTGCTGGAAACATCCAATAATATGAATAACGCCGGTGTTATGCGAAAGAATCTTTTGATATTGCTTTCTTGCATGATTGCCGGCGTTTTTGTGTCTTCATGCGGCTTGGAAGAAGTCATTACTGTTGAGGAGCCGCTGGTTACTTATAATAATCCATTATTTTCAAGTTCTGACCCAGAAAGCTGGTATTTTAATTTTAAGACTAGTAGTGAAAGTGGTGAAAATTTTGTCGGAACTGATGTCTATTATAAAATCTATAATAACAGTTCTACTCTGACTTCTGAAAAATCTTCCATACTTTCTGTAAACACATCAACGAACAGTTCGGCGGCGGCGACGAGAATGATTGAAACATACAAGTACCAGCAGCTGGTTGGTGATGCTGGTGATTCTGTGATGTTCCCAAAAGATGTTGGCAGCGTGACCGTAATTATGCGGCTTAAGAATTATCAAAACGGGCTTGGTCCGGAGCCTTCTCAATCTGATACAGCGAAGTATAACAATTATATTGAAAGTAAAAAAAGCCGATACAAATGGGAAGCTTGCATTGGCATATTGAGCGGGGCGGAATATCTTTACAATAATTATATTCCATATCGATATGACAGAACAAGATCTTTCGATTTCTTTGATTATGATCAGGATAACAAGGGCGGAACAAGGGATGTGATTCCTGTTGATGGAGATTCTGACTATAAATATTCTTCAACTGCTTCAAGCGAAGACACTTATTATATTCAGATGTTCGCTGTTGGAGTTGCCCTGGATCCGAATACCGTAAGTGCAAGCTACAGCCTTGTCCTTGACTTGGGCTCTGTTCCTATCAGAAAAGGCGAGTAGAAACGCTGGGCAAATCTATTGCAATTTTTGCCCGAATCTGCTATAGTATTTTCCACGAGATTGTAGCTCAGTTGGATTAGAGCATCTGCCTTCTAAGCAGAGGGTCGCGTGTTCGAATCACGCCAGTCTCACTAACGGTTCACTTTTTTGTGGGCCGTTTTTTTTGTCTTGAAAAAAAATCATAACTTTGTTTTAATATAGTATAGGCCGTTTACACGGACTTTAATGGGAGTATTTTATGAAAGTTATGAACAAAGGTATTTTCTTGGTTGCCGCTCTTTCTTTTTCGGCATTGCTTTCCTCTTGTGGCTCTACATCGACTCTTGATGCTTCTGAGCCAAAAAAAACTGAGACGCCTGCTAAGCCTAAGCAGTCAATGGGCAGCTCCGGCGGAATTTCCGGCGGAACAGGTGTAAGCCTCGGTTCAATAAAGACAACAGGGCAGGATAAACTCCCGAAACGGCTCAAAGAAGCCCCAAAATTTGAGTTTACCGGTGAAAAATTGCAGATTGAGGCCGAGAACATGTATTATGACCGAATGGAGCTTGTTGCCGACAGGTCTGCAAGCGGTTCTTATGCACTCAAGTTGTTGAAAGATTCTTCATGGGCAATCGCCGAAGTGAATTTCCCTGCGGGTACCTATGAGGGCCTTGTAAATGTCTATTCTCCTGATATAAAACATTCTCGTTTCAATGTTTATGTCAACAAAGATTCATATCTGGTCTATGGTTCGGAGCCGCCGATCGGAAAATATGAGCTTACAACCCGTTCTGTCGTAAGCTTCACCCTTGACCAGCCTACTACTGTTACGCTTAAAGTCCAGCAGAATGATGCCAATAATCCTGAGAACAATGGTCAGAACGGCATGACAATCGATTATCTGCTGTTCAAAAAAATCCAATAAAAACTAAACTGGGGTAACGCAACCTTTTTCAAAAGGTTTCTTTGCCCCAGCCCCCAATTCTTCCAAAAGTTCACTAAAATCCTGCCGATAATAAGAGTGGGGTGGTTTTAGTGAGAAAAAAATTCTTATTTTCTTTTATTTTCTTAATTCTTTTTAATTCTTCCATAAATCTTTCTGCACAAAAAAAATCTGAATCCCAGAATGAAAATACGGATGGGGAGCCTCAAAAAGTTGCCCTGAAAGAAGTCTGGGGCTATGTGATGATTGGCGAGGAAAAAGCTTTTTCAAACGACTGGCCGGTTACTGATATCGGGTATTTTGTAAACGCGGTAAATAATTATTCTGATTTTGTGGCGGTTCCAAAACGGGCAGATAAATTCCCTGATTTCAAGGGGCGTGTTCATCTTGTCTCAAGCGTTGACTCACGGGCGCAGACTCATCTTATCCTTGACCCAAAACTTCCGCTCCGCAACAAAATAATCAAGCAGATTGTAAAGGAAGCGGACGGATATGACGGCGTTCAGATTGACTGGGAATCCGTTATGAAAGATGACGACCAGAATTTCAGAAATTTCCTGAAACTGCTGAAAAAGCGGCTTAAGGGAAAAATGCTAACGGTTGCGATTCCTGCCAGAACAAAGACTTTGGAACGAGATGCTTATGATTACGCCGAGCTTTCAAAAATCGTGGATAAAATCATTGTCATGGCTTATGACGAGCATTGGTCAACAAGTGCGCCAGGCCCGATTGCTTCGATTGCATGGTGTAAGAAAATCGCCGACTATTCAAAGACCGTTATTCCCGAAGACAAGCTTGTTATGGGCTGCCATTTTTATGCCCGTGCATGGAACAACGAGAATGTCGGACGAAAAGCATACAGAATGTTTAAGGTTGACGGCATAATAAAGGATAACAAGGTCTCAAATTTCAAGAAATCATCTGACGGAGATTTGAGCTTCACTTTCGATACAAAAACTCGCGTGACGGTATTCTATGACACCGTTGACTCGTGTGCGGCCCGCTGCAAAATGTACGCCGACAACGGAATTTCCCGCCTTTCATTCTGGCGACTAGGACAAGAAGACACAGAATTCTGGGAGAGACTGGAAGTGGAAAGATGAAAGTGGAAAGTTGTGCACCGCATGGATGCGGATAACGCCTGTGAGAATTTTTCAGCGACTTTGGCGATGAAAAATTCTCGTAAGGATTTTGACAAAACTTGTTTTGTCAAAATCCAGGAACTTTTGGTGCGCTGAATTTCTTTTTCATTTGCTGCAGGAGGTCTATTGCCATGTCTGCGCTCACTTCTTTTTGCGGCTCGTGGTATTCTACCAAGTGCGGCGGAATTTCGTCGAGGAAGCGGCTCGGCTGGCTTTCAACTGCGCTGTTTTGTCTTCGACGGCTTCTGCAGGCTGAAATCAAAAGCTTGTCGCGTGCTCTTGTGATTGCGACATAGAACAAACGACGCTCTTCTTCGACTGCGGCATCTCCGCCTTCATCAACTGCTCTTCCGTGCGGAATCAGGCCTTCTTCTGTTCCTGCGATGAACACGACCGGAAATTCCAAGCCTTTTGAAGCATGAATTGTCATCAGGTTGACTTTTCCAAGATTTTCGTCATCGTCCAAATCATCACGGCTTAAAAGTGTGATTCGGTTGAGGTAATTGTAAAGCGTAGGCTCGCCGGACTCAGGATTGTTTTCCCATCGCTCGATTGAGCCAATCAGACTTTCGATGTTGAGCATCTTGAATCGGGCTGCTTTCTCGGACTTCGGGTTTTCGCCAATCAGGTAATCCATGTAGCGGATATTGTCTACCATTGCGCGCACTTTCTTTGAAAGACCGTGGCCACCGAGCATGGATTTGTTTCCTTCTATTATATCAACGAATGCTTTGAGATTTTGCTTTGTTCCTTCTGAAAAATCCTCGTCGTCAAAGTCCGAATATTTTGATTCCGCTGAAATCGTTCCGCCCTGCATGAATAAGTCGGCCTCATTGTCACCAGCCTCAAGGAGCGCGTTGATTGCTTCCCAAAGAGAGCATGAAAGATTCTTTGCGATTTCGTTGAGCTTTTCGATTGTAGCGCGTCCCAAGCCTCTTCGCGGTGTGTTTATGATTCGAAGCAGGTTCACGTCGTCGTCGTGGTTTGAGATTACTCTGAGATAGCTGATTATGTCCTTGATTTCCTTTCGCTGGAAGAAACTTGTTCCGCCGCTCATCGTGTACGGAATGTTCTCGGCCAAAAATGCCTCTTCGATTGCACGCGACTGAGTGTTTGCGCGCATGAGAACGCAGAAATCATCGTACTTGCGTTTTTCGCTCACGCAGATGCTCTGGATTGTCTCGGTGATGAAAGCCGCTTCTGCCGTTTCGTTGTCGGGCATGTAAATTTCAATTGGCTTTCCTTCGCCTTTTCCGCTCCAGAGTTCCTTGTCCTTTCGGTTCGTGTTGTGCTTGATGACGCCGTTAGCCGCCGCAAGGATTGTGCCCGTGGAGCGGTAATTCTGCTCAAGGCGGATTTCCTTTACATCTTTAAAATCTTTTTCAAAATTGATGATGTTCTGGTAGTCGGCACCGCGCCATGAATAAATCGACTGGTCATCGTCACCAACGACAGCGATATTATTGTCTGCAAGAAGCCTCATGAACTCGTACTGCTGGTGGCTCGTGTCCTGGAACTCATCGACCATAATGTACTTGTAGCGTTCCTTGTACTTAGCCAAGATTTCCGGGTGCTCTCGGAAAAGCTTGATTGGAAGCGTAATCAAATCGTCAAAATCGACCGCGTTGTAAAGCTTGAGCCCTTCCTGATAGCCTTCGTATAGCTCCTTGTACATTTCGTTTTCGATTGTCCAGTGCTTTCGGCCAGTTTTTATGTCAGAAATCAAGATTCCCACCTGATAAATGTCGAGTGCGTCCGGAGAATAAGCAAGTTCCCGGCCAGTTTCTTTTATGAGGGCGTTTCGGTCTGTCTCGTCGTAGATTGAAAAATTCTCGCGGTAGCCCAGGGCCGCAATTTCCTGCCTCAAAATACGGACGCCGAACGCATGGAAAGTTGAGATTGTGAGAAGGGGAAGTTTTTTGCCTGTCAAATCCTTGATTCGCTCGCTCATTTCGCGGGCGGCCTTGTTCGTGAATGTGAGTGCAAGAATCGCGCTCTGAGGAACTCCCGCATCAAGCATGTGAGCGATTCGGAATGTAATTACTCTGGTTTTTCCGCTGCCTGCCCCGGCGATAATCAGAATCGCGCCGTTGATTGTCATTACGGCTTCGTACTGCTCAGGGTTCAGCTCGTTTTTCAAGTCAGATAAATCAGTCATAAGGAAGTCGATTGTATCAGAAAATTAAATTAAATAAAATACACGGGCAAGGGTATGGAGCAGTGGCGAAGCCAGTGCGCTAGCACCGAGGGTACCGAGCTGCGGAACACCCGACCCGGAGCGGCTTGCCGCGTAGGGATGCCCCCTTGAGCCTTTTATTCTTGGAAGTCAAAAACTTATCATTGCCCATAGTTGAAATCTAGCTTAAAATAATATTATGAATCAAAAAACGTGTTTTAATATTCTTCTTGCTTTTGTTTTTTTCTTTTCTTTTTCTTCTGTTTTTCCGGCTGGTGGCGTTCTTTCCGGCTCTTCTTCACCTCTTCATGTAATCCGCACGGAATATTTTGACATCATTTTCCCGGAAGAGAGCCGCGAATGTGCTTCAAAAATCGAGGCGGTCTGTGATGATTATTATGTCGAAATTTGCGCACTTTTGGAGACTCAGCCTTATCAGCGTTTTCCTGTTACGATTACTCATTCCGTGGAGAGCATGAACGCTTATTATTCCGCGATTCCGTATAACCGCATCGTTCTGTTCGACACTCTTCCCGAAAAAAGCCTCGACATGTATGAGAATACGATTCAGTCAGTTTTTTACCATGAGCTGACCCATGCCGTCACTTACAATATCAAGGCAAAGCCGCTCAGAGCACTTTCATTTTTCGCCGATTGCCTTAACCCCGCATGGCTCACCGTGACCACATTCTGGGCGGAGGGCGCGACTGTCTCTTTTGAAAGCAAGGGCAGGGGCGGTCGTCTTAACGATCCTTTCGCAACACAGATTGTCAGTCAGTCTGTGATTGAGGGGCATTTCCCTTCCTGGCGTGATGTTACTGGAGCAAGGGACACTTATCCAGGCGGAACTGACGGCTACATGTTCGGCTCAATGTTCGCAGCCTATCTCCAGGAAACTTACGGAATGAAAAAATACGCCGAATTCTGGGAAAAAGCCGGTTCCACGCTCACGCCGAGTTTCATTGCGGGTGTTTTTGAGCGCACTTACGGAAGGTCGATTACTTCGGTCTGGAAGGAATTTGAAAAGACTCTCGGAGTTGAATCATCGCCCAAAAAAGCGGATCTTCTTTCACACAAAAAATCCCGCGTCACGACTTTCGATGTCTTTTTCGGTGACGGTGAGATGAAAATCGCCTATTTTGACACGGCTTCTTCTTCCTTGCGGCTTGAAACTTTTGGCGCGGACGGAAAAGTCAAAAAAAACAAAAAACTTCTTGCAATCACTGGAATCACGCGGGTATCATTCTCACCTGACGGCAAAAAACTTGCATTGAGCAGGATTATCAGTAAGGACAATTCCAAGAGCGTGTCTGCGGAATACGATCTGGTGAAAAAAAGATACAGTGAGCACAGCACGACCGGGCGGCGCGAAGCATATTTCTGGTCTGATGGCGGAAAAATCGAGCTTTCCGAGATTGTCATGGACGAAGTGAAGGATGAGCTTTTCTTTTCACCAATTGGAATTGACGATGATCTTAGGGCTATGGTCGTGAAGGATAGCCTTAAGTGGAAAATCCGTTTCCTTGACGCGGAAAAAACGCTGGTTGAGTATGATTTTTCTGAAATTCCTGCGGCTTTCGGGGAGTCCGAGGGGCTGCGCAATCTGATTGTCCACAACATTCACAAACTCCATTGTGCTGATTCGGAGATTCTGCTTTCATTTACATGGGCGGAGCTTGGAATGGGCGGAAAAATGCTTTCTCGCACGGGAATCCTTAAAATTGACCGCGCTTCATGGGTGGCAGAAATCCTCTTGCAGAAGGAAAACGGTTTTGCGGGTGTGATTGAGGCAATTCCCTCCTTGAAAATTGCGGAATTTTTTGACGGTGGAAGTGACGGTGATGACTTCTCCGATGAAAAGAAATGCGCGGTTTTTATTGTTGCCGGCGAGTATGATAAAAATCCCCTCTACCAAATCGAAGTGAAGGAAAGTGATTTTGAAAAAATTTCGCTTGCTGCAAAAAAAATCGCTGTAGAAGAAGAAAATGCTAAAAATCCTGCTGAAATTACAGGTGAAATTTTGGGCGAATACTCAGACGAACACTCTGATGAAATCTCAGATGAAATCTCGGATGAAAGCCTTGCTGCGGAAGGAAAAACTGTAGAGCCGCACCGCGAGCTTTCTTACAATCCGTTCCGCTACTACCGACATGGAATAATTCTTCCGCTTTCGATGATTGGAATTTTTGACCATGAGCTAAAACAGGATTCGACGGCCTATTGGGGAGCAAGTTTTATCTCGACGAACCCGTGGGGCGACAGGCGGATTGATTTTTCGGCGGGTTATGATTCCTCTTATAAAGACGGCGGAATGAAGCTGGAGATTTCTGGTGGAGACGATTCACTCAAGTATTCTCTAGGCGGAACCTGCATTTTTGACAAAGACGGCTTCATGCAGAATTTTGATACTTTCCTTTTTGAAAAATTCCTTTGGCGTGGCAAGGTTGCTTCATTTTCTGTGGGTACTGAGGATTCTTTCCTGTATGGAAGGCAGATTATTGACGATGACCTGGAGAAAGGGCGAGATGATTCAAATGCAAAAAGTGCGGATGTCCTCGCTTTCATTCAGTTCACTAATATTCACAAAGTTTCTCCGCGGCCTTATTATCTTGCTGGTTTTACGCTCAAGCCGTTTGTCCTTGGCTCTTACCGCGATACCGAAAAACGCCCGGTTGAGGACAAGTATCTGAACGCGGGCGCAACCCTGACTGTAAAATTCCCGGTTCTGATTCCGTTTATTTTTACTGCAAGTCTTTTCCCGTCCTCAAAATATGCGGCATCCGGCTCCGCTCAGGCAATTCTCTTCGATCTTGAGATTCACAAGGGAATTCCTGCGGTCTCGCTTTTCCTCCAGCGGTTTGTCCTGAGCACGACTTATTCAGGAAAAATTTCTTATGTTCACGAAGAATTATGGGATGTTAAGCGGAGCAAGGAAATTTTCAATGATGTGACGAAAGAAGACTATTCGGATGCTATTAAGTTTGCGGCTGATTTTTATTTTTCTCCGAACACCGGATTCATTGCGAGCGGAGACATGCAGTTTTCTCTAGGTTATGCCGTGATTTATCGTCCGAATCCGAAGCCAACTGAAAAGAATGTATCGTACGGCATTTCCGTGAGCGCAGTCTATTAGTAATGTGTAATTAGCAATTAGGAATTAGCGATTTGTAATTTCTCATTGCGCATTTCTAATTTTTAATTTTCATCTCACTCCATTTGAAGAATCTTGGGGCCTTTGAGTCTATCCACCATTCTCCTTTGAAAAAGCCGTTGTCGTCCATTACTGGGGTTACGAAGATTACTTTGGCTGGATTTTCTGTGTCGTACTCAAAAACATTCGATTCCCAGACTTTTTTGCCAGCGATGTTTTTCGTACATTCAAATCCGGCCTGCTTGTCAATCGGCGTGTAGACTGAAAAACGGTATTTTCCGGGGCGGAGATTCAGGTGCATGGCCATTCCGCCGTCCAGGTAGAGAAGTTTTTTGTATCTGTTCACAACATTCGGGATTGTTGCCCATTCGTAAGTCGCCTTGACCTTTGTTTGGCTTACATCGTTTCCGTTTTCGTCCTCGATTTTCATATAACAGCGCACATAATTGAAGTCAGTTTTGTTCTCCGGGCGGTAAATTATCAGTTCCCAGGGATTGTGCTTTATCGAATCAGCAAAAACTTGCGTAAACAGAATTGCGAACAACAGAAAAATTATTTTCTTCATATTAAATTATCGGCACATAATAATTAGCAATGAGCAATGTGGAATTAGCAATTTTTCATTAGTAATTGAACAGTAAAAGCGGACAGTTTTTATTTTCCTAGTAAATTAGTAGGAAAGTACTTCTCAATTTTCGTTAAATTTTATATAATTCTTTCCATGAATAAATATCGAAATGACTTTCCGCTTTTTAAGGCGATTGATGAAAAAAATTCTGTAGATAACTCTGGTCTTGTTTACCTTGATACTGCTGCTACTGCACAGCGTCCATATATTGTTCTTAACGCGATGACGCATTTTTATGCGACACAGAACGCAAATCCTTTGCGCGGACTTTATTCTTTGAGCGAGCGCGCAACAAAGGCTTATGAGGATGCCCGCGAAACTGTGGCTAAATTCATTAATGCGCCATCAAGCCGCGAGATTATTTTCACCCGCAATACTTCTGAGGGGCTGAACCTGATTGCCAACACTTACGGAATGCAGAATGTTGGTGCGGGCGATGAAGTCGTCATTTCGATTATGGAGCATCACTCGAATATCCTTCCGTGGCAGTTTGTTTGCCAGGCTAAGGGCGCGACTTTAAAATTCATGTATGTCGATAAGGAAACTGGCGAAATCCCTGAGAGCGAATATGCCAAAATCACTCCGAAGACAAAAATCGTCTCTCTCACTCATGTCTCGAACGTTTTGGGAACGACAAACCCAATCAAAAAAATCGCTGAGATTGCGCACAAAAACGGAGCCGTAATGGTCGTGGACGGAGCGCAGTCAACGCCGCATATCAAAGTTGATGTTCAGGATTTGGGAGCGGATTTCTTTGCGATGAGCGGCCACAAGCTCTGTGGTCCGATGGGAATCGGTGCGGTGTGGGGCAAGTTTGATTTGCTCGAAAAAATGCCGCCTTTCCTTCGCGGTGGCGAGATGATTGAATATGTTACTGAGACGAGCGCAACCTGGGCAGAAGTTCCTCACAAATTTGAGGCGGGAACCGTGAGCGCAGGTGATGCTGTGGGAATGGCGGCGGCTATCCGATACATTCAGTCTGTGGGCTTGGATACAATAACTGAGCATGACAATGCTTTGGCTGTCCGCCTTATTGAAGGAATGAAAAAAATCCCTCATGTGAATATCATCGGAAACAAAGACGGCAAAAAACGCTGCGGAATCGTCACATTCACTGTGGACGGTGTTCATCCGCACGATATCGCGACCCTTCTGAGTGAGGAAAATATCGCAATCAGGGCTGGTCATCACTGTGCGCAGCCTCTTGGAGCATATCTTGGCGAGACTGCGACTGCACGGGCAAGCCTTTACTTCTACAACACCGAAGAAGAAATCGACGCGCTGGTTGAGAATGTCGCAAAACTTCGTGCATGGAGCGGATTTAAGGATTAAAAAAAATGGGGGAGGGGAAAGCCTTCCTAGGGAGTCGGTCGCCGCAGGCGAAGAAAGTCGTGAGACGACTTTCTAGACGAGTCTCGGTGAAGGCTGTGCCTGAACCGTGTGTAGACCCTTCTCCTAAGGGAGAACCCTTAAAATCCCCCTTTTATAAACTTAAGAATTTCGTTAGAATAGGCTCACTATGATTAAAAGAAACAATGGATTTGCAAATTTGACCGCGGGTTATCTCTTCCCAGAAGTTGCCCGCCGCCGTCGTGAATATGCTGCTTCCCACCCGGAGGCAAAAATTATTTCTCTTGGAATCGGAAATACTACTGAGCCTATCTCAAAACATATCGCAACAAAAATGAGCGAGTATTGTCTCGGTCTTGCCACCCCGGAAGGATATTCTGGCTACGGTGACGAGCAGGGAAACACTTCTCTCCGCGCACGAATCGCCGAAGTCTTCTATCCAGGCATTATCGATGCCAGCGAAGTTTTCATTTCGGACGGAGCAAAATGCGACATCGCCCGAATCCAGACACTCTTTGGCCGTGAGGTAAAAGTTGCCGTTCAGGATCCTGCTTACCCGGTCTATGTTGACGGAAGCGTAGTAGTTGGAGCTGCCGGCGAGAACATCGGTACCGGCTACAAAGGAATCCAATATCTTCCTTGTACCGAAAAGAACGACTTCTTCCCGGATTTGAGCAAAGTTGAGCCGGACACACTCATTTATTTCTGCTCACCAAACAACCCGACAGGTGCAACCGCAACAAAAGAGCAGCTCAAAAAACTCGTTGATTTTGCAAATGCAAACGGCTGCATCATCATCTACGACTCAGCTTATTCAGAATTCATCCGCGACAAGAATTTGCCAAAATCAATTTACGAGATTGAAGGTGCAAAAACCTGCGCAATCGAAATCAACTCATTCTCAAAACCGGCTGGCTTCACAGGCGTTCGCTTGGGCTGGTCTGTAATTCCTAACGAGCTTAAATTTGCCGACGGTTCAAGCGTAAACAAAGACTGGAACCGCGTAATGACAACTTTGTTCAACGGTGCTTCAAATATCGCACAGGCAGGTGGTCTTGCAGCTTTGGACGAGCAGGGCTTAAAGGACATGAAGGCTCAGGTAGATTACTATCTTGAGAACGGCAAAAAAATCAAGGAAACTCTGGACGGAGCAAACTTCAAGGCAATGGGCGTTGAGGCCTTCTTCACAGGCAACGGTCCTTATGTCTGGGCAAAATTCCCAGGCAAAAAAAGCTGGGATGTGTTCGACGCAATCCTCGACAAATGCCACATCGTGACCACCCCAGGAAGCGGTTTCGGTCCAGCCGGTGAATCTTTCATAAGATTCAGCTCATTCGGCCACAAAGCCGACATCGAAGAAGCCTGCGCCCGCCTCAGCAAATTCTCTATGTAAGCGTAGAAGAAACCTGATTTTTTACAATTCTTTCTTATACCCGATGTGGAGTTTAACCGCATCGGGCTTTTCATCTTTCAGCTTGATTACATTTGCCTGCAGCATAATCCGCAGAATTCCTTTGTTTGCCTGAATTTCCGTGAACGGACTTACCGTTACGCTCAGGTTATCTTTTATATCTTCAGATTCAAGCGACTTCAAATCATCGAAGTATTTTCCTGTAAGACCTGCGCTTGCGTTTAGTCCCGCCGAATAATCGTGGTTCTTTGTGTAAAGACAGTCGCTGAAAATCCTGATGTTTGCGCCGAGACTTTCTTCGATAAAAATAAAATTAGTCAGTTTTGTAGCAGGAATGTTGTACGCGCTCAAATGAATTTTTGCCTTCCCGATTGAAATTCTTGGCTCCACAAGCATGAAAATGTCTTTCGGCTTCAAATCTGTCGTTTTGTCGTTTTTCTTTACCGGAAGATAGTCGAATCCGCCGAGAACATAAAGGGCTAGGGGAGTGTGGCTGTTTCCAATAAGCATGTCCAGTCCGGAATGTATGTAAAGGGTGTCAATCAGAAGAAAAACATCTTCCCCCGCATCATTTTTTGTATAGATTGGTGCTCCTGCTCCAGCCATAAAGTCCATCGTCAGGTATCTGAATGCACAAGCGAGCCTGAAATCTGCGTTCAGTTCAGCTTCGCCCGGAACATCACTGTTCTTACTCACGCAAAGTCCTGCGCTCACCGGAATTGATTTCAGCGTCAGTGAATAGCTTCCTCCGTTTCCGTGAATGTCGTAAGCATTCGGTGCGTTAAGTCCGAGGTAATTTTCAGTCAGAAATGAGGAGTAGTTTTCGGTTCCGAGCCTTCTTCGGATGAAATGCTGGGTTCCGACTGATTCGGAGCTTCCCTTGAAAAAGGTCAGGGCATGGGTTGCGCCTGCAAAAGATTTTATGTATTCTGCCGAAATTTCGTTGATTCTGAAAACTGATTCCGCATCTTTCGTAAGTCCGTTGGTGAAAACATCCGATGTTCTCAGCGAAAGATCTGTCCTGAAGGAAAGTGAATTTGTCAGCGAGAACTGTCCTGCGAAAAATCCGTTAAAAAACAATGTCGGATCAAATTTGTGAGCGGACTTGTTTACGAAACTTGCGCAAAGTCCTGCCTCACCTGAAAAAAAATTCGCCGCGAAGAGATTTGATGAGAAACTAAGAACTAATGCCGCAAAAACTTTTTTCATTATTTTTTCTCCGTTATCGTTGGATGTATGTTGCCTTTGGTCGCGCCGTTATGATTACGCGGCGGTTCATTGCCCTTCCTTCTGGAGTTGCGTTTGATGCGACAGGCTGTGTGCCGCCGTAGCCTTTGTAGCTGAAAATTGAGCGTGGAAGGCCGTTCTTTACAAGTTCGTTTATGATTGTCTGGGTGCGCGCGATTGATAGGTTCATCTGACCGACAGGCTTGTTGACATCCGCTGTGTGGCCTTCGACAAGAATCGTGAACGCATTGTCTTTGTTTACATCCTTTAAAAGCCGAGCAAGATTCTGCATTTTCGGAAGTTCCGAGTCAAGGAGCTGCGCGCTGTCCGCTACGAATTTGAGATCGTAGAGAAGCTGGATGAAATTCTCGCGGATGTTGATGATTGGAGCCTCTTTGTTCTCCGGGAAGTAGCTCTTTATGTCCAGGAACGGTGCGTAGTAATCCTGTACTTTTTCTGATGTGTCAATCGCGTAGCTGAGGTTTTCCTTGTCGAGAAGCACGACGACTTTTCCTTCCTGAAGAAGCTTTACATTTTCCGGCATTGAGAGAATTTTGAGCGCGTCTGCCCTGGAAATTACCGGGTCGGTGCGAAGGTGGCCGTAGACTTTCCTTGCTTTTATGTGAAGGGGGTCTGAGCCGATTCTGTCGTGATATGCGCTTTCGTCGTCACGCCAGTCATAGTGGAGCATTCCGTTCTTGAATTCTGATTTCGGGTTTCCCATGTTGCGCTCGTAAATCAGGTTCATGTTCTCGTCCCAAATCTGCGGGAAGAAGCACGGGTACACTTCGTCCGTCATGAATTCGCCGTGAACATCAAGCTCTCCGCGCGCATCGATGATGATTCCTGTGTAGACCCTTGATGCCACCGTGTCGATTGGCTTTGCGTTCTCGTAAGGAAAATGATGTTTTATCATCAGGGCTGAGATTTCATGCAGGTTGATTGTATGCGTTGTTTTGAGCGTGAGAGTGCCGTCCGTGAAAATTCCAGGGCTTTTCTTTCCTTCGTCGATGATTTTTGTCAGCTGCTCCAGGGTGATGTCGTTTGAAATCACGAGGTCGCCAATCTGCTGGCTCGAATTTACATACAGCGAGAGAAGCGGTGATTTTATGAGGTCTGGAAGTTTTGTCTCAACGAAATTGATTGCCGCGCGTTTTCCTGACGGCATACTGATTCCTGCCCGCTCTGTGTCGAGGTTTACATCAGACACAAAATTTGACTTTGACCAGTCGATTACGCTGGATGATGAGATGATTGGCTTGTTGTCAGCGGCAGATATGCTTCCTGCCAGAACTGTGGCTAAAATCAGCGAAGATAAAATTGTCTTTCTCACGGCTTTTTCCTTTAAATAGTTCTTCAACTTTGATTATCGGCATTTAAAATTTAAAACTGAAAATGAAAGGTGAAAATTTGATTATTAGTCTTCGATTTCAGAAAGGGCTTCTTCTGCTGCCAGTTTCATGCCCATCGGGAGGCGGAGCTTGTATTCGTACGGCGGTGTTTCTCCGTGAATAAGCTCCAGGTTCAGCTCTTTGAGGATGTCGTAGCTCAGTCGGATTTCAGAAGCAAGGCGTTTCAATGAGATTCTTGACCTTGTGGTAACATAGTCGAAATCAGCGTAATGCCGTGACTGGCTGAGTTTTGGAAGAGACACCCTGTATTCCTCGCCGTTTTCCGCTATTTCGTTTATGGCTATGAGTTTCGGAACATAATTGATTGTCTCTTCGGGAAGCATTTTGTGCTCAGCAAGGTACCAGAATGTTTTTGCCGGGGATTTTTTGAGTGCGCGGCGCATTGCTCCGGCTCCGCAGTTGTAGGCTCCGATTGCCAGTGCCCAGTCGCCGAACATTCCGTAGTTGTCCTTGAGTTTTGAGAGAGCCGCATCTGTGGCTTTCCACGGATCAAGCCTTTCGTCAAGCCATTCGTTTTTTTTGAGAAATGGACTGATTGAGTTTTCCATGAACTGCCAAAGCCCTCTTGCCCCGCTCCTGGATTTTGCGGCCGGTTTGTATTCGCTTTCCACGAGCGGAAGGTATTCCAGGACAGCCGGAAGATTGCGTTTTTTCAGTTCCTGCCTTACATAAAGGCGGTAATATTCTCCGTCGTCAAGGATTTTGTACAGGCTTTCCTTTCCGAATCTCGTCATGTAACGGGCAATGTATTCATGGATTATTTCCTGCTCGAATTTTCCCCCTGCCAGCTTGATTCCGCCGGCTTCCTTTATGATTTTTTTCTGCTTTTGCTCAAGAAAGGCTTTCTGCCTCTCGTAATCTTCCTCGTCGAACAGTTTGAGAATTTGGTTCAGCGGCGAGTCATCTACATAATATTCTTCCGCGGGTGGAAGTTCCTCCAGCTCCACTTTTTCAAGCAGGATGTCACTCTCTTTTTGTTGCGGAAAATCTGTCTCAGCAAAGAGAGGAGAGAAAAAAGCTGCCTCAGCGAGAAAAACTGTTCCGAGAAGAAAAAGCCGCCCCGGAAAAATTCGGCGCATCTTAGAGTTTTTCACCGAAGTAGATTCCTGCCCATTCCCAGCGGCCGTGAATTTCCGGGTCAGCAGGGAAATTTACCTTTCGGAAATACAAGTACCAGACATTGATGTATGTACTCCAGCCTGTTGTCCTTAGATATGCCTCAGTCGGCGTTGAGCTTTCGTCGAGGTTTTCGCTGTAGCGGATGCGGTTTCCGAGCATGAAGTTGTGCATTGAGAAGTTTTCGAGCGCGTTCGGGTCTGATTCACTTGACTTCCAGCTCATTGCGAAGAAATTGACTTTTGAGCGGTACTGGTCGAGCGCGCGCCAGTTGTAGCTTGAGATTGCTTTTTTTACGGATGTTTCGAGCGAGTCAAGTGATTCAAATGTCCAGTCTTTTGGTGATTTTGAGAAATCGACCATCTGCCGGGCCTTTGTGTATGCGTCGGGGATTCCTGCAATCTGGATTGTCGATGAATCCGGTTGCTCCAGGAAGAGTGAGTATGATTTGAGTGCAAGCTCCCATTCGCCGTTCTTTTCGTATTCAAGGGCAAGACGGAGATACATTTCGGTGATGCTTACATTCTGCGGAAAATTCGTGATGATTCGGTTGAAGTAGTTGATTCTGTTGGATGAGTTTTTGCTGATTTGAATGAGGTGCTGCAGGCAAGCAAAGTGGATTGACTCTCCGTTTACGAGAAGGTCTGAATAATTGTTGATTATGCGCTCGTAGTAATATTCTGCGACGGCCTCTTCTCCCTGTTTGAGATAATTTGACGCGACCATGAGAAGCCAGTATGCGTTGTATGTGTCGCCTGGATGTGTCTCAACCCAGTCAGTGAGAAAAAGAACCATGTTGTCTGTTTCGTCATGCGAGTAGTAAAGGTTTGCGATTCTGTTGATGACCGCATATCGTGACTGTATGGAAATTGCCGGATCCTCAAGAATTGCGCTGAGCTGTTCAAGAGTCTCGGCGGATTTTTCTTGTTCCGGATTTTTTGAGCAGGAACCAAAGCTTAATGTGAGAGCCAAGCATAGAAAAGCATAGAAAAAAAACAAAGGACTTTTCATAATCCTAAGAAAGATAGCACAAAAACTCTGAGTTCTCAATCATAATCCTGAAAATTTTTGATTTCTGAATCCTGTAGAAATTTATTGAATTCTATAGTATTCTATTCTGATTTAGCTTTAAAAAATTGATGATAGGATGGGGGATTTCTTTCATGAAAAAAATAACTGTTCCTGTACTGAACATACTTCTTGCGGCCGGTGTCGTGCTTATTCTTGCGGGGCTGCTCCTTATCTCCCGGTTCTACGGCGGATTTGGCGCGGAACTTCCTGCCGGCTCAATAGCCACGATGATTTTCGGCGCGGTTATTTTTTATGTCGCGATGACTCTCGTTCACTGGGCGATATTTTTCTTCCTCGGACTTCTCGTTTTCTGCATCGGACTGTGCATGACTTTCGTTTTTTCCGGGGTCATGCCGATTGGTCCTGAGCATCTTTGGCCTATCGGGGTACTTCTGTGCGGCGTGTGCCTTCTGCTTACTTGCGTTTTCAAGCACAGAAAAATTCGCGGGGTG
Organism: Treponema sp.; assembly: GCF_017430385.1. Taxonomy (GTDB): domain Bacteria; phylum Spirochaetota; class Spirochaetia; order Treponematales; family Treponemataceae; genus Treponema_D. Next base: position 38,463 of record NZ_JAFRNB010000169.1, read on the forward strand.
TATCTTTTCCCGACCCTTTTGATTGAGGTTCTGGGGGCTGTGTTCCTTCTGTTTTCTCTCAATATAATAAAGATTTCTTTTTCGGCGTTCATGTCAAAATGGGGGCCTCTGGTTCTTATCCTTGCCGGCGGCACGCTTGTCGGCGTGTTTTTCTGGCAGAGGAATTTCAACGATTTCTTTCCTTATGACAAGGATGAACTTTCCGGCCTGACTGACGAAGACGAAAAAACTTTTTATGGGGAATAACTGACTTGCAAAAATCGTGGCGGAAGTTTTCTGCCTTTGCCTGCATTTTCTTTTTTTCTCTGAGCAATTCTCCGGCTGATTCTTCCGGGGCGGTAAAGTTGGCGGTTCCTGAGCGCAAGGCCGTTTCGTATTTTGACGGAATTGAGGCTGATGTTCTTTCTGATGTGGAGAAAGGTTCGCCTGAGTCCCTTAGGAATGCCATTTCAAAATTGAAACGCAACAAAAATTCCATGGCGGAGAATGAGCAGGTGCTTCACTACATTGCGGTCTCAATCATGCAGCTCTGCTGGAAGTCCGAGAAGTTTACTGATGATACCACAGGGCAGAATTTTAAGAACAATTACACGGGGGCTATCTCATCTTCCAGAAACGGATTTTACGATTCTCCGCTGGGTGAAAAAGATTTCTTTGGCTATGTCTTGCCTTCACTTGTCCTCGTGGCTTCCGAAACCCGCAGCGATTATTATGATGAGTCCGAAAAATCTCTTCTTGCGGCACTTTCCATGCGGCCTGATTCTCTTCTGGCAAATTATCTTTACGGAGTTTTGTGCAGGCGCAAAAAAGATTTCAAGACTGCGAATGACTATTTCGGCCGTGCTTTTGACATCGCCCAGAATTGCTATGAATGTTCCTTTGCCTACGCAGAGAGTTTCATGAGTCTTTCTGATCCTGGCACTGCTTTTACCCTAGCAGAGAAGATGCTTAGGAGCTACCCGCAGAATAAAAATCTTCTCAAACTGTGCGCGGAGTCGGCTTTTGCGGCCTCAGATTTCGTGAACGCCGAGCTTTATGTGAGCCGTGTCCTGCAGCTGGAGCCTGAGAATTCAAATTATCTTTTGTTCCGTGCGCGGATTCTCGTGCGAAAAGGCGAGTACATCAGGGCGGCTTCGCTTCTTGATGCCTATGCCCGAAAGGATTCTGTCTCGCGTGATTACCTCGTCCTTCGCTTTACGGTGCAGAAAAACTGGAACAGAAACACTGCCGCCGCAATGACTACAATCGAAAACGCGCTTTCTCTTTATCCAGATGATTCGGAAATCATTCTTTCGGCGGCTTCCCTTGCCTCGGAGACTGGCTCAAAAATCGGCGGCAAGAGCGGTGAGGAACTTGCGGACATGGTGCTTGAGAAGGAGCCTGAGAATTTCGATGCTCTGCAGATAAAAATCTCATCAATGGTTGCCGCAAAAAAATGGAACGATGCTTACAAAGCAAGCTCGGAATTGCTCAAAAAGGATGATGTTCCGAATTCCGTGCTCTTCTCGCACATAAAAATCTGTCTTTCGGCCGGAAAAAAGGACGAGGCGTGGAAATATGCCTCAAAACTTTATTCAGCGAACGGCTCGGACGAGGAAGTTTTGCAGTCTTATATCGATGTGCTTGTCTCCACTGGAAGGACGGCCGAGGCTTCAAAACTCATTACCCAGCTTCTTCCTTCTTCTGCCACAAGGATGAAAAGTTTTCTATATTATGAGCGCAGTTTTCTGGCTTCCGGCGAAAATGCCGTGCTTGCGGATTTGCGCTCAAGTCTCACGGCGAATCCCCGCAACAGCGACGCTTTGTTCAGGCTTTACAAAATCTATTACAACAAAAAGGAATACCGCAAGGCTCAGTATTACTTAAAGCAGGTCGTTGCCCTCTCTCCAAAGGATGAAAGTCTTCTAAAACTCAACAGAGAACTGGAAAATCTTCTAAAAAATTAGCCCTTTACGACTCGTCACCTTGATTTTGACTTCGTTTAATGATATTCTATTTGCACTATTTTAAACTATGATGGATGTAACATCTTTATTTGGTGTTACTGTAGGAGTCAAAAATGTTTTTACCTTTACTTCAGGCGGCAGGGGCTACAAGCAGCCAGACTTTGATGTCGGTCGTCCCTTTCATCGCCATCATCGCTATTTTCTATTTCTTCATTATTCGTCCGCAGAATAAAAAGCAGAAAGAAACTCAGAAAATGATTGATGCTCTCAAAAAGGGTGACAAAGTTGTTACAATCGGTGGAATCCACGGTGTCGTGTCTTCAACAAAAGAAAAGACCGTGATTCTTAAAGTTGACGAGAATGTAAAAATCGAAGTCAACCGTGCAGCAATCGCCGGCGTTGAGAATCCGGCTCCAGCAAAATCGGATAAAAAAGCTGAAGAGTCAAAAGAGTCTCCAAAAGAAGAGGCTGCTGATTCTACAAAAGCTGAATAAATATAAATATACCGGAGTAAAAAAATGAACAAACGAAGTCGTTTCATCATTATTCTGGTAGTTCTTGCTGTATGTTTTGCATTTCTCTGGCCGTCAATCAGCTGGTATGCAAGAACTCCAAAGGACGAGCAGACTCTTGCGCTCGGTTCTCTTGAGAAAATCAAGGACTACACAGTAGTAAAAGCAAAGGGTGAGTCTGAAAAGCTCATCGCACTCGCAAAGGTTAATCCGGAAGCAGTTCTTGATTCTCCTAATTACGATTACCTTGTAAAAGCTGCAAAAAAGAATTACAAGGAAAATGCAAAGGCTTATAAAGCCGCTGGTCTTGAAGCTCCAAAAACACCGGAAGTTATGACTATCGGTGCTATCTTGGATTCGTTTTCTGGCGAAAATGCCTTGGCTGATTTGCGTGCTGTAATCGAAGGCAAATATCGTGATGAAATCCTTGCGGCAAAAAAACGCTACAATTCTTCTGTTAAGCTCGGCCTTGACTTGAGCGGCGGTATGAATGTAATCGTTCATGCTGATCTGGATGCTGCTCTTGCCTCACAGAAAAAGGACAATGAAGTTGCCGATGAAGCCCAGTTCAAAAAGGACGCGATGGCTCAGGCTATCGAGACTTTGACTGGCCGTATCGATAAATTCGGTCTTACTTCGCCGGTTATCCGCCAGCAGGGTGAGGACAGAATCTACATTGAAATCCCTGGCGCTGCTGATTCAGAAAGCGTAAACACAATCATCATGGGTAAAGGAATCCTCAATTTCCGCCTTGTTGATGAAAACGCTACCGCAGCTGTAATGAACTATTACCGCCAGAACGGTATCCTCTTTAACTCAGACGGCAAACTTCTTGATCCTTCAATCCTTCCTGCTGACTGCGAGGTAATGGGCTTCTACGAAAAAGACGATTACGGCCTTGACCAGCTCGTTCGCGGAGCAGAATATATCGCAGTCAAAAAAGAAATTGCCCTGGACGGAAAGCATGTAAAATCTGCACAGGTTTCTGCTGACCAGACAACAAACCAGCCGGAAGTCAACTTCGTCCTCGATTCAGAAGGCGCACAGATTTTCGCTGACTTCACAGGTGCTCACGTAAACGAACGCCTTGCAATCGTAAGCGACAACAAAATCAAGTCTGCAGCAACTATCCGACAGGCAATCAACGGCGGACAGGTTTCTCTCTCAGGCGGATTCAGCGTAGAAGAAGCTCAGAATATTCAGAAAGTCTTGCAGACTGCATGGCTTGAAGTTCCTCTCGAAGTTGAGAGCCAGCAGGTTGTCGGTGCTTCTTTGGGTGAAGCTGCAATCAGGCAAGGTATGAACGCCCTCACATGGGGCTTGGCAGCCGTTCTCGTGTTCATGATTCTCTATTATCTTGGTGCGGGATTCAATGCCGTTGTCGCACAGATTTTGAACATGTACATCATGTTCTCTGTTTTGAGCGCATTCAACCTCACTCTTACACTTTCTTCTATTGCAGGTATGATCCTTACAGTCGGTATGTCAGTAGACGCCAACGTAATCATCTTCGAGCGTATCAAGGAAGAGCTTAGAAATGGAAAGAGCCGTGCTGCCGCAGTTGCCGCTGGTTTCGACAACGCTTTCTGGGCAATCATGGACTCTAACATCACGACATTCATCGCTGCTGCGTTCCTTTCAAAATTGGGTACAGGCTCAATCCAGGGCTTCGCTGTTTCGCTTGCAATCGGTGTTTGTTCATCAGTATTTACAGCTCTCGTAGTTTCTCGTCTTATGTTCGACTTCAACACTGATGTCATGAACAGAAAGACAATGAGCATCGGCTGGGGAGTAAAATAATGAAAAAAATAATTCAGTTTAGCAAATTTTTCCCTGTCGCTGTAGTTTTGAGCGCAGTAATCATTATCGCGGGCATTGCTTCGGTCGTTACTCGCGGAATCAACTTCGGTCTTGATTTCAAGCCTGGTATGATTGAAGAAATCAAGATTGCAAATACTGTTCTTGAAGTTACATATAACGGTACTGCAACTGTTTCTTTGGAAGCTAATGACGATGGCATCCAGATGGTAGTCAGTGGTATCGGTGAGGAAAACCGCACTGTTTCAATTCCTTATGCAGAAGTTAAGACAGTTTCTGATCTTGCTGCAAAAATCAATGATGTGAACGGCGTTTCTGCACACATCAAAAAGGAAATGGAGCTTCCGAAAGACGGTCTTTTCGTAAACTCTGGTTCTTCTAAGAACTTGGGTGAAAAACCACTCAGCCTTTTTGTTGCGGATGTTTCTACTGGCATTTCTGCTGATGATGTCCGTGCAGCCCTCAAAACTTTCGACAATGTTGATGTCAAGGAAGTTGGCGACGGTACAAGCCGTGCTTTCCAGGTTCGAATGGGCGTTACTGGCGACGAGGGCAAAACCCTTCAGGCTGATGCAAACAAAGCTCTTTCAGATGCTTTCGGTGCAGACAAAGTTGCTTTCGTAAAGTCTGACTTTATCGGTGCTCAGTTCTCACAGTCTTTGATTCGTGACTCAATCATCCTCGTCCTTGCGACATTGGTTTTGATTTTCATTTACTCTGCAATCCGATTCCACTGGGATTTCGCTCTTGCGGCAGTAATTGCTATCGTTCACGACGCTTTGATTATGGTTTCTTTCATCTCATTCATTCAGATGGAATTCAGCACAACAACTTTGGCCGCTATCCTTACGATTATCGGTTACTCAATTAACGCTACTGTCGTTATTCTTGACCGTGTACGAAGCGACATCAAGGTCGTTGAGGCTAAGACATTCAAGGAAGTCTTGGACTCTGCTCTTTCTTCAACATTGAGCCGCTCTATCATCACAACTTTGACAACATTGTTCGCAGTTCTGGCATTGTTCTTCTTCACAACAGGAACAATCCACGACTTCTCATTGGCTCTCACAGTTGGTTTGATTTCTGGATGTTATTCTTCTATCTTCATTGCAGGTGCATTCATCCTCGCAGTCAGAAAGAACCAGAAGTTCCAGACAATCGCTGCAAATCCAAATGTAAGCCAGTTCAAGGCTGTCGAAGAAGAAGCTGACGACGTAGAGTAATTAGAAAGTAGCAATTAGCAATTAAAAATTGAGACGAGCCGTTAGACAATGTCTCGTTTCGTAATTGCTAATTGCTAATTTTTTAATGCCTAACTTCTAATTTTCCTAACCTTTCCCTTCTTTTTACAAAAAAACTTAAAATATCCAAAAAATCATTTCAAAATTCTAAGAATCCGTGGTATCATATTTAATATGTTCCGTAAGGCAAAATGGATATTAAGCCCGAATAAATTAAAGTTCCTCTCTTCTTTGGCTGTAAGCGGAATCATAATGCTGCTTGTTTTTGTGCTCTCTGGCGGGATATTGACTCAGGCATTGAAAAATTCCGAAAAACGGTACCTTGAGAATTGTGTTCAGGTTTTGCAGGGCTATTCAAGCGGAATCCAGTATTATCTCGAAAATTATCATACATCACTTTCTTCTATTTATTACGAGAAATTGTTTGAGAAAGGAGATCCGAAAGAAATCCAGAAATGGATCAGGCAGAATTTGAGGTTTTTAAACGAAGATTTTTTTTCGGTTTTTTATGTTGATTCTGAGTTTAACGGTTATTTTCCCCAGGGAAATGTCATCGACTTAAAGAACAAAACTTATATTTCGGCCGACAATTTCAAAGATTCTGATTATTATGTCAGCGATATGTTCTATACTGATTTTTCCTCAACTCCGGTTTTCTTCATCGAGGAGCCTTATTTTGATTCAAATCATAAGCTGAAAGGAATCTTGTGCGCATCAATAAAAATCCAGGAGCTTTCAAGAATTACCAGTGACATTAAGATTGGCGAAAACAGCACGGCTTACATCCTCGACAGGCTCGGCAAAGTCCTGACCCATCCAGATCCCGACTATGTAGGAAAAATCTTCATCCCAAAGAGCAAAAAATACAGGGGAACAGCATCAGATGTTACTGCCCGTGAAGGAAACGGATATGTCGAGACGGAAAACCATCTTGGGGAGCCGATAGATCTTTTTTATGCGAAAATCAAGAATTGCGGATGGACTCTGAGCGTCGGATTTCCCAAAAAATATTTTGATAATATACAAACAGGATATGACAAAATAAAATTCTTTGTTTTTTTGATTTCGCTGATTGCCCTTATGGGACTTCTCTTTATAGAGATGACGGTTTCCAATTATTTCTACAAGAACCAGCTGATTGAACCTAGCTATGACCCGCTCACGAAATTGTGGACTAAGCAGAAATTTGAATCTGCGGCGTCAAAATTGCTAAAAAGAAATCCAAGGCAGAAATTCATGCTGGTAGAGGCTGATATTCGCGGCTTCAAGTTCATAAATCAGAATTACCGTGAAGATGTCGCTGACAAAATGATTTATTTTTATTCAACACTGCTCAACAAAGTCATTTTGGAGTATAAGGGCCTTATCGGGCGCAGATATGCCGACCATTTCTGCCTGTTCTTTAAAATTGATAATGTCGGCGAGGCAATGAATATTTTCAAGGGACAGATGTATATTCTTAATGAGCAGATTCGGAATTATGGGATACCGTTTATTCCAAAGTTCGGAATAACATTCTGTAAGCCGTCTTATCACCCCGACATCACTATAAAGGAGCTCGTCGGACAGGCTTCATTCGCAAAAAGCACGATTAAAGACAGTTTGATTTCCCCGTATGCGATTTACAATGCCCGCCTTTTGAGCCAGATTAATGATGAGCAGAAGATTGAGCAGAGAATGAAAACTGCACTCGAAAATCAGGAATTTTTTGTCATGTATCAGCCGAAGGTGCTTCTTTCGGATGATACTGTGGTTGGAGCCGAAGCTCTGGTCCGCTGGCAGAATCCTGATTTCGGAATGATTTATCCTGACAGATTTATTCCGCTGTTTGAAAGGAATGGCTTTATTGTCAAACTTGATTTTTATGTTTATGATAAGGTCTTCAGTTTCCTTGATTCTCAGATTAAGGCTGGAAAACCTGTCGTTCCGATTTCTGTGAATATGAGCCGGAATCACAACCAGCCGGAAAAATTTATGTTTGAGTTCATGAGGATTTTCAGAAAATATGCGATTCCGCCGTATCTGATTCAGGTTGAAATACTTGAACGGTCTGTCATGGGCCGGGAAACACTCCGGGAGATTACGGATGCGCTCCATAAAGAAGGATTCTCGGTCGCAATGGATGATTTCGGAAGCGGTGAGAGTTCCCTGAACATGCTTACGGAAATTCCTGTCGATGTTTTGAAGTTTGACCGGGAGTTTTTGAAGGCCTCGTTCAATCCCCAGGGCTTTATGGAAGAAAAATCTGCTACTTTTATCCGAAGCCTTATTGATTTGAGCAAGAATCTTGATAAGGAGACTGTCTTTGAGGGCGTTGAAACCCAGATCCAGCGTGATTTCTTGCGTTCAATTAATTGCGATCAGGTTCAGGGATATTTTTATTCACAGCCACTCATGGAAGATGATTTTATGAGCTTCATTCAGGCTCGCTGTAAGGATAAAAAATGAAAATAATTCGTGCTAAGATTCTCGGGTTTTGTGCCGGTGTGCGCCGAGCCGTGCTTGCGGCTGAAAAAGCCCTTGAGCAGAAAGCAGGTCAGGTTTATACGCTCGGACCATTGATTCATAATCCTGTGGCACTTAATAAACTTGCGGAGCGGAATTTACGAATCCTTGATGATGACAAGATTCAACTTCTGGCACCTGGAGATACAGTCATTATCCGTGCGCATGGAGTTCCGCCTGAGACAGAAAGTGAAATCCGTGAAAAAGGCGTGAATGTTGTGAACGCAACTTGCCCGCTTGTGACGAAAAGCCAGAAAACGGCCGGTGAATATGCCTCAAAAGGATATGTGATTTTCTTTGCCGGTGACAAAAATCATGGTGAGGTCGTTGGAATTGAAGGCTATGCAAGACAGGGAGCGAAGAATTGTGGCAGAAAATTGAATTTCGTCCTTGTTAAAGATGTCGATGAGCTTAAGTCTGCCATCAGGGAGCTTTCGGAGCACAATGTTCTTTCTTCAGGTTCAAAAATTGTCCTTCTTTCTCAGACGACATTCAGCATAAAGATGTTCGATTTGCTTCAAACTGAATTAAAAAATTCTTTCCCAAATGCGGAAGTAATAAGCTCAATCTGTCCGGCAACACACGAAAGACAGGACAGCCTTGTGGAGCTCTGTTCAAAAGTTGAAGGCGTAATCGTTATCGGCGGAAAAAACAGCGCGAATACAAACAGACTTTTTGCCACGGCTCAAAAACTGTGCAAAAAAGCCGTCCTTATCGAAACTCCCGAAGAAATTCCTGCCGATTTTTTTGCTCTGGAGACTGTCGGAATCACGGCAGGGGCGAGCACACCGGACGACACTATTGCTGCTGTTGAAAAACGGCTGAACCTGCTGTATAATGAAAAATTATGACAAGATGTTTTGCTATGTGTAAGCCTGGTGTATTGAATCGCAGGCTCGTTGGTCAGGTCATTACTCGTTTGGAGAATAAAGGCCTTAAATTGGTTGGATTGAAACTCATGAACATTTCAAAAGAGCTTGCTTCAAAGCATTATGCTGAGCATCAGGGCAAGCCTTTCTATGATGAGCTTGTTTCTTATATCACAAGCGCACCTGTAGTCGCAATGGTATGGCAGATGGACAACGAGGATTGCGTTGCTTTGGTTCGCAAAGTTGTCGGCGCTACAAAACCAAGCGAAGCTGCTCCAGGAACAATCCGCGGAGATTTCTGCTCTCACACAAGCCACAATATCATCCATGCATCGGACAGCGATGCAAGCGCAGAGCGTGAGATTAATCTCTTTTTCAAACCTGAGGAAATCATCGACTGGAAAGATCAGGCTGAGTGCTGGTTCTAATTTCCAAAAACGATAAATTTTAAAATCGAGGATAAGAATGAAAGCTAAAAGTGTCGGTATAATTGGTGCAGGTGCATGGGGCTCAGGTCTTGCTCAGGCAATTGCCCGCGGTGGCCATAAAGTCCAGGTTTGGGCTATGGAGACCGATGTCGTCGAAAGCATCAATAATGCGCATGAGAACAAAAGGTATCTTCCGGGATTCCCGCTCTCAGAAAATCTCACTGCATCCACAAATATCGAAGAAGTTGCGAACGGCAAGGAATATCTGATTCTTGCTTCTCCGTCATTGTTCATTGCGAGCACGGCAAAAAAAATTGCGAATGTTCCTTCTATTAAAAATGGTGAGACCGTAATCGGTGTTCTTACCAAAGGATTCGTAGCTTCTGATAACGGCCCTCGCCTAATCCTCGATACTCTCGAAGATGTGCTTCCTGAAAGCTACAAAGGCTCACTTGTTTATATTTCAGGACCGAGCCATGCTGAGGAAGTCGCTATGGGCAAACTCACCGGCCTTATTGCCGCAAGTGAGCACGCCCTCAATTCAATTAAATTCCGTGAGTTGCTGCGTGTGCCGGGGCTTATGGTCTATTCATCGCTTGATGTAATCGGCGTACAGATTTGTGCCGCCGCAAAGAATGTCGTTGCTGTCGTATACGGTGCTTTGGATGCCGTCAGCGAACATTCTGATATTTTTGGAGACAATTCCGAGAGCTTGCTTCTTGCCGCAGGCTTGAACGAGCTTCAGACGATTGGCTTTGCCATGGGAGCCACACATGCCGAGACATTCACTTCAATCGCAGGCGTGGGCGATCTTGATGTAACATGCCGCTCAAAATATGGACGTAACCGCCGCTTTGGTCAGGATATTATCAAAACAGACATCCTTTCAAAGTTCAAGAATTTGGATGATTTAATCGCACGAATCGGTGAAATCGGCTATCTTTCAGAAGGTGCTGTCGCTTGTAAATTCATTCACCAGATTGCCGAAAAATATAATTTGAAACTTCCGATTTGTGACAGCTTGTACAGAATCCTCAACAAAGAAATTGAGCCTATGGCCTTGTTGCAGGAACTTATGATGCAGGGAAAAATGGCGTCCGATGAGGACTAAGAATAACATAAAAAGGAAATTATAGACCAAATGTTAGAGAAAATTACGAATACATTCAGTGATATCATGCGCTCTGTGAGCGGAAAATCAAAAATCACTGAGAAAAATATCGAAGAAACTGTTGAGCAGATTAAAATGGCTTTGCTCGAAGCCGATGTCAACCTTCGTGTTGTACGCCGCTTCGTAAATGCCACAATCGAGGAAGCTAAGGGCGAAAAGGTTCTCCGCGCGGTTGATCCGGGCCAGCAGTTTACAAAAATCATCTATGACCGAATCGTAAAACTTTTGGGCGACACCAAAGTTGATTTGCAGCTCAAAGGCCCTGATACACAGTCCGTAATTTTGCTTCTTGGTCTGCAGGGTGCCGGTAAAACAACCGCCGCTCACAAACTTGCAGCCCGCCTTGCAAAAAACGGCCGTAAACCTCTCCTTGTTGCCTGTGACTTGGTTCGTCCGGCGGCTATGGAGCAGCTCAAGCAGCTCGGTGATAAAATCGGCATCCCTGTTTATCTTGAAGAGGGCGCAAAAGATGCCGTAAAAGTTGCAAAGAACGCAATTTCACACGCAAAGAAGAACGGAATCGATACAATCATCGTTGATACGGCTGGTCGATTGCAGATTGACGAATCGATGATGAAAGAGCTGGTCGATGTCAAAAAGGCAGTTGACCCGGTTGAGACAATTCTTGTCGCAGACTCAATGACCGGTCAGAATGCGGTTGACATCGCAAAGAGCTTTGACGAGCAGCTGGGGCTTAGTGGCGTAATCCTCACAAAATTCGACTCTGATGCACGAGGCGGTGCAGCCCTTTCTCTCAAATCAATCACTGACAAGCCGATTTTGTTCATCGGTACTGGTGAGAAGACCGAGGATTTCGAGCCGTTCCATCCTGAGCGAATCGCAAGCCGCATTTTGGGCATGGGCGATATCGTTTCTTTGGTTGAGAAGGCTCAGGAAACTGTTGATATTGAAGAAGCCAAAAAACTTGAGCAGAAGATGGCCCGCAACGAGTTCACCCTCGATGACATGCTCGTGCAGTTCGAGAATGTCGGCAAAATGGGCAATCTTTCTTCTTTGATGGAAATGATTCCAGGACTTGCAGGTCAGGTTGATCCAAGCAAACTCGATATGTCTGGAATCGCGCATCAAAAAGCAATTATCCAGTCGATGACAAAAAAAGAGCGTGCAAATCATCTGATTATCGGACCTGCACGCCGCAAGCGAATTGCTGCCGGAAGCGGCACAAGCGTTGCCGAAGTGAACAAGCTAATCAAGCAGTTTGAAAAAACAAAGCTCACCATGAAAAAACTCAGCCGGAACCGCGGAATGCAGGCAAAACTCATGCAGCAGCTCGGCGGAATGGGCGGAAACGGTGGAATGGGGGGCCTCGGAGACCTCTCAAAACTCGGAGATTTGAGCAAATTAGCAGGAAAATTCAAAGGATTTTAATAGTTAGGAATTAGGAGTGAGAAGTTAGAACTTGTAATTAATCGATAATTCCTAACTCCTAATTTCTCACTTCTAACTTAATTAATCGTGATGCAACTTACAACCCGACCGTCGTTTGAATATCCTCGGCTTGGGTTTGTTTCGTCTATGAACGGTGTGATTCCGTTGTAGTAAGAATAATAATAGGTTCCTGGGTGCAGAGGAATGTCAATCACATATTTTCCAGGTTCTGTTTCTTTAAGCTCGTAAATCCAGCTGTCCCAGTTCGTGAATGTTCCTCCGAGGCGGATTTTTTTTCCGGTTTCGGCATGGCATACGAAGTGGGTTAGCCCGTTCGCAAGCTTTTCTGTGATTTCAATTTCTTCCGGCGGTAAATCTATGCATGAGAGCGTGTAATTTTCGTACTCATTGTAGACTATGTTTTGATTCTGTGGGTCGGTTGTCCAAAGTCCATCGATTATGACACGATAGCTGATTCTGGAAAGTTTTTTCGGCATTTCAAGAATGTAAAAATAATAAGAAGATGTGACATCACCCTCATAGCCATAATTTTTTCTGAGCTGATAATAGTGAATTTTTCTGAATTCCTCAAAGTCAAATGCGATTCCAATTGAATTCGCGGTGACTGGGGCTGTAAAGACAATGAAGTTGTTTGAGATATACGGAGCTTTTACTCCGCTGATTTCTGCGAGTGTCAAATCATATTCGTAAGTATCGGGTTTTGGTGCGGCTGCCTCCTTTGCAAAAAGAGGTGATGAGAAAGCCGTGAAAATCGAAAAGAGTCCCGTCAAAATCAAAATCTTTTTCATACTTTATTTATCGGTATTTCAAAAAAAAAGTACACAATTATAGTCAGATGAAGACAATTTTTTTTCTATAAAGCATTGTTTTCAAAATGCCGAAATTAAAGTATATTAGAGTAGGTGGGATTTTAAATGCCAGGATTAAATCAGCTCAAACAATTTTCAGAAGATATTCGCGCAGTAGGTGATGAAGTAAAAATTCGTGCCCAGCGTGGCGAAAAAGTGCCTGTACTACCTCTTCCGCAGGGAATCTCGGAGGCTGACGACTCTGATGAGTTTATCATCGGTCTTCCTGATAAAGATGCGGCCGTAGCAAAGCAAGAGGATGCGGAAGAATTAGGCTCAATCGACGATATTCTCGGTACAAGCCCGGCTTCTGCTCCGTCTGCAGATGAATTGGCGGGCCTTGACAGCGATATTGTTGCCCTGCTCAATCCACAGGCCGCTGCTGATGAAGACGCGCTTGCTGATTTTTTGAATGATGATAATCCTGCCTCTGTTACCGAACCAGCTCCGGCGGAGCCTCTTGAGAGTGAAGAAATTCCTGCTGAGCCGGAAACTCCGCTTGAAGATTTGGATTTGGATTCCCTGCTTGCTCCTGCCGCTGATGGCGCAGATTCCGGGGCTGCAGCTCCTGTTTCAGAGCCGGAAGTTGCCTCCGAGCCAGAAATTCCTGCTTCGGACACCTCTTCTGCTTCGGAGCCTTCTGGTGATTTCGCTGATTTGGGCGATGCGCTTTCCAATCTTGGTGATTTGACTGATTTGGGTGCTTCTGGGGATTTTGCGGCTGATGCAAGCCCTGTTGATGAGGGTGCGGTCGAGGCTGTTCCTTCCGATGATGTTCTTTCTGCGGAAAGTCAATCTGCTGATTTTGATACTCTTTCAGAACTTGGGGACCTTGATTCTCCTGCCGGGGCTGAAACTCCGGCTGCCGCTGATTCTTCACTTGACCTTGGTTCTTTTGATATTGACTCTTTGATTGGCGGAGATTCTTCTTCTGCTGACAGTTCTGCTGGTGCAGCTGCTTCTGAGCCGAGCGAGCCTGTCCCGGAAGTTCCTTCTGATATGGCTGATTTCGGGGATTTGGGCGATTTAGGTGAATTAAGTGATTTTGGTAGCGCCGATTCTGATTCAGCTGCCGAGCCTGTCGCCGAAGCTCCTTCTGCTGATGAAATCCCTTCTGTAGATGAAGCTCCTCTTTCCGAAGAGCCTTCTGCTGATGCTGAAAATGCCGAGCCTGATTCTGACGGAGCGGCTGACTTCTCTGCCGATGATTTGGGAAGTATGGACGATTTTGGAAGCCTTGATGCGCCAGCTTCTGATTCTACAATGGAACTTGGTTCTTTTGACATCGATTCTCTTGTTTCTGATTCTGACGGAGCCGGTTCTGACGCACCTTCTGAAATTCCTGATGCGATGGAAAGTGTTCCGGGCGGTGAAGAAGAACTTTCATTTGATACTTCCGGCATGGAAGATGTTGATTTCGGGCCTTCGGAACCTTCCGCATCTTCTTCTGGCGACGAATTCCCGGCTACTGATGATTCTCTGGGCGGTGGTGACGATGATGACTTCGTCCTTGACTCAAGTTTTGAGATCCCTGGCTTTTCTGACACTGATACGGCCGATATGGGCAAAAAGAAGCCTCTGCTCGATACAGTTGACTTCTCAAAAGGCAAGGAAGGCATTCCTCGTAATTCACTTACTGAGCCGGAATACGAGCAGTTCAAGAAAAATCTTGCAAATTATCCTCTCAACCTTCGAATCGCGCTTGAAGATTTCATTTCCCGCGATGAATTTACTGATGAGGCTGTATTTGAGATTGTCGAAAAAGTCCTTAAAAAGACTTCAGCCCGTCAGCTTGCGACACAACTTGAAAAAATTCTCGATATTTCTATTAACATTCCTCGGGATTTTGAAAGGCGTTCTTTTGCGGAGTACGAGGCTTATAAGCAGTCGTTCCAGTATCAGCTCAAAAACAGGATTATTCCTGCCGCAATCGTCGGCGTTATCCTTGCATTCGTATGTTTCGGTCTTTTCAAGGCAGGCGAATTCTTCATTTATAAGCCGGTCATGGCCAACATTCACTACAAGCAGGGATATACTTTGCTTGAGGCGAACGAATTCCCGCAGTCCGAGCAGAAATTCCAGGAAGCGGTCAGTTACAAGCCAGTCAAGAAATGGTTCTATAAGTATGCCCAGGGCTACCGTATCAAAAAACAGTATGAGCGGGCAGGGCAGATGTACAAGCGGATTCTTGCTTTCTTCAATCATGACAAGCAGGCCGGCCTTGAATATGCCGAAATGGAGCTTTATGAAAGGGCAAATTACGAGCGTGCAGAAGAAATCGTGCGCCGTGAAGTCCTTGATTACCATATAAATGATGCCGACGGAATTCTTTTGCTCGGCGATGTTTTCCTCGAATGGGCTGAGGTCGATCCGTCAAAGTATGAGCTTGCCAAAGAGCAGTACCTTGATTTGCTCCAGCGATACGGAAGCAACAATGTCTATCTTTCAAGAATGCTTCGCTACAATATCCGTACCGACAAGCTCCGTGATGTCCTTACATACAAGAATATGTTCTATGTGAGCAAGCAGGATAAGCAGAATCTTAAGAATCTCAGTGCATCTGACTGGACGGAACTTTCTGGCTATCTTCTTGAAAAACTTTACGGAAAACTCAGCAAAAACGACGAATATCTTCGTTCTTCAATTGAAGATGTACTTGCGATGCTCAACCTTGCAATCAAGGCAGACCCTTCAAATCCTGTCGCTCGGTATAATCTTGCCCGCTACTTCATTCAGAACGGCAACACTGAGCAGGCTAAGGTGGAGCTTGAGAGAAGCCTTGATTTGTTTGGAAATGTAGTCGTGCGCACCAAAAAGAATGTTTTCCGCGAAATAAACGCGACACGCACTCTGGGTGAACTTTATGCGAGTGCACGGGAATATCTTAAGGCACAGACCGTTTACACGCGCGGAATCAACCTCTATAACGAGGAACATGAAGCTTCTGGTCTTGAGGGAACTGAAGACACAGGTAAGCTTTTCGCTGATATGGGTGACTTGGATTACTTTATCTCAGGCGAGCTGGACGATGCCCTCTACAATTATGAGAAGGCAATCGAAATCAAGTACGATATTCCTTCGATTAATTACCGGGTCGGTGCGATTTATTACAACCGCAAGAATTATGACAACGCACTTGCTTCGTTCATAAAAGTTGCTGAAAAAGAGCCGAGGGATCCTAACATCCTTCTTTCTTTGGGCAATGTACTTTCTTTGCGTGGTGATAATTTTGCCGCTGAAAGCTATTATTCTGATCTTTTGCGAATTCTTGATACTACCCGTGATCCTCAGAAGTTCCTTCTTCCGCAGGAAGATGAAGAGGATTTTGCGACAGTTGATTTGTACCTTAAGTCAAACAACAACCTCGGAGTCACATTGTACAGGCTTGCGAACCAGACTGGTGACAGCAAGATGAATGCTGAGGCTATAGTAAGGCTTTCGGATTCAATGCGTGCTTATGACGCGCTTACCCGAAATCCTAAGACGATGATTCGTATGGAAGGAAGCAACCTTGCGGCTCAGAACTCAAAATACATCACTCATCCGTATCCTGATTTTGAGCCTGCAATTTACACGGATATCCCACGGCTCCTTGCCGGTGAAAAAGGTCTTGAATAATGAAATACTTTTGCTATCAGATAGGAATCGAACTTAAGAATCAGCTCACTTCACTCAGAAAAGAGTTCTTCAGAAAGACGATTCATATCTGCACGGCATTCGTTCCTTTGTTCCTGCATATTGCCCGACTTCCGGCGATTTTATGCCTGGGGGCAGCAGGAATTTCCTATATAATTGCAGAAAGTTTGCGTTGGAACGGACATGAAATTCCTCTGATTTCGGATATAACTGCCGCAGCCGCAAGAAAGCGTGATGAGAACAAGTTTGTGCTTGGGCCTGTTACCCTTGTCGCAGGAATCATAACTACCGCGCTTTTGTGGAATGAGAATGCTGCCGCCGTTGGAATCTTTGCGCTTGCCTTTGGTGACGGATTGGCGAGCCTTGCGGGAAAAACTTTCGGAAAAATCCGGGTTCCGTACACACATGGAAAAACGGTTGAGGGAAGCCTGACATGCTTTGCGGCGATTTTCAGCTCAACTTTCTTTGTCACGAACCGCTGTGATATGGCACTTACGGTGGCGGTTGCTGGCGCACTGATTGAAGTCCTTCCTTTAAAAGATTTTGACAACCTTCTTATTCCTGTCTTGCTCGGCGCGCTTGTGACTTATTTTTGATTTTTAGCTCAGCTCCACATATACATTTTATGGATGAATTTTAAGTATCTGTAAGTTCCGATAAAAAGTCCTGCCGTTCCCAAGCCCAAAAAAACAAAATTATCGCAGCTTACGAGCATTGTGTAGCCTAGAATCAGTATGAAGCATGAGGAGGCGAGATGCATATATTCCATGCTGTTCTTTTTTATTCCCTGCACGAGAAATGAAAGGAGCATCGTTACAAAAATCAGAAATCGAGTTACATTTATAAGAGTCATGAAGCCTTCGGTGACAAGAGCTGTTGATGCAATTCGTGCCGTGTTCATTGGAATTACGGCGGCGAAAACAATTGCTACCGTAAAAAGAATGATGTAATTGCGCTCCATGTCCTGCCGCTGCTCCGTTTCGCTCAGAATTGCTGCGCATAAAAAACTGAGTGGTGCAAGCGTGCGTCCGAACAGGACGATTTTGCCTGCAAAAATCAGCATATTCGAGAATGACTGCCATAGACCGAGGCAAAGCGTTAGAAATCTTGCGCTTTCAGTCATGCAGGCAATCAGAAAACCAGTGAAGAATATGATTTCGCTGGTCTGTGTATTCTCAAAAAAACGGATAAGAAGATAAAAGCATAGCGGAACATAAAGAAGCAGTATAAGGAAAGAAATCATCAGCGCGACAGAATTTTGCTTTGCGAACGGAATGTAATTTAAGAACGATGGAATCCGCAAATCCGGTGGCGTGAGGATGGAATGATTTAATGATGAGGTTATGAAGAGTGCGAACATAAGCGCGAGAAGTACAAGGCTGGAAAGAAGAAAAACTCTTATGAAACTGTTGCGTGTCTTTAAGGTCATGTAAAAATCTTAAACGGAAGACAAAAATATGTAAAGAGTTAATTTCAAAAGCCGAAAATAATATAGAGTCTGATTCTTGTCTTTTGTGACGGATCAGGTTGGGAGGATTTATGAAAAAGCTTCTGTTATCCGGACTCGCGCTTTTTTTTGCCGCAGTTCATTGTTTTGCCGGTGATGCCGCTGCTTTTGTAGATTTGGGAATTTCAAGTGACGGCAGAACTTATGTCTTTGGCGAATATGGTAAGACAGACAAAACTTTTCAGGGATATGCCGAGATTTACACAGTAGATATTGAAAAAAATGATTTTGTGAGCGGAGAAGTCTTCAAGACAAATCCTTCCGCTGCGACAAAATCAAAGAGCGGAAAAGCAGTTTTCGAGGAGCTTTTTGACAAGGCCGCATGGAAACTCCGCAAATATGATTTTAAGCCGGCTCCGGCAGACAATCTTCTTTATGTCCGTGATGACCGAAAACTTGGTGAGAGCGAGATTGTATTCAAGGATTTTGAAGGCTCTACGGTTGAGCAGAGCGTTTATTATCACATCCATCTTGCAAAGACTGTTGAAGGAAGCGGGGAAGGGCTTCGGTCTTCATTCTTCATCACGCTTGAGAAAAAGGATGGTGACGGAAATGTAATCAGCCGCAATATCGTCGGTTCCCCGGACATCAAGAGAAAGAAGGTAACGGACTACAGAATCGACAGAATCTTCTCTGACAAGAGCGGAAGAAATCTTGTTTTCGTCGTTGAGAAAACCGTTGCTGATGTAAACGGAGCTTCAATCCGCTACATGGTTGAGACAATCCGTTTGTAGAATTTGCAGATTCTTTTTTAATTCAATTTGATTTTTTTAAGCTCCGCCCGGCTTTTATGAGCTTGGACGGAGTTTTTTTTTGGATTTTTCTGACTTTTTTTCAATTTGATTGCCAAAAATGCAAATTTTTTGGAAATACATATATAGATTGAAAAAAAATCAGGAGGTTCAATATGAAAAAAATTTTTGGCAATCTTGTACTTCGGACTGCGCTGATGTCATGCGCAATCGCCCTTGTGGTCACGGCTTTTGTCGCGCCGGTTTCTTGTCGTCTCACGGAAGAAGGAATTGAAATCCTTCCGGCTGATGTCTCCGTTCCGTCCGTAGAATCGTTTTCCGTCAGGGGCAGGAATATCATTCATCTGGACTGCTCCGAACGGATAGTGCTTGATAAAGTCTGCGTGCTTGAGGAAGGTTCGGAAGAAGAATTTGCCGTGGCTGATGCTGTTACTTACAGCGAGGACGGAAAATCTTGTGATGTGGAGCTTTCAAAGAATACACTTGTCGGGAAAAATTATGTGTTTTCCGGGAAAGTTTTCGATATAACCGGGAACAGCCTTGAATTCAGCCAGACTTTTACCGGCTTCAATGAGAATCCTGCAAGGCTCATGTTCAATGAGGTTTATGTGAAAGGTGATTCCAAAAATCAGGTCGCTGAGTTCGTTGAATTCGTGGTTTTAAAATCGGGAAATATATGCGGACTTGAGCTTGTAAGTGCTTCAAAAGGGGAAGAAAAGAAATATTCCTTCCCGGCGATTGATGTGAAGAGGGGGGATTATATCGTCGTTCATGGAAGAACAGCCTTTACGAATTCAAAAACAAAGGAAAAAAAGGAAATCGAGAGTTTTGCTGATGAGGATGGTGATGATATATGTCTTTCAAAGTCAAAATTCAGCTGTGATTCTGCAAGGGATTTGTGGAGAGAGGGCGATGACAAAATTATCTCCGATACTGATGTACTGATTCTCCGGGATGGTACTGCAAAGAACATGAAGGATGCCGTGCTTTTTTCTGCTGATTCAAAAAATGAATGGAAGCCTCGCATGAAAGAATTTGCCGAGGAAGCGCACTCGCTTGGAATCTGGGACGGCGGAAGCTCTCCTTCTTTTGCAATTTCTTCTAGCGGGGCTGCAAGCCTTAACCGTTCTATTTCGCGAAAAAATACGAATGAAGTTTTTTTGAAGTACGCTGATGAAAACTCGCTCCCGGAATACATCTGCACCTCTTCAGCAGAATGGATTGTTACTGAAAAGTCTTCTGCAAAAGCCTCGAACGGCAAAAAAGTCACCGTGTCGGGCGTAACACCAGGCTTTGAGAACAGCGCAAATCCATATATTCCTAAGTAACTAGCAATTTGCCGTAAAGTGTGCTAATATAAAAGAATGTCTGAATTATTAGCACCTGCCGGCAATATCGAAGCTCTCGATGCTGCCATCGGCGAAGGGGCGGACGCAGTTTATCTTGGTCTCAAAAGCTTTAATGCGCGTCTCCGCTCCTCAAATTTTGCATGGAATCAGTTCGAGGCTGCTGTCCAAAGCCTTCATCGTCAGAATAAAAAAATATATGTGACGGTCAACACAGTCAGCGAAGAGCGTGACTTGGAGAGACTGTACCGTTTCCTTTCTTATCTCAACAAAATCGGGCCTGACGGACTTATCGTTCAGGATTTCGGCGTAATCCGCATGTGTCAGGAGTTCTTCCCGAATCTGGAACTACATGGCTCAACTCAGATGAATGTCGAGAGTGCGGCCGGAGTCAATCTTCTGAGCAAGGCCGGGCTTAAGCGTGTCGTCGTTGCCCGCGAGCTTGGTCTCGAAGAAATCAAATACATCAAGTCGCATACGAATGCCGAACTTGAGATTTTCGTTCATGGCGCATTGTGCGTGAGTGAATCCGGCCTGTGTCTTTTCTCAAGTTTCCTTGGTGGAAAGAGCGCGAACCGGGGCATGTGCACTCAGGCTTGCCGCCGTTTTTATACCGTTGATTCTGAATCAGCTGGCGAAACTCAGGGATATTATTTTTCTCCTTGTGATTTGCAGCTTATCGAGCAGATTCCTGATTTGATGCAGCTCGGAGTTGAGTCTTTCAAGATTGAAGGACGAATGAAGAGTGCGGAATATGTCGGCTCTGTCGTCGCCGCTTACCGCTATCTCATGGACAACTGGGAAAAAGATAAAAAAGGCGCGCTCGCAACTGCAAAGCGTTTGCTTTCAACGGATTTCGCACGCTCAAAGACATCTTACTGGTACAATTTCAAGACTAATGAAGAGGGCGTTGAAAAAGCCGGAAGCCTTATCCTCAATCCGAACCAGGCTGGTGGAACAGGAATTTTCCTCGGAAAAATCGCTGCTTTTGAACAGGCAAGTGATGAGGCAAAGGAAAAGGCGCGTGAGGCTGCCGGTCCTGATGCCGCACCAGAGGATTACAAAATTACTATGGTTCATCTTTCTGGCGGAAATTACGACCCTGAGATTGGCGACTCTATCCGCTTGCACCGACAGGATGATTCGGGCCGCGTGAGCCATAAAGTCAGAACTGTCATGATTGATGAAAAAGGCCGCCGTTTTGTTGATGTTCCGCTCGGATTCAAGCGCGGGGATTCAGTTTATCTTTTGCAGACAAAGGCAATGTCAAAACGATATCCTCGTGTCCTTCCGCCGGATTTAGGCAAATACAGAAAGCAGCCTGGGGCGGAAGTTCTTCCTGTCCTTGACATCACTCCAGTCGCAAAGAATGAGCTTTCTTATTTCCCGGAGGGATTGTACATTCAGGTTTCGACTGTTTCGGATTTGTGCACGGCAATCTCAAAGAATCCTGTGCGCGTGATTCTGGAATACAATTCAGAGACAAGAACAGATCTTCTCGAAAGAAAGGCAAAACTTCCTGTCTCAAAAAAACAGGTTATCATTTCCCTGGATCCATACTGCCCGGCCTCAAAGGAAGAGCAGATTGCTGCTGATTTGAAGCTTCTTGTTGATGAAGGATTCACAACTTTTGTCGTAAATAATATCGCCCATATCTCAATGCTCAGAGGCAAGGGTGCCAACCTGATTGGAGGCCCTTATCTGTACACTTTCAACAGATGGGCTGCATCTTGGTTTGAGAACCAGAACATCGGGGCGTTTATTACACCGCTTGAAAATTCATGGGACAACCTCAAAATGACCTGGGAAGAAAGTGTCCGAAGCAGAGTTCTTGTTACGGCTTACGCTTATCCGGCTCTTTTCCGAATGAGATTCAAGCTGCCTGAAAGCTATGACTTCCTTTATTTCAAGGACAAAGAGGAAACTCTTTTTAAGGTCAACTCTACTCCTGACGGCTCTGTCGTCATGCCGGAAGCTCCGTTCTCAATCGTTGATAAGTCTGAGGTCTTGAACAGCAGTGGCTTTAAGCGAATCCTGCTTGACTTCTCCCGCACACGGGTGACAAGGCAGGAGCTTAAGATGGTAATGAATTCCATGATAAAAAAGCAGCCTGTTCCTGAAAGTTCCCGCTTCAACTGGAAGAACGGTTTTTACAGCCTTGAAAAAATGGAAATTTACAAGGCTATGAACGAAAAAGCTGAGGCCGAAAAAGAGGCTGGCTTTAATCGTTATCCTGCAAAAGGAAAGGGACGCCCTGCCGGCCGTGGAAGAGGCGGCAATGGCAGGACGCCACAGAATGGCAGAAATCGGCGCAGATAGTTTTTATCCGCACCGAAATCTTTCACTTGTATTTTAGAAAACGGCTTCACCTCCTTCGTCAAAATCTTCGTTTGGCGGGAGGCCTGCCGTGCTTTCGGCCATCATGCCCTGTGCGGCAAGTTCTGCCGCAGTCTTTCCATCAGCTTCATTTTTTTCTTCATTCCGTTCAGGCTGGAAATCAATATGTTCTGCGATGATGGAAACTTTTGAAGAACTTTTTCCTTCCGGTGTCTTCCATCTGTCCTGTTTGAGCCGTCCTACAACACGAAGCCCGCGGCCTTTCGTTGCCATTCTTGCAATTCGGCTGCTGAAATTTTCGCCCCAGGCTTCTACATCGAAAAAAGCGACTTCCTTCTGAAAATCGCCTTTCAGGTCCTTGTAAAAACGATTCGTTGCGATTGAAACTGTGCAGACTCTGGTGCCACGGGCAGTTTCTTTTACCTGTGTGTCGCGGACGACATTGCCTTCGATTACGACTTGGTTCATCTGATTCATAAATTTTCTCCAAAAATAAAAAGATGTGCATGAAAAAGACCCGGCCGAAGTCTTTCGCCATGCGAACAAGAGATTTGCTTCTCTCTTTGTACACCTATTTATTTCCAAAATTTTTGCATTTTTGGCAATGCGATTGATAAAAAGTCAGAAAAGTATAAAAGAAAGTCAGAATCAGACAAAAGATGTGTGCTTAAGAATCAAAAAAAATCGCCACATGGAGGTGGCACTCGAATAGCCCCACAAGGATGTGGGGTACAGCAAGGAGAGAAAATTCAAACGGCGAAAACAACGATATTCGCCGTGTTTGCCGAAGGTGAACAGAATTTTCTCGTTGAAACAAAAATTACATGGAAGTAATTTTTGTTTCTTACATCGGGATGTTTTTTACAAGCTTGACCATGTACAGCTTGATGTACATAAGGAGCGCGTCTCGCTCGCGGATTTTCTGAAGGCCAGGAGCTGTCATAAGGCTTTCTGCGAGGCTTTCGATTCGGTCCTTTGTGAATCCCTCAACCTTCATAGTACGCAGCGTGCGGCGGATGTAATCGCGGATGAGGGCGTTGACGTCTTCCGTGAGGTTGTTGTGCGTTTCCTTTCCGAGACGGTGGTTCCACATCTTTTCGTAAGAATCAAGCTCGCGGTTGAGTGTGGAGCTTGCAGGAACATAAGTCTGCTCGACATCACGAGCTGCATCCCTGAGCGCGACTTTCTTTGAGATTGTCGCGTTCTGAGAAAGCATTGCTGTCTCTTCGTCTTCCTTGCGTTTTGCAGATTCTTCTTCGCGGTAAAGCTCGGCCTTTGTTTTGCGCGTTTTGTTGCGGTTCTTCTTAGGCGGGCGGAGAAGCATTCGTGCAATCCATGAGATAACCGGCATTGAATACCAGAACGGAAGCATGATTTTTGCATCGTTGAGAAGTTCCTGCCGGCTCATGAGAAGAATATCGCTGTACGGCAAAAGCTGGCCGTTCACGAAAAGACTGACCTTGCTTGTGTCGTCTCCGCCAGAAGCATCGTAGCTCAGAAGCGGAAGGAATGATGAGTGCAAAAGCGCGCTGAGGATAGGAGACTGAATACGGATTTCTTTTTCGAGCCTGTCTTCAAATGCTCCCTGCTCCTTCATTTCCGGGAGAACATCGAACTGCTTGAGGACTTCTGACCAATGGGTTTTGATTGCATCGAGGACAGAAATGCGTGCATCAGTGCAAAGTCGGAGAATGAGGTGAAGAACTTTGCTCTTGAAGATGAAATATCGCTGCTCATCGTAAGTCTTGAACACGAGAAGGTCTGGAAGTTCCTGGACTGGTGCTTCCTGAGTCTTTTTGTGAAGATAGTCCTTGAGCTCTTCCTCAGTGTACTGGCCGAGAAGCGGAACTCCCTTGTTGTCCGTGAATTTTATGATTTCGTCGAAAGTGAAGTAATACGGCGGCTTGGCGAGAAGGTTTTCAAGAGCCTTGAAAGCACCTTCTTTTTTGGCATTTTCCTGAGCCTCGTTCTTGAAGTAGTTTGCTCCGACCTCTGTGATGTAAACGGCCTGCAAGCATGACAAATCTTCCTGAGTGTAATCCTTGATTTTTTCGTAATCCTGCTTGATGAAGAAGCAGAGCTGGTTCCAGAGGTAGAAACTTTCGGTTGTCTGGCTCAAAGTCTCCAGAGAGTGATCCGGGCGGTCAACGAAAGCATTGAAGAAGTTCTTTACAATCATCTCGCGGCCAGGGTTTGAGACAGTGAGTTTTTTGAGGAAGTAATCGTGATGCTCCTCTTTTTTGAGCATGTTCTGAATCTTTCCGACGGCATCCTCAATCAAAGTGACGACAGAGACCGTAGAAGGAAGGAGAATCGACGGCGCGTTGTGCGAGAGTGAAAGTCCGTAGAGAACTTTGTCATTCAAATCCTGATGCTTTAAGAGACGGCCGATAAGCTCGGCAGAATTTTCCTGCGTGACGATTCCTTTTGGCGTGTTTTTTGGCAGGTCGGCCTCGGAAGGGAACGGAAGCGACGGATTAACGGAAATGTCCTTGTATCGTTCAGCAAATCTTTCGATGTAATAAGGAATTACGACAATTCCCTGCTTTTCAGGAGTGATGTTCGTAATCACGATGAGCCTTGAGTCTACAAGTTTGTCAAGCTCTCCCTGAAGTGCCGGAACTGGATCCTCAAGATAACAGGCAAGGGTAGGCTGCTCATCAAGATGATGCTCGGAGTATCGCTTCAGATATTCACAAAAATCCTGATAGTCAACGACCGCATTCTTCTGCCGTGTCGCAAAAAACTTTAATAACACTATAATACTAGTTGTTGTTGCCATATCTTTATTTTATCAATAATTTATTATAAAATAAAGATACTTTCTTCTTATTGGAGTAAAAAATGTTATCTTCAAGAATGTCAAAGCTTCATCCTTATGTGCCTGGTGAGCAGCCAAAGGACAGAATCTACATAAAATTAAATGCAAATGAAAATCCTTATCCCCCTTCACCAAAAGTAATCAAAGCAGTTCGTTCGGCCGCCAAAAAAAATCCTGAAAAACTCGGCCTTTATCCTGATCCGGACTCAAACGAGCTTAAAGAGGCAATCGCGGACATGCTCAACAAATCCGGCGGAGTTTTGTGCCGTGCAAACCTCGAAAAAGGCAAAAAAAACGGCAGCGGCGCGATTGTCACTCCATCTGAATTCGACAAAATTCCTTTCGTAGTCACGCCTGACATGATTTATGCAGGCAACGGAAGCGACGAGGTTTTGAGCTTCGTGTTCTACGCTTTCTTTGACTCTGACCGAAAGCTCGTCCTTCCTGAGCATACATATTCTTTCTATCCGGTTTACGGCGGATTCTACAATATACCGCTTGAAAAAGTTCCGCTCAAATCTGACTGGACTCTTGACACTGCAAAAATGCTGGAGCTTGCGAACAAAGAAAATTCCAGCATCATTTTTGCGAATCCGAACGCACCGACATCAATCGGTCTTAGCCGTGATGAGGTTCGCGAGATGATTAAGGCCGCTCCGAAAGACCGTGTTTTTGTGGTCGATGAGGCTTATGTTGATTTCGGCGGTGAAAGCTGCATTCCTCTCCTCGCTGAATTCCAGAATCTTGTGATTGTAAGAACTACTTCAAAAAGCTTGTGCGGAGCAGGTCAGCGACTTGGATATCTCGTTGCAAATAAAGAACTTGTCGATGCCGTCACAACGGTCAAAAATTCACTCAATCACTTTCCGATTGACTTTTTGGCTCAGCAGGCAGGAATCGCGGCTTGCCGTGATGCGGGCTACTATGTCCGGGCAGCGCAGAGCGTGGCATTTGAGCGCGACGAGTTCATCGACTTCTTGCGGGAAAAAGGCTGGAGCGTTTTGGACAGCCAGACAAATTTCGTCTTCTGCAAAAAACAGGGCGTGAACGGCGACGAAGCCTACCGCAAAATCAAGGAAGAGGGCATTTTGGTCCGCCACTTTGCGACAAAGGGCATTGAAGAATACCTGCGAATCACGGTCGGCACCCACGAGCAGATGCTTGCTTTGCGGGAAGTTATGGATGAAATGTGAAGTTAGCAATTAGCAGTGAGTAATTAGAAGTTGGGCGTTACCGTGCTTTCGCACGGTCGGGCTTTGCGTGGTTCCGCTGTCGCTTCATTGCCTAAAGGCAACGCTTCGCGCCACTCCAATCCCTAACGCACTTCTTAATCTGTGTAAATCTGTGTTAATCTGTGGTTTAAATTTTGGAGGATTTTATGAAATTTTTGATTCTTTCTGATATTCATGGAGATTTGGATAATCTTGACAAGTTGGATTCTCGCTTTAAGGATGCGGATTGCGTTCTTTTTGGCGGAGATTTTGCTAAATTTGAGCATGAGGAAACCGGGAAGCCTGTGCTTGAAAAACTCCTCAAAAAGCATGAGAACATTTTTTCTGTAATCGGAAACTGTGACAACCCGGATTTCCTTTCTGAAATTGAAAATTCTGACATTTCTGTCGAAGGAACTCTTGCATTCCACGAAGGAGTTGCAATCTGCGGTTCGGGCGGCGGAACAAAATTCACCGGCACGACTCCGTTCGAGCGCGATGAGGACGAAATCATTTCGGATTACAATGTAGTTGAAAATTCAAGCGCAGAGTGCGGTGACGAGGAGGGCAAATGGTCAAACCTCGTCCTCATCATGCACAATCCTCCGAAAGACACTGAATGTGACAAAATCCCGAACGGAATCCATGTCGGAAGCGAAAAACTCCGTGCTTACATCGAAAAGCGTACACCATTCCTGGTCGTTACAGGCCACATCCACGAGAGCGCGGGAATCTCAAAAATCGGTGACACCACAGTGATTAACCCTGGCTCATTGGCTGAAGGAAAATACGGCTGGGTAGAAGCTGAAAAAGACACTGACGGCAAGTGGAGCGTTACAAAAGCAGATTTACTCACCGTTTAGAGCGAATGTGAGTTTACGAAAATTTTCAATTTACCTGACGGTTCTTACGAAGCGGAAGCCGAGGTAGTTGTAACATTCGTTCGGATCGTAGCTGTAGCGGTCGCCAGTGTAAATGAACGGCGTGTATTCGCTCCAGCTTCCGCCACGGCTCACTCGCTCGCTTCCGGCTTCAATGCCAGTCGAGCGTTGCCCCGGCTCTGTTTCCAGATAGCGGCCGCTCCAGTCCCATACGAATTCGCAGACATTTCCGCTCATGTCAAAAAGCCCCATGCTGTTCGGGTTTCCGCTCCCGGCTTCGGGCGGGGCATCTTCGCGGAAAGGAGAGCCTGCAGTGCCGACTTTGTGAGTGCCGTGCGAGTTGAATGCTGTCCAAGCGACTTCTTCTTCTGGAATTGTGCTGTCTTCCTTTCCGTATTTATCAACCTGACCAGAGGCTAGGGAGCCTGACTGCATCCCGGAGACTGTCTTTCGTGCGGCGTATTCCCATTCTGATTCGGTCGGGAGCCTGTACCCGTCCGCTTCAAAATCACATTTGCACAAATCGAGGCTCACAGTGTCGGTCGCATCTTTGAGAATTTTTCCGTTGAGTGTATAGCATGGAGTGAGCCCGTGGATTTCTGAAAAAGCATTGCACCAGACAACGGCATCATACCAGCAAATCATTGTGACCGGCTGCTCGCACTCGGTTGTCGGCTCAGCTCCGCGTTTTCCGCGTGTACCTTCCTGACCGGGATTGATGAATTGGTAGCCCAGGGCTTCTGCAATCTCTCGGGTTTCGTACCAGAGTTGATAGGTCGTTTCGTAGCGGTTGATTTCAAAAGGCGTAATCCAGCGCATCGCCGTGTAAGACTGGCTTCCGTCACCGATTACATATAAGTCGTACTGCGCGGGAGCTTCTGGCCCAAGCCGAACGGGGTCGAGAGAATTAAATTCCTGCGATACTATAGAAGAAACTGAAAAAATTATGCTGATTACTGCAAAAAAAATCTTTCTCATCGATAAACTCCTTCGGGGGCGTTGCGGGGGCGGAGCCACCGCAGAGGGGGTAGGCGGAAAAGGCGAAGCCTTTGCAGCCGAGGGGGAGACTTTCCCCTTTTATTGCATATTGTTAATGGTTAGCTTTTCTTTCGTTTTTTGGCCTTTTTGACTTTTTTGAGGGTGCGGGCTGTTTTGTTGAAGCTCAAAAGCCACCAGCTGAGCATTACGGAAAGCACACAGATTATGGTGGCGATTGAAACAGGAATGTAGCCGTTGAGCGTGTCGAATGGAAGCTTGAAGTTCATTCCGAAAAAACTCGTGACGAAGGTTGGAGCCATCATGACCAGATTGATGACGGCGAGCTTTTTCATGGCAACGTTCATGTTGTTCGAGATTACGTTTGCGAAAGCGTCCATAACGCCTGTTGTGATTGAGCTGTAGGTGTCGGCCATTTCCATAGCCTGCCTGTTATCGATTTCAACGTCGTCCAGCCATTCCTGATCGTCGGAGTCCAGTTTGAGGATTCGCGTGCGGCGGATTTTTTCGAGAAGAAGCTGGTTTGATTTGAGTGATGTCGTGAAGTATGTCAGCGACTTTTCGAGGTTGAGAAGCTGGATAAGCTCGGCGTTTTCGATTTGCTCGTGCAGCTCGTTCTGAATTGATGTTACTCGGCGGCTGATTTCCTTGAGGTAACGAAGGAACATGATGTCGCTTCGGGCAAGAATTCGGATTAAAAATGCCGGAAAATCGTTGAGGGAAAGACCTTTGATGCGGTTGTTGCTCAAATCCTTGAGAACTTCGCAGTCCGTCCAGCAGATTGTGATGATTTTTTCAGGGAAAATGACTGCGCCAACTGGAGCCGTTGAGTATGCGACTTCGGAATTTGGCGTGAAGACCGGAAGACGAAGAATTGCGAGCGCGTAATCATCCCATTGCTCGATTCGGGAAAGCTCGTCCTGGTCCAAGACATCGAGAAGAAGCTCTGGGTCAAGATTGTATTCGGCCTGAAGCTGCGCTACATCGTCCTGAGAGACACGGCGCGCGTCAATCCACACCCGGCGGTTTGACTCGATTTGAGAAAGCTCATCTTTGCTGATTTTGACAAACTGATTGTCTTCCTGAACCCAGTAGTTAATCATCGGAAGTGTATTATATCATATTTTGCAAGTTTTCTTCTATAATTTTCATGTATTACTTTTTTCTTTTACTTCTCAGTGCTTAACTTTTGTGGTAAAATGTCGATAATTGAAACGAAGTTCTTTTTTCTTGAGGGGATAAAAATGGCTCGTGGAAACGGCGGAATCGGAAAATCAATCTTTCTTCTTATTTTAATAATCATTATCTCTTTGGGCGGTTTGCTCTGGTTTGACTATCTCGGCGTGATTCATGCCAAAAAGGTCTTCGCACCTGTGTACAAGCTGTTCGGCCTTGCACCGCAGACTTCTGTGACGGCAACATCTTCAAAGCCTCTCACGGCTGATTTGGATGAGGACAGGCTTGCAAAGCGGATTGAGGCCCTGGACATCCGCACTCAGGAACTTGATAAGCGCGAGGGCGACATCAAGAAGGTCGAGGAGCAGAACGAGGCCATCGCAAAGGAACTTGAGGACCGCAAGAATTCTCAGGACGAACGGGAAAAGACTTTCAATAATCAGGTCAAAAAATACGACGACAGAACAAAAAATATCGAGACAATCGTTTCTTATCTAAACAACATGCCGCCTCAGTCAGCCGTTGAGCAGCTTCTTTCTCATGATGATCAGGATGTAATCGACATTCTGCGAAAGGCAGACGAGGTTGCGGAGGCGAACAAGACCGTTTCAATGTCTTCAACATGGCTCATGTACATGGGAAAGGTCGGCCAGTCTGAGCGCGCTTCAACAATTGAGCGAAAAATGGCGAACAAGCCGGAAAGCTTGGACTAAATTTTCCTTAACTTTTCTTCCGGAATTCCGATGATAGAAGGGTAGAAATCAAAAAGTTTGCGTGGGTGGGAAATGGACGCGACTTTTCGGTTTTACGGGAGACAAAGTATGAACATTCTTTCAATTTCTCAAGCACAAACCCAAAACGCACAGTCTGATTTTAACCAGATGCTTTCCGCCCAGACTCAGAAAACTTCGGATGGCGAAAAATCATCTTTTGCGGATTATCTTCGAGATGCGAGAAGAACTTCTGAGAATACGGAGACTGCAAAAACTGACAATTATATAGAAGAAAACTCGTCTGCTGAGACTGAAAAACTCGCCAAGAATGACGAGAACATTGATTCTTCAAAGATTTCTGAGAAAAAAGAAGAAAAAACTGACGACAAAAACGGAAAATCTGAAAAAGTCGCGCAGAAAAAAACTTCCGAAGATAAAAACGGCGAAGAAATTTCAAAAAGTGTGAAATCAAACGAGATTGAAAATATTGCGGTTCAGAATCCGAATTTTGCTAAGGCTTACAATATCCAGACCGTTTCTGATGAAAATGTGGCTGAGGTTGTGGCTGTTGATGCCGAGGCTGTGCTTTCTTCCGACAACATTGAGATAGATGAAAAAATGCTTTCATGGCTCATGTCATCAGGCAGAATCGAGGAGAAGGGCGATGAGATTTCAAACGAGGATTTCATGGCCATGATTGATGCCGCCGTTGAATTCATTCCTGGTGAGGAAACTGAGGAAGAAAAACTTTTGAGCGCGCAGAACCTTGCCGTAAAAGAGCCGGCACTTTTCCTTCAGTCAGTGGAAAATAATGTTGAGAATGTCGCTAAAACAGCTGTAAAAACAGAAATTTCTCTGGACGATAAAAAAATCGTCGCTTCAAAAGAAAAGAAAAACGACACAAAAATTACGGTTCATGATTTGAGAACCCGGCATCTTTTTGATGAGGAGCCGGCAAAAGTCGCCTCGGACAAAATCGTTCAGAAAACAGCCGAGAAAAAAGAAATCAACCTTTCAATGCAGAAACAGGCTGACGGCAATGTTCAGATGACAATGGAACTTGCGGCAAAGGCTGAGCAGAACATCACTTCTTCATCAGCACAGAGCGCAGGAGCAAACGGCTCGAACTTCCAGGCAATGCTAAGCAATGCAGTTCAGGAAAACGCGCCTGATTTCGTAAAGGCTGGAAACATCGTCCTTAAAGACAACAAGCAAGGCTCAATCAACCTGATTTTGCGCCCGGAAGGTTTGGGAAATGTAAAAATCTCCCTCAATCTCGACGACAAAAATCTTTCGGCTCAGATTGTTGTTCATACAAAAGAGGCTATGGAAGCTTTCAAAGAGAGCATTCCGTCTTTAAAACAGGCTTTCACCGAAAGTGGATTTGAGACAGGCAGCTTCGATTTGAATTTCTCGAACAACCAGTCGAATCAGCAGGGCTTCGCTCAGGGCGAGAACCAGAACCAGCAGCTCTTCGCTCAGAAAAGCTATGGCGAATTCGTGACACCGGGCGCGCTTGCTCAGGAAGGTGCGGGGGAAGCCTACAACGACACAGCTTACGGAATCAACATCGTGGCGTAAAAATAATTTTGATTAAGATGTTCAGCGGGAGGAGCAAATCTTCCCGCTTTTTTTTGCCTCAGCATTAGTTTTGATGTGTCAAAATGATACACTTTTCGGAGAGGGACCTTAACAGCAAGCTAGGAGAGGGTGCTTAACATAGCTGGGAGAGCGGGAAAGCGGAGCTAGGAGATGGGAGAATGATAGAGAGGGTGATGAATTTTCTTCTATTGCGAAAAAGGTGTCCTTTTCCCTTTTTTAGTAAAAAAATCAGCTATAAATAAACTAAAGTCACATTTTCAGATTCCGATATTTATAGAGTAGCGTGATTGCCAACATCATCGCTATATGTGGGGTAAAAAATGGAAATGACTGCAACTAACATCAACACAACGATGAGTGCCCAGGACAAGTTCAAGGTCGATAATGTTGTAAACGGATACAACAAGAAACTCGACGCGGAGCTTCGACAGGGTAGAGTCGCGAGCAACGAACTTGGAAAGGACGACTTTTTGAAGCTCCTCATGGCTCAGATGACAAATCAGGATCCGACAAGCCCGATGGAGAACACAGAATTCATCGCGCAGATGGCACAGTTCTCTTCTCTTGAGCAGATGACGAACATGAGCCAGAACTTCGAGAAAATGGCAACCTTGATTAATTCAAGCGAAGCTCAGAGCCTTCTCGGACGAACGGTTCAGATTGATTTGGGAGCAGAGCAGGCAACGACTGGTGTTGTTGAGGCAGCCACACGAGGAAACACCCCGCAGGTTCAAGTGAACGGTATGTTCTACGATATGAATAAAATCAAGACCGTCTACGGTTTCTAAAATAGCAAATAAAAAGAGGGTAGCGATATGATGAGATCACTTTATTCTGGCGTTTCTGGCTTGCAGAATCATCAGACACGAATGGATGTAATCGGCAACAACATTGCCAATGTAAACACAACTGGTTTCAAACGCGGTCGTGTCAACTTTCAGGACATGATCAGCCAGCAGCTTCAGGGTGCTGCAAAACCAACCGAAGAGAAGGGCGGTGTAAACCCTAAAGAAGTCGGTTTGGGCATGACAGTTGCTGCAATCGACACAGTTTTCACACAGGGAAACTTGCAGTCAACAGGAATCTCAACTGATATTGCAATTCAGGGCAACGGTTTCTTCATCGAGAAAAACGGCGAGAAATCATACTACACTCGTGCAGGTGCATTCTCACTTGACCAGAACGGCACTCTCGTAAATCCTGCAAACGGAATGAGAGTTCAGGGATGGATGGCTCGTGAGCTTAACGGCGAAATGGTCGTTCAGACTGCAGCTACTCCTACAGACCTCACAATTCCTGTAGGCTCAAAAGACCCTGCAAAAGCTACCCAGAACATCAACTTCGCATGTAACTTGAACAAAAACACACCAGAAATCCCTGAGAATCCAACTGAGGCTGATGTCGCAAAGGGAACCTGGAACACAGAATTCAAAATCTATGATTCATTCGGCAACGAGCATCTTTTGAATGTAAACTTCACTCGTGTACGCGGAAACCCGAACCAGTGGACAGCAACAGTTCAGATTGACCCGGACAACGCAGACTTCACACAGACTCGCGTAGGCTTGGGAACAACTGACGGCGTTGAGAACACATTCACAGTCAGCTTCGACAACAACGGAACTTTGCAGGCCGTAACTGACTCTGCAGGAAACAATTCTAACCCTGACGGCGAGATTATCCTTCAGGCTTCTTACACAGTTCCAGAGTCAAACGCTGATGCAGACGGAAATCCATACCGCCAGACAATGAACATCAACTTGGGAACAATCGGCTCAATGATCAACACTGTCACACAGAGCGCATCTGCCAGCTCAACAAAAGCTTTCTATCAGGACGGCTACACATTGGGCTACCTTGAGAACTTCAAGATTGACTCGACAGGTACAATCACTGGCGTTTACTCAAACGGCACAAACCGAACAATCGCTAAGCTTGCAATGGCAACTTTCGCAAATCAGAACGGTCTTGAGAAAGCCGGCGACAACACTTATGTCAAGAGCAACAACTCTGGCGAGGCTAAAATCAACGAATCTGGCGTAGCCGGGGCAGGAAGCTTGCTCGCAGGCGCATTGGAGATGTCGAATGTCGATTTGACCGAGCAGCTTACGGACATGATTGTCACACAGCGAGGCTTCCAGTCAAACGCAAAGACAATCACAACAGCAGATACATTGCTTGAGACTGTCTTGAGCTTGAAACGATAGGTTAATTAGAAATTAGCAGTTTTTGTTCCTCACAGAGCTGAGGAGAACACAGAGAGATTTTTAATGAAAATTATTTCATCCTCTGTGAACTCTGTGCCCTCTGTGAGGAATTTTTTTTGCGCAAATTTTTCTTGCTGCCGCCCTTTCGCCCTTCGCTAACGCTCATTACCGCAGGCGGTAACTTCGGGGCTACACGGCGGTGCGGCCTTCATTGTATAATCCAGTTTTATTTGCAGTAAACATTTTTTTTCTTTTATTTCTCCTGGATTTTTACTATAATAGTTCCATCATTCAAAAAGGAGATTTGTAATGAATTTTATTGATTCTCAATATTTTTACTGGGCTATGGGCGTGCTTGCTGCGTTCATCTTGATTCTGTTTTTCGTGGGCTATACAAAGGCTCCGCCGGATGTCGCAAAGATTATTTCCGGCGTGCGAAAACTTCCTCGCGTTCTGGCAGGTCGTGCGGGATGGCGCATTCCATTCTTGGAGCGTGTGGACGAAATTTACCTTGGGCAGATTTCCGTTGACATCAAAACAGACACTTTCATTCCGACTCAGGATTTTATCAATGTTAAGGTCGATGCAATCGCAAAAGTCCGCGTAAAGAGCGACCCTGACGGAATCCAGCTCGCTGCAAAAAACTTCCTTAACAAAACACCTGATTTAATTGCTGATGAATTGAAGGACAGCCTTCAGGGAAACATGCGTGAAATCATCGGCACTTTGGATTTGAAGACAATCAACACTGACCGCGACAAATTCTCTGATCAGGTTATGGTAAAGGCTGCCCGCGACATGGAAGCACTTGGTATTGAGATTCTTTCATGCAATATCCAGAATGTAGTTGACGAGCACGGCTTAATCAACGATATGGGTATGGACAACACCTCGATGATTAAGAAAAATGCCGCAATCGCAAAAGCAACTGCCGAAAAGGAAATCGCAATCGCCCAGGCTGAGGCTGACAAGGCTGCGAACGAAGCCCGTGTTGCCGCAGATGCAGAAATCGCCGAAAAGCAGAACGAGCTTGCAATCAAAAAGGCTAACCTCAAAAAAGAATCTGACACCGCAAATGCTATCGCTGATGCCGCTTACGAAATCCAGAAGCAGGAGCAGCAAAAGACAATCCAGACTGCGACAGTCAACGCACAGATTGCAAAGGCCGAGCGAGAGGCTGACCTCAAGAGCAAGGAAGTCTCAATCCGTGAGCAGGAACTTCAGGCGACAATGAACAAAGTTGCCGATGCAGAAAAATACAAGGCCGAAAAGAACGCTGAGGCAGAACTTATCAAACGACAGAAAAACGCAGAGGCTGACAAATACGAGCAGGAGCAGAAAGCCGCTGCCCAGATGAAGCTTGCTGACGCACAGAAATATTCGGCTGAGCAGGAAGCTGCCGCAGTCAAGGCTAAAGCCGAGGCAGAGGCTGCCGGAATCGCCGCAAAACTCAAGGCTGAGGCGGAAGGTATCGCCGCAAAAGGTAAGGCAGAGGCTGAGGCAATAAAAGCAAAAGGTGAGGCTGAGGCTCTTGCGATGGACAAAAAGGCCGAGGCTTACAAAAAGTACAACGGTGCCGCTATGGCCGAAATGATGATTAAAATCATGCCACAGATGGCCGCAGAAATTGCCAAGCCACTTGGCCAAATTGACAAAATCAATATTTACGGAACGACTGGTGAGAACGGCAACGGTGTCTCGCAGGTTTCAAGCTCAATGCCTGTGATTATGAAGCAGGTTTTTGACACGATGAGTGAGGCTACTGGCGTTGATTTCACCGAGATTATGAAAGCCAACACTTACGATGCAAAAGTCACCAAGAATATCAATCTCAACGGTGCTGAAGTCGAAGTGAAAGCCGGAAAATCTAAAAAATCGACAGAAAATTCATCGTCAGAGGAAGCATAAAATTCCCGATGATTCCGCTCTCCAAGTTCTATGAGTCAATTCTTGGCACAAAAACTTACAAACTTTCCCTGGATGCAGGATGCACCTGTCCCAACCGCGACGGCACAAAAGGCTTGGGCGGTTGCATTTTCTGCTCTGAGAGCGGTTCGGGGGATTTTGCGGCAAGCCGGAATCTTTCGATAAAAGAGCAGGTCGCATCTGCCAAAAAACTCGTAGAATCAAAAGTGAAGGGAAGAAGCGGCAACCGGAATGGAAAATATATCGCTTACTTCCAGAACTTCACTTCAACTTACGGAAATCCCAAATCCCTTGTAAAAAAATACGAAGAAGCCCTTGAATGTGAGGATATTGAAGGCCTTGCAATCGCAACCCGCCCCGACTGCCTTGGTGAAGAAATCCTATCGCAAATCGCAAAAATCGCTGAAAATCATTTCGTTCAGATTGAGCTTGGCTTACAGACGAGCAATGAGGTGACTGGTAATCTGATTAACCGCTGCTACACGAACGAAGATTATAAAGATGCTGTAAAAAGAATCAAAAAAGCGAGCGAAAAAATCCACATCGTCACGCATCTGATTTTTGGACTTCCCGGCGAGACTGAGGAAGATATGCTTGAATCGGTGAGATTTGTCGTGCGGGAGAATACTAAGAATTCCTCACAGAGCGAAGGAGAGCACAGAGAAATTGCGTGTTTGAAAGAAAGCTACTTAAACAAAAAAAACTTTGTGTCCTCTGTGTCCTCTGTGAGAAATTTAAAACCACAGTTTGGAATTAAAATCACAACTCTTTACATCGTGCAGAACACACGCCTTGCACAAATGTACGAGAGCGGCACAGTCACGCCGCTTTCAAAAGAAGAATATTTCTCGCTGCTCAAAAAAGCACTCGCGCTTCTGCCAGAAAATTGCATAATCCACCGTCTCACCGGCGACCCGCCAAAAAAAACGCTCCTTGCGCCGTTATGGACAACGGACAAGAAGCGTGTTATGAATCAATTAAAATTGCTAATTTCTAATTAAAAATTATCGTCCATGACAATTTTTATATTTTTTGCCAGAACCGCATGGACATGGATCGTTTCGGCCTACTTTCGGGCCTGTGCGCACTACTGTTACGCTCTGACCTGTGCTTGCTCCTGCCATTGTGCGGCCGGCTGCTTGCTGGGCGTTTCTTGCCATTGCGGCACCTCTGCTCTGTGCGGCTGCCTGCTCGCTCATGCTCTGTGCTTCTGAGTGCTGGGCGTTGCCCTGCATTGCTTGGCGTGGTGGCTGCGGAGCCGGGTTAATCTGGATTCTTACTTTGAAGACACGGCCTGCAATTTCGATACGGATTTTTTCAATCATTGCATCGAACTGGTTGAAGCCGTCGATTTTGTATTCTGTGAGCGGATTCTTGCTTCCGTAAGAACGCAAGTGTACAGCTTCGCGCAAACCGTCAAGATATTCGAGCTGGTCGAGCCATTTTCGGTCGATTGCCTGAATGTACTGGTAGCGGATGAACATGTTGAACTGCTCGTGTCCGACTAAAGTTTCCTTTTCTGTGATGTCGTTCTGAAGAAGTGAGAGAACCTTTTCTTCATTAAGCATTTCTGGAGGAAGCATCACGCCGAAGTTTGTCTTGATGTTTTCGGTGAGAACTTTGATTCCTTCGTTTTTCCTTGAGTGTGCGAATTCGTAGAACCATTCGTCGAGGTAATCCTTTGCCGTGGTCATGATTCGTTCGCTCAGATTTTCATCCTCAAGAATTGAATCACGCTGCTGATAGATGAATTCACGCTGCTCGTTGAGAACATCGTCATAGTCAATCAAATTCTTACGGATTTCGAAGTTTCGTTCCTCGACTTTCTTCTGTGCCTTTTCGATTCCCTTTGTGAGCCACGGATGATAGATTGGCTCGCCAGGCTCCATACCGATTTTTGTCATGATGTTCTTCATTCGGTCGCCGCCGAAGAGTCTCATCAAATCATCGTCCATTGAGATAAAGAATTTTGAGCGTCCTGGGTCACCCTGTCGTCCAGAACGACCTCGGAGCTGGTTGTCGATTCGTCGTGATTCGTGTCGTTCAGAACCGATTACATACAATCCGCCCAAAGCTTTGACTTCCTCGTAATCTTTGAGCCATTTTTCTTTTTCGGCTTTGACCGCTGCCTGATATTCTTCTGGAGTTGCCTCTGTTCCGACTCGGCTCAGTGCGCGCTGCTCATAGCTTCCGCCGAGCTTAATATCAGTACCACGACCAGCCATGTTTGTAGCGACTGTGACTGCTCCCTTTGCGCCAGCCTCTGCGATAATCAAAGCTTCTCGTGCGTGGTTCTTTGCGTTCAAAACCTCGTGCTTGATTCCGTTGCGGGTGAGAAGGGCAGAAAGATGCTCAGATTTTTCGACCGAGACAGTACCAACCAGAACCGGCTGACCTTTTGTGTGTGCCTCGCGGATTTCTTTTACGATTGCGTTCCATTTGTCGTCTTCGTTGAGATAAACTTCATCCTGCTCGTCAACGCGGGCAACAGGAAGGTTTGTCGGGATTACGACACAATCCAATTTGTAGATCTTCTGGAACTCAACTGCTTCTGTCGCGGCCGTACCAGTCATTCCCGAAAGTTTTGTGTACATTCGGAAGAAGTTCTGGAATGTGACCGTAGCCATAGTGCGGTTTCGCTGGGCGATTTTTACATGCTCTTTGGCCTCGATTGCCTGATGCAAGCCGTCTGAGTAGCGGCGGCCTTCAAGAATACGGCCAGTGAATTCATCGACAATCTCAACTTTTCCGTCTTTTACGACATATTCATCGTCTTTGTTGTAAAGTTTGTGAGCACGGATTGCCTGAGTGAAATAGTGAACATACTCAAAGT
Source organism: Treponema sp. (assembly GCF_017430385.1). Taxonomy (GTDB): domain Bacteria; phylum Spirochaetota; class Spirochaetia; order Treponematales; family Treponemataceae; genus Treponema_D. The sequence continues at coordinate 77,155 of NZ_JAFRNB010000169.1, forward strand.
TCTCTTCGTCAAAAACTGTTGTCTCCGGCGCAATCAAATTGTGCTGATGAAGGATAGAGTCGATTTTGTTCATACCCTTGTCAGTGAAAGAAACGCGCTTTGATTTTTCATCGATTTTGTAATCGCCCTTAAGCTCTGCGCGCTGCTCTGGAGTCATGTCAACTTCATCGTAGTAGTCGTCAGTTTTCGGATCCTTTTCGGCTTCCTCGAACAAACCTACATATTTGTCAACTTCGTAGAACTTGAAAGTATCGTCCTCTGCAGCTCCCGAAATGATGAGCGGTGTTCGGGCTTCATCAATCAAGATAGAGTCAATTTCGTCAACGATACAGTAGTTGAATCCGCGCTGAACTTTGCGTGCCATTTCAATCTGCATGTTGTCGCGAAGGTAATCGAAACCGAATTCGTTGTTTGTTCCATAAGTGATGTCGCAGTTGTAGTTCTGCTTGCGCACATCATTGTCCATGTTAGACAGAATTGTTCCGACTGTAACGCCAAGATATGAGAAAACCGGACGCATTGTGTTAGCATCGCGCTCGGCAAGGTAGTCGTTGACAGTGACGACATGAACGCCCTTTCCGCTCAGAGAGTTGAGGTAGGCTGGGGCAACGGCAACGAGTGTCTTACCTTCACCAGTTTTCATTTCAGTGATTTTGCCCTGATGCAAGTTGATAGAACCCATGAGCTGAACATCATAAGCTCGCTCGCCACGCACACGGAAAGCAGCTTCACGGCAGAGTGCAAATGCTTCCGGCAAAATATCGTCAAGTGACTCGCCCTTAGCAAGCCGCTCCTTGAAAATCTGTGTCTGTTTTGGGAAATCTTCGGGCTGCAATGACTTTGCCCATTCTTCTTTATCGTTGACTGCCTTAACGATTGGAATTAATTTTTTAACATCGCGCTCATTCTGTGAGCCGAAAATAACGGATAAAACTTGGTCTAACATAGTTCTACTATTATAGTAAAATAATTAGAAATGAGCAATTAGCAATAAAAAAGCGGACTCCTTTTTTGGAATCCGCTGAATCGTCGGGCTATCGGAATTCGAATCCGAGACCTCTTGCCCCCCAGACAAGCACGCTAACCAGCTGCGCTATAGCCCGAAATGTAGAAGCGACTATAGCACAAATCTGCCATTATGGCAATTCCACGCTCATCCAGTTCTTGCGGTCAGTCATGTTTGCGGGCATCATTCCGAGAGTGAGGTTCTTTGCAGTGGTTTCGCCTACGATGTAATCCTTTCCGCCCTCGCCGTCATCAACTTTGATTGTCTGCCCCTGCTTTCCCGGTAAATAGACTCCCAGAAGCGCGTGGCTGTATTGTGATGAAATGAACATGCAGCTTTCGAGCGAGCAGTTTTTGAGAATGCACATCAAAAGAAGGGAGCGTCCGTCACAGTCGCTTGATCCGCCTTCCAGAATCGCCGGAATACTCTCAATGTCGGCTTTGTCGTAGCTTGAAGATTTTCGCTCGTAATGGAAATCCTGCGCCCAGTAAAGAAGAGCCTGTGCAAGGGCTGCATCCGGATTGGCCGAATCCTTTTTTTCGCAATCTTCACGCAAAGCAGAATAAATATCGAAACTTACTTTTTTGACCCGTTCCATTGAGTCGCGTGCCAAAAGTCGGTAGAAACGAACCCACGCATCGTACATTTCCGGGAGATTGTTCGCGGCGTAGAATGAAAAGACCGAAAATTCCCTGTCAATTACGAACTGGCTTGCTTCTGCATCAATGGTATCAATTTGAGTCGGGATTGATTTCCCGCTGATAGTAAGATTTATCGATTTAGGTTGCTTCCGTGGATAGAATGTGCTTGTGATAAGCCCCGGTTCGCGGAAACTTCCTGCATCAATCAGGACTGAATCAAGAACAGAGACAAGAACCTGTCCTAAATTCTCAAAAACTTTTTTGGGAGAATAAGAAAGAATCGAGAGATAGCCTTTTTTCTGCGGAAGAGGAATGCATGCGCCCCAGCCCTGAGCCGCTTCGTCTGGAAGAAGCAGGGAGCTTTCAAAAGATGCGATTGAGCATTTCTGCCTTCGCCAGATTGCGTCTGAATAGTCGGCCGTGGCTTTGATGCGGCTGAGCGTGTCTTTGAGGGCTGCATCCGCCGATTTGAATTTTGACTCCGGCCATACACGAATCAAAGCATGAGCCGCAAGATATTTGTTCTTGAAAATGACGGTAGTTTCGTCCTGCTCCATGTCGATGATTTCATAGCCCTCGGGAAAGTCGATTGAGTAGTTGAATTTCTCGGAAGTGATAATCTCCGAGAAAGCCGAAAAACAGATTAAGTATAGAAGAAAAATGATTGAAAATTTTTTCATAGAATCATTATAGCACAGTTCCCGGTTTTTCGTTATCATTTTCTTATGAAAGAAATCCCAATCCTTTTTGAAGATGATGAAATTTTTGTGATAAATAAGCCTGCTGGAGTCGCGGTGCAGGGCGGTGAGGGAATAGCGCATCCGCTTGACGAGGAATTTTCCAAGCAGGTCGGATTTAAAGTGCATTTAGTTCATCGATTGGACAAGGAAACCTGCGGCCTTATGGTCGTGGCGAAAACTCCGAAGGCCGCTTCAAAATGGATTGAGCTTATTGCCTCAAAGCAGGTTCAGAAAGAATACACGGCGGTCTGCTTCGGGGAACCTGTCATCAATGGAAAAAAGCAGAAAACGGGCACGATTTCAGGTTCGGTCGTAAAAAAGAATGGCAAAAATCAGCGGGAACAGGCTGCGGTCACGAATTTTACCGTTGAAGAAGTAAAATCCGTCGAAATTTCCACGGCATTGCCTGAATCGCAAGAAAATGCCGCTCCGGCTGCGCCCTCTGACAGTGTTTCTCTCACATTCTCAAAAATTCACCTCAAGCTTGGAACTGGCAGAATGCACCAGATTAGAATACATCTGGCTTCGGTAGGAGCCCCGATCTGCGGCGACGACAAGCACGGAAACTTCAAGCTGAACAAACTTACCAAAAAACACCTGAAAATCAGAAATCTTCTATTATGTTCCTCAAAACTGACAATCCCATCCTCAGAAGGAAAGCCCAAGTCTTTCGAAATAGATTTACCGGACTATTTCAACCTGAAATCAGAAATTTAAAAACCAAAAGCAAATGCCCGCGCGGGATTGTAAGCCCGAAGTAGCCGAAGGCTATGAGCGGGAGCGAAGGCTGAAAAGCCCGGAGCCCCAAAATTTCGCGCCCAAAAAATTGCTCATTGCTAATTGCTATAAACTTTTTTTTCAAAAATCCGATATTCATAAAGACAGTGAACTTTTTGTTTGCTGGGGGGAAGTTATGAATAGGTGGGTAAAAATATTTATTTCTGGACTTTTCGCTGTTTTCTGTGCTTCGGGAGTTTTTGCAAAATCACTTTCGATTCAGATTATCCAGAACAATCCCGGACAGGAAAAAGTCTGGGCAACATCATATCTTTTTGAGCAGAACATCACAGACTATTTTTTTGATGCGGGGGACATCGTTTCAAGCTCGCCGATTTGGATTTCTGACACTGAGGAAAAAAATCTTGGCGCGCTCAAGGCTTCGCTTCGTGAAAATCTTCAGGGCGGAATGGACACTTTGATTCGTGTGGAGCTTTTTTACAACACCAGCGATTCTTCAAATCCTGAAGGACTTCTTCTTGAGAATATCAAAAAAGTTCAGTGGAAGGCTTATGCGGTCTCAACTGGAATCCAGCTTTTTGAGGGAAGCGCAGTTCCTGAAAAGCCTCGTGAAAACACAAACAATGAGATTGGATTGAGTCAGTTTGCGGGACTTGTAGCTTATCAAATCAACAACCAAATGAGATATTAATATAGGGTAGGGGAAATATGAAAAAATTAACGCTTTTTATTCTTACTATTTTTACAGTCGCAACATTGTTTGCCGCTGCCCGGCCATCTCTTGACGGTCGCGCAGTTGTCGCTGATTCTGGAACAATGCCGCGGGGACTTTTTGCCCGGACTGTCGGCTACTTGCCTGGAGACAGCGTGACGGTGACAAACCCTGCCACTGGAAGCGCAGTTGATGTCCTTGTTTTGGGCGCGATTGATCCGAGTGAAGGTGTCGCAATCCTTCTTTCTCCAGAAGCCGCAGAAGGCTTGAGAATCAAACCGAATTCAAATGTTCAGGTTAAGCTCACAAAACGCTCTGGCAGCCTTGATGAAAATGCAAACGGTTCGGCAGTTCTTTCCGAGGGCGAGGAAGAAAAGCCACAGCCTAAAGCTGAAATGCCTACCGTTTCGGATCCAGCTGCCGTAGCTGAAACTGTTCCAAAAGTTGCTCCAGCCGTAACTCCAGCTCCTGCCGCTGAAACTGTGCCTGTCGCAATTCCTGCTCCTGCCGTTACTCCGGTTCCGGTCGCAGTTCCTGTTGCCGAGGAAAAAAAGGCTGAGGAGACTGTTGAAGAAATTCCTGTCGTCGCAGAGAAAGTTGAGGAAATCCCTGCCGAAACTGAAAAGATTGAAGAAGAGATTGTGGAAGAAACTCCTGTTCTTGCAGAAAATACTCCTGCTTATGATGAGTTCCAGGCTGTGGCTGATGAAATTGAGGAAACTCCTGTCCTTTCAAAAGTCGAGCCTGCTGCGGAGAATGTCGTTGAGGAAGAGGTTCAGCCTGATACTGTTTACGAAGTCCTTCCACCGTTGCCGGACGGAGAACGCACTTACGGAAAGCAGAAAGTCGTCGTTATTGAGGGAACGGAGCCTGATTATATAGAAGAGGCTCCAGTAGAGAAAAAGGAAGAGCCGGTTTATGTCGCAGAGACTCCAGTAGAGAAAAAGGAAGAGCCGGTTTATGTCGCAGAGACTCCTGCCGCTGAGGAAGTCGTTTCGGAAGAAGCTGTTGCCTCAGAACTTCCTGCCGGAATTGAGAGCGAGCCTGTGGTTGTTGCCGAAGAGCAGCCAGTAAGTTTAGAAGAGCCAGCTGATGCTTATCAGCCGATTGTCCTTGTTCCTGCTGAGCCAAATCCGCCTCTAGCCGAGGAAAGCCCGGCCAGGGAAACTGTTCCTGTAGTTGCGGAAGTTGCGCCTGTTAAGGAAGTCGTTCCTGTAGAGGAAACTGCTCCTGCAGTCGTAATCGAAAACAACTGGACGAACTATGTCGTTCCGTCGGTCAAAAATCTTCGCAAGGGAAGCTACTATATTCAGGTCGCTTCTCTCGGAAACACTGACAATATCAAGAATTTCATTGATAAATATTCAGCAAAATATCCGGTCGTGCTGGTTCAGAATTCATCAAAAAGTTCTTATCAGGTTATGGTCGGGCCACTCAATATCGATGAGTACGGTGCTGTGGATGAAAAGTTCCGTGCACACGGCTTCAAAGATGCGTTTGTCCGAAAAATAAAGTAGAAGCTCAAATGTCGAGTTTTTAAAATTTCTTGGCTGTGTTAAAAAACGGTCTCCCATCGTGAACCTGCCCCAAACATCGCAGTGAGCAAAGCTCAGGCGAGTTTGTGTCAGAACCCCGATTCCGACCGTTTTTTGACATATTCGATAAGTTCAAAATTCGCCATTCAACGGCTTTATAGCTATAGAATAGAATTTAATTCCTTTTTCTATTATAATTTCTTTCATGTTCAATTCACTTTCGGGTACAATTACCGGTAAATTTCCGCAGAAACTTTTCCTTGATACAAATGGTATTGAATGGGATATAATCGTTCCTGACACTACTCTGGACGATTTGCCTAAGCTGGGAGAAAAAGCGCGGGTTTTTACATGGATGCAGCATACTGACAGTGCAATGAACCTTTTTGGTTTTGCCTCAACAAAAGACCGCGATTTGTTTTTTGACTTGAACAAGGTCGAGGGGGTCGGCCCAAAATCCGCGATTAAAATCATGAGCAATATTCAGCGGGATCAGCTCGTTCAGAGCCTTGAAAACGGAGATTTGGCCGCGCTGGAGAAAATTCCGGGGCTTGGCAAAAAAACAGCCCAGAAAATGCTGCTCACCCTCAAAGGCAAGCTCACTCTTGAAGAAGATTTGCCGGGCGTAAAAGTCGTGGTCAATCGTGGCGGAGAGTATGCCGATTTAATTTCTGCGCTCGCAAACATGGGCTACGACAAGCGGGATGTGGAAAACTGCATTTCAAAACTCGTGGATGAACTTAACAATGAGATTTCTTCTGGTGGCGAGGTCGCCTTCAAGGACAAAACGCGCGATGCAAAGGAAGAAATCTTGTTCAGGCGGGCAATTGTCGCACTGGCACAGTAGCAATGAGTAATGTAAACGGAAAACGAAAAATTGAAAGCTAACTTTGATTCTGATATAAACGAATTTTCTCAGCTGGCATCGCAGGCTTCGACTCACATTGTTCGGGCGGATGTGCCTAGTAACGAGGACAGTGTGGACGGCTCTTTGCGGCCGAAGATGCTTGACGAATTCCTTGGACAAAAGGAAATCAAGGAAAATCTTTCCGTGTTCATTCAGGCGGCGCGCGAGCGTCGTGAACCGCTTGACCATCTGTTTTTAATCGGACCGCCGGGACTTGGAAAGACAACCCTTGCCGAAATCACGGCACACGAGCTTGGTGCGGATTTCAAAGTCACATCGGCTCCTGCTTTGGATAAGCCGAAGGATTTGGCGGGCATTCTTTCAACGATTTCTCCGGGAACGGTTTTCTTCATCGATGAGATTCACCGTCTCAAGCCTGCAATTGAGGAAATGCTTTATATTGCCATGGAAGATTTTGAGCTTGACTGGGTAATCGGTCAGGGAGCGGCAGCCCGCACGGTGCGAATCCCGATTCCAAAGTTTACGCTTGTTGGCGCGACTACAAAAGCCGGAATGGTCTCAAAGCCGTTGCAGACCCGATTCGGAATCATCCAGAGATTCAATTTTTATACTCATGAAGAACTTTCTTCTATTATAAAGCGCAGTGCGGCTATCCTTAACTGTAAGATTGACGATGATGCGGCACTTCTCATGGCTCGCTCTAGCCGGGGAACACCTCGCGTGGCAAACCGTGTCCTTCGCAGGATGAGGGATTTCGCGCAGTTCTACGGTGACGGCCGAATCACGCTAAAAATCACGGAAGACGGCCTCAAAAAACTTCAGATTGATTCTCTGGGCTTAGAGCATTATGACCGTGAGATTCTTCTTTCAATAATCAAGAATTTCGGTGGCGGGCCGGTTGGTGCTGAGACGCTTGCAATTTCAATCGGAGAGTCGCAGGACACCCTTGAGGATTATTACGAGCCTTATCTGATTCAGTGCGGCCTGATTCAGCGAACCCCGCGTGGCAGGATTGTCACCGCAAAGGCATACCAGCACCTCGGACTTGAATACAAATCAAATGCCACAAGCAGCCAGCCAAGTTTGTTTGAATAGTCAATGCCGCACCGCCGTGGAGCACCTGCGAAGCAGTTCGAACTGGCACGACAACGAGAGTGCCAGCGGAGCGAAGCGAAGGAATGAGGGCTACCGAAGTGCGGAAGGGCGGCAGCCAGAAAAATTTGCGTAAAAAAAAATCGTGCAAATTCCATAATTTTATCTTATAATAATATTAACGAATTTTTCAGGAGTTTTTATGAAATTAAACAGCCTTAAAACTAAGCTTTTGATGCTTTTGATTCTTATCGTTGTGATTTCCAATGGAATTTTGGGGGCAATAGCCTATACGATGTCAAAATCTTCGTTGGAAAGTTCTGTCGAGCAGACAATTACCACAATTTCTGAGAAAATTGCTGTCCAGGTCGCACAGCAGAATGAAAGGGAATTCCATTTATTGGAGTCTTTGGCGAACCTTTCAATCATTCAGGATCCGGATATTTCAATTGCCGAAAAAAGCAAAATCCTGCTTGGTGTTGCGAAGACAGATCCTCGATATGAGAACATCGCTTATTATGACGAGCATGGAATGAGCATCACAAGTGACGGACAGCTTGTTGATTTGTCGAGCCGGGCTTACTTCAAGGAAGCTTTTGCCGGAAATCATTACCTTTCTGACCCAACTTTCAGTCCTGTAAATAATTTGCTTTTGATGATGTATTCAGTTCCTGTCTATAACAAGGAACATTCTAAAATCATCGGTGTAATAGTTTCAATTTTCCACGGAAAGACCCTTTCAGACCTTTGTAAAGAAATTTATATCGGAAAAGAAAGTCATCCGTTCATCATCAACATGAAGAGCGGCAAAACCGTTGCTGATTCTGATGTAAAATATGTTGAGGAAGGTCAGGTTCTCAAAGATTCAACTTCGGGCGCAATGAAGGAAGCAATCATCGAGGCCATGAGCGGAAGCACCACTTACAAGATTTTCTTTGAGCCGTGGCGCAAAAAGAATATGGTTGCTTCATACAGGCCTGTCGGCGGCGAAAGTGACTGGGCTGTGTTCTGTATGGCTCCCGCTGATGAATTCTTCGGTTCAATCACGAAAATGTCAGCATCAATGTTAGTCAGTGTCATCGTGATTCTTGTTGTCGCGATTATTTTCAGTGCCGTAATCCTTTCGATTTCATTGAGGCCTTTAAAAGCTGTCGAGACTTCAATCACTGAGATTGCGAGCGGAAATGCTGATTTGACAAAACGAATTGCCGTAACATCAAATGATGAGATCGGAAATGTCGTAAAAGGCTTCAATGCGTTTACTGAAAAATTGCAGACAATCATCTCTCATGTCAAACATTCAAATGCAAATCTTGACAGCGTTGGCTCTGACATGAGCGCGAGTGTCGATGATACTGCAAGCTCAATCACACAGATTATCGCAAACATTGATTCTATGAAGAGGCAGATTGACGGTCAGAACCAGAGCGTAAGTCAGACTGCCGGGGCTGTCAATGAGATTGCATCAAACATTGAGTCTCTGGAAAAAATGATTGAGAGCCAGTCGAACGGCGTTACTCAGGCAAGTGCGGCTGTCGAAGAGATGATCGGAAATATTTCTTCGGTTAACGGTTCCATGGAAAAGATGGCACGCTCATTCGGGGATTTGCGCGCAAACTCTCAGGCGGGCATCTCAAAGCAAAAAGCTGTCAATGACCGAATCACGGAGATTGAAAGCCAGTCAACCATGCTTCAGGAAGCAAATGTCGCAATCGCGGCCATCGCAAGCCAGACTAACCTTCTTGCCATGAATGCGGCAATCGAGGCGGCTCATGCAGGCGAGGCAGGAAAGGGCTTTGCCGTTGTCGCTGACGAAATCCGTAAGCTTTCAGAAACTTCAACTGCTCAGTCTAAGACAATCGGTGATCAGCTTACAAACATCAAAAATTCAATTAGCGAAGTCGTTTCGGCTTCCGGCGAGTCAGCCCTGGCTTTTGAGGCTGTTTCCCGCAAACTTGAGGAAACTGATGCCCTTGTCATGCAGATTAAGGCCGCAATGGAAGAGCAGAACGAAGGAAGCCAGCAGATTACAGACGCGCTTCACAATATGAATGACAGCACGATTGAGGTTCGCAACGCATCTGCCGAAATGGAAGAAGGCAACAAGATGATTCTCAAAGAAGTCCAGATGCTGCAGAACGCTTCTGCATCTATGGCACAGAGCATGGAAGAAATGGCCATCGGAGCAAGAAAAATCAATGAGACTGGCTCTGCTTTGAGCGGAATTGCCGGAAAAATGAGCGAGTCTATCTCAGGCATTGGCTCACAGATTGACCAGTTTAAGGTTTAAGTTTAGACTGTTCGTTCAATGAAACTGACAGACTTTTACTTTGATTTACCAGAAGAACTCATCGCTCAAAAACCGAGCGGAATCCGCGGACAGGACAAGCTCATGCTCCTCAACCGCGAGACAGGCGAGGTCAAGCACCTCAAGATGGATGATTTGCCGGATTTAATCTCGCCTGACACGCTCATGGTTTTCAACAACTCAAAAGTACGCCGGAGCCGCTGCTACGGAATCAAGCTTTCCGATGTCGAAGGGCAGGGCGGTCGTGAGCAGGAGTTTATGTTCCTCAACCAGATGACTCCCGAAGGCAATTTGTGGCACACAATGGTCAAAGGAGCCAAAAAAGTAAAAGCCGGTAACAAATACCGCTTTACGGACGGTTCTGTCGGAACTATCATCGAGCACGAGAACGACACAGGAAGTGAATTCCGCACGATTCAATTTGAGTCGCGGCTCGATGACGACTGGTTCGGCCGTAACGGACACATTCCTCTTCCGCCGTACATCCGCCGCGAGGATGATGATACTGACAGCGAGCGGTACCAGACGATCTATGCCAAAGAAACAGGAAGCTCGGCCTGCCCAACTGCGGGCTTACACTTTACCGAAGATATGTTCCGCCGTCTTGATGAAAAGGGGATAGAGCGGGTTTTCGTAACATTGCATGTCGGCCTGGGAACATTCCTTCCTGTTCGCACGGAGAACATCGAAGAGCACAAAATGCACGAGGAAGTTTACACCGTTCCGTTTGATGTTGCCGAAAAAATCAATCAGGCTAAACGCGATGGCCGCCCAATCTTGGCCGTTGGAACGACAAGTGTGCGCACACTCGAAAGCGCGAGCGATGAAAACGGATTTGTAAAAGGCGGTTCAAGCGCGACCCACATCTTCATGTATCCGGGCTACAAGTTCAAGTGCGTAAACCAGATGTTCACGAACTTCCATACCCCGGAAAGCACATTGATTATGCTCGTAAGCGCATTCGCTGGTCGCGAGCACATCCTGAACGCCTACAAAAAAGCCGTAGAAGAAAAATACCACTTCTTCTCTTACGGCGACTGTATGTTGATTAAATAGAAAATGCCCGCACGGATGCGGGGTAAAGCAAATTGACTGCGAGAATTTCTGAAAGAAATTCTCGTCACGACATGGATGTCGCCGCATGTTGATCAAGTAAGCTGTTCCAGCGAATACTTCGTCAGGTTCCAGAACTGATGCTTTAAAATCGGATTCAGTTTTTTGCCTTTTGCCGCTTCGTTGAAGAAATCTTCGGCTTCGAGCATGAAGTTTGAGATTGCCGTCGCTGAAAGCGGCAGATGTGCGCCGATTAATTTGTTTTCCAGTTCAATGTCACGGAATTTCATGCTTCCTGCAAACGCAATCCGCAGGTCTGAAATCTGATTTTTCTGTGAATTTGCCAGAAATGCGAACCCTGCAGAAAGCTCGCTTATTGACTGCGAAGGACCGAGCCTCCTGAAAACAGCAACTTCCCATTGTTCCAGTGGCAACCTCACTTTTGAAAGCAGTGACCCGCTTGAAATCGAATCAAAACGCATTATCGGCTGAAAGCTGGTATTCTCCCCGTCAGTCACTTCAAGCCGTGCATCAAGGGCGAGAAGGGGAGCGTAAAGCGTGTGATAAAATCCCTTCGCACAGATGTTTCCGCCGATTGTCGCAATGTTCCGCACGTTTTTGTTCGCGATTGTAGTGATTGCCTCATAAAAGATTTTCGGAAGGTTTGCCTCACCCAATTCTTCGATTGCAGAAAGCTGTACTCCCGCGCCCAAATCAATATAACGTTCGTGCTTGTCAATCTGATTCAGTTCCTCAATTCCCCTGATTGAGAGGTTTTTTTCGGGCAGTTCCTTTTCAACAAAAGTCGTGCAGCCTCCGACAATGTTCAAATCAGAGATATTTTTGAGCTGGTAGAATATGTCGTTGAGGTTTTTGGCGTAAAAAAATGTCTTAGACTGTGGCATTCCTTCGTCCCTCCCGCTCGTGTTTGATTGCGGTCGCATAAATTACGCCATTGATGAAAGTCTTTTTGTCTATGCAGTTGCATTTTATTGAATCAGCAAGTTCCTCAAGTTCTTCCATTGTCGGCCTGTAGACCTTTTTTAAAAGCTCATAAGTTGAGAAAATCCTTGTGCTGTTGCAGAATCCGCATGTCGTAACTCCAGCCTGTTTGAATCCGGCCGTGATGTCCTCGCCTTCTTTTGTGAGCAGGAAGAATTCAAGCGTTTCGATTGAGGCGTTCCTTACGATTCCAACCGGAATGACACAGCTTGGAACCGGCCTGTCATCGAGAAGGACTGTGCATGAGCCGCACCTGCCCTTTGTGCAACCTTCTTTCACTGAGAGTAATCCCTGTCGTCTGAGGACTTCAAGCAGGCTTTCGCTTGGTTTTGCATCGAGAATTACTTTTGAGCTGTTTAGCATGACAGGAATTTTCATTTGTCTGCCTCTTCTGATATTCTTTTGGAGTCATTGTAGTTTTCGCAGATTTTAAATAGCGAGTCTGTTTTTAGCGGAAGCGACCTGACTGGGTATGCGAGTGCCTGTGAGAGTGCGGAAGTGTAGGCCGCAGGAAGAATTGAATAGACAAGATGTCCGATTTGCTTTGGCTCTTCTTCGGACTGCATGAACTGCACGGAAATCGACGGACAGTTTATAGAATCATCCTCGACCAATGTTGTAAGGCATCGCTGAATCGAGCGGTACACGGAATTTTCTGCTGATTTTGGGGAAAGAATTTTACCTCCGTCGATAATCACGCAGATTTTTCTGATTGTCTCGCGGTATGTGAATATGTCAAATTCGACTTCAACGGTACAGGTTCCGAACGCAGTGTTGTAATACGGAGTGCCGGAAAATTCCTGCTGGTTCCAGAGTTTTTTTCGTGACGGTGGCAGGGATTTTTTGACCGAAAATGGCGTTCCGTCGATTTTCTTGCGTTTGATTGCGTCAACGCATTTTTTGAGAAGGGTTGTCCTGAGACTGACTGTTCCAATCAGAGTTTCAGGGATAATAAGGTTTTCCTTGCTTTTTTTACCGATTTCTTCGACAGTCTCGTTCGTAAAAATTATGTTCCGCCTGTCAATTTCGATGTTATCCGTAATGATTTTTGTCCAGATTTCACGGATTGCCACTGACGGAGGATAAGCATGGACTACGATTTTCTTTTCTTCGTTGACAGAAACTTGCATCGAGATGTTTGTCTTGTCAAAAAATGACCCCAGATAGCCGCTTCCGTCAAAGGCACATGCAAGGCCGATACCGCGCAAAGGCGGAGAATATGCAGAGCTTTCTGATTGCTCGTAGCGGTTGTGCTCGGCAAGCCTTGAAACTGCATATTTCCGCTTGAAGTCGCTCCTGATTACTACGGCGTTTATGGCATCGCTGGAACGGCCAAACAGAAATGTAAAAGGCTTCGTTGATTTTTGCAACCCTCCGGCTTTGTTCATCTGCCTCAAATCGACTGGCGAAAATCCTGTTGCTTCCGCAATTTTCTGAATCTGATTTTCGACAGCGAAAAATGAATGTGAGTCAATCATTGAGAGATGGAGTGATGACGGCGGATTGTGACTCCTGAATGCTTTTGCACTGACCCTGACATTCTTGCAGTTGTAAATTCCTGTGCCAGCAAGCGTAAGCCTGTCAAGAATTTCCTGTGCGAAAGGATTGTACGCGCCTGCATCGAATTCGATAGAAATGTCCATCGCCCTGATGATTCCGTCTTTGTCGAGGGCTGTTTTATGCTTGATTGAAAGTTTTGGCGGAAGTTCCAGAAGCTCTTCCTGCGCGAGCCTTGAAAGTGAATATTTGATAGGACAGCCAGTTTTTATTGCTGCGACAGCCGCCTGTGCGACAAGAATGGTGTTCAGCCAGAGCGCGTTCGTTGTTTTATTCGAAACAAGGGTGCGCGTGAGAAAGATTTTTTCTTTTGGAAAGCCGGTGATTTCAGAGACGGTTTTTGCAAGCTGACTGATCCACTGGCAGGGCGTAAAAATATGCAGGTTGCCGCCCTTGATGTAGCAAAGGCAGCCTTCAGTTTCTTTGTTCGGCTTGTATTGGATTTTGTTGTCCCATCTTCCTTCGACCACAAAGGCTGATTTTTCTTCGTTCGCAAAAATTTCATCGACATCGCCAACGACAAGCTTTCTTTTTGCGATGATTTCCTTTGGTTTTGAGAAATCTTCAATTGTTTTACGGAGCGAGATTATGCTCTGCTCAAGCGGAGAACCGTCTTTTAGTGAGACCGAAAGGTAATTGTATGTCCTTGAAAAGTCTGACTCGTCTTTTTTGAGTTCTTCCTGATCGAGCTGAATGCGGATTGATTTTTTCAGTTCTTCAAGAACATTTTTGTCAGGCCCGACGAGAATGCCGAGAGGCTCGCCCTTGTAAGAAATCTCATCCGTCGAAAAGACCGGCACTTCCGTGTCCAGAATTTTTACTTTTGCAGCTCCTGGAATGTCTTTGCTGGTAAAAAGATGGCAGTTTTCTGGAATTGTCGTTTTGGGGGCGAATCCGATTGAAATTATTTTGCCGTAAGAGAACGGACTTGTGATGACAACGGCATGAAGCATGTCAGGCATGCTCATGTCACTGTAAAAATCATCAGAGAAAATAACCTTTTTTTTGCCGGTGCTTTTTCTCTTAGCGCACATGATGCTTTTCTCCGACTGATTTTACCGCTTCGATTACAATTTTTGCCTGCTCTTCGCTCATATCGGGGAAGAGCGGAAGTGTAATCGTGTTCTTTGAATGTTCATCGGCGTTCGGAAAATTTTCTGCCCTGAAATCAGGATATTTTTGCTGCCAGTAAGTAAAATTGAAAATCGCGATGAAGTGCATTGAGATTCCAAGCCCTTTTTCCTGCAGTTCCTTTGCAAAAGTGTTCCTGTCACAGTCAAGCTTTGTTGCGTCGAGATGAAGAAGATACAAATGCCATGCGTTCCCATCCCCATCCGGCGGAAGAATCACATAATCCAAGTCTTTGAAAGCCTCATTGTAGCGGGCTGCGATTTTCTTGCGTTTTTCGTCAAATGATTTTGCCTTTTTGAGCTGAACCCGCCCGATTGCGCTAAGTACATCCGGCAGATTTGACTTGAAGCCCGGCGCGATGATGTCATATTCCCAGCTGGCCTTCGGATTTGTGTAGCGGTCCCAGGCATCGCGGTTCATTCCGTGCAGGCGCATCTGGCTCATTCTCTTGGCAAGAGAGTCGTCGTTTGTGGTAATCATGCCGCCCTCGCCGGTGGTCATGGTCTGTGTGGCGTAAAAACTGAAAACTCCGATGTCACCCAAAGTGCCTGCAAAACCATCTTTTGTGGGGCTTGGGAAAGAGTGGGCCGCATCCTCAATCACGTAGATTTTGTGCCCTGGAGTGGAATATTTTTGGGCAAGCTCATTGATTTTTTTCATGTTGCATAGATTGCCCGCGACATGAACAGGAACGATGGCGACTATTTTATGCTCAGTGTCTTTTTTAAGGATTTCTTCGATTTTTATAGGATCGATTGAATAAGAATCTCGCTCGATATCGGCAAAAAAAACATCTCCGCCCAAGTGAACCGCACTCGCCGCCGTTGAGACAAAAGTGTATGGAGTGGTGATTACGGCTTTTCCTTGTCGAACCCCGCACGCTTCCATCGCAAGAATCATTCCGCTTGTATTGGAATTTACCGCAAGCGCGTGTTTGCTCCCGACATATTCTGCGAATTCACATTCAAAATCATGGGTGACTTTGCCCGTGGTGAGCCATCCTGAATCAATTACATCACAAACTGCTTTTTTTTCTTCATCGTCAAAAGACGGCTTAAAAAACGGAACTTTAATTTCTGCCATAGTGTGAATATTATAACGCAAAAATAAGGAAATATAAACAAGATTTTTTAAGCAGATTAAAAGGTCGTGAAAACGACTTATCGAAACCGCAGGCTAGCCTGCTACACGCAGTTTGTGCTTGTAACTATATACGTTTGCCGCTTACGCGGCAGCACAAACAGAGTGTTTTCGTAAGTCGTTTCACTCCCTCGCGTCGTTTTTTAACTCAACTATAAATTCTTGGAATTATCTTTCTTTGTTACTTTATAATATTCATCCAAAGTAGGAACATTCTGGCACAAAATTGAAATCAGCATTTCTTTGTTGCGGAATTTTTCTTCGTCGCCTTTGAAGAAGCAGATTGGCTCCAGTTTTGAGAGAAGAAAGTCCAGCTTTTCATCGCCGAATTCGATGTTTTTTAGGACGAGGAGTTTTTCGTAGTCTGTTTTCTGCGGATTTTCCTCGTCGAGCCAGAGCGGTTCATAGACACGCTCTCCCTCTCTCGCACCGATAATCTTGATTTCAATGTCTTTGCCCGGCTCCAGCCCTGAGAACCTGATGATCTGCTCTGCCATATCGATGATTTTTAACGGCTCGCCCATGTCCAGAAGGTATGACCTGCTGTTTTCGCCTACGCCGCCAGTCTCAAGAACAAGGGAACATGCTTCTGGAATCGTCATGAAAAAGCGTTCCATGTCCTTATCAGTGACTGTGACAGGACCGCCACACTTAATCTGCTGCTGAAACAAAGGAAGAATCGAGCCTCGCGAGCCGAGAACATTTCCGAAACGCACGAACATGAACTTCTGGTTTGAAGCCGCCTTTTTTGCGTATTGAAGCACGAGTTTTTCACAAAGCATTTTGCTCGCACCGTATACGCTGACAGGCGAAACCGCTTTGTCCGTGGAAATAAGGACGAATCTCTGCACATTGCTTTCAATAGCCGCGTCCAGAAGATTTTTTGTGCCGAACACATTGTTTTCGATTACAGCGACAGGATTTTCTTCCATCATCGGAACATGTTTGTAAGCCGCACAATGGAAAATTACATCGGCGTGAGTCTTTCTGATGATGTAGCGAACATATTCCTTGTCCTTCATGTCGCCGATAATCGGAACGACAGTTGCCTTTTCGCCGACTCCTTCCTGCTGAAGAACATGAAGCTCGCGGTAAATCTGCACGATTGAATTCTCTCCGTGCCCGAAAAGATAAAGTCTCTCTGCTCCGCCCGAAAGAAGCTGCCTTGAAAGCTCCGAGCCGATTGAGCCTCCTGCTCCCGTAATCAAAACTCGCTTTCCACGGAGATATTGAAGGCTTTCGTGAAGCGGAATAATCACAGGCGTTCGCCCGAGGATGTCGAGCGGATCGATTTCGCGGGTCTGGACAAAATGAGCCTTTCCGTCAACAATCTGGCTTACGCTTGGCAAAATCCTGATGTGCGCGAATCCGCCTTTTTTTAAGTCCTCGTAAATTTCACGGATTTTTTCGGTTGGTGCGCTCGGAATGGCGATTATTGCCTCGTCGAGTGGCCCGCATCTCAAAAGTTTTGCGACTTCAGAAATCGGCCCCAAAACAGGAATCCCGTCAATCTGCTTCCCGATTAAATTCTTGTCATCATCCAAAAATGCTGAAACTGAGCCGAAAACTTTTTTGCGCTTCAAGTCCTCGGAAATCATCTGGCCGGCAAATCCCGCGCCGATTATATAAATTTGTGAATCACTTTTCTGTAGCATAATTTTCTTCGTAGATTTCGCATCCACGCTTGCCTTTTTCTTTTACTATATAAAGAGCTTTGTCTGCTTTTTTAAACAAATCTTCTGAGAATCCTTCTGCTCCAAATGCAACTCCGACACTGATAGAGACCGGTTTGATGTTATCCTGTATGCTCAGGAGCTTTTCGTTTGCCGTCAGGATCTTTTTCTTGATGATTCTGGCTGCCTTTACCGTGCAGTTCGGAAGAATCGCCGCAAATTCATCGCCTCCGATTCGTGCAATGTAATCTTCTGCTCGGAATGTCTCCGTAAGAATCCGGGCAAGTTCTTTGAGCGCAACATCACCGCCTGCGTGACCGAAATTATCGTTGATGTACTTGAAATTGTCCATATCGATGAGAAGAAGGGCAATAGGATGTTTTTTTTCGGCCGATGTCGTGCAGATTTGGTCAAAGGCCCGACGGTTAAGGATTCCTGTGAGGGCATCGTATTCGGCTTTTTTGAGCAGAGACCTTTCATTCTGAGCCTTCAGCTCGTAAATTTCGTTGTAGCTTTCAGCAAGATGCTTACATTCAAGAGAGCCGATAACATTGAGCTTTTCATCATTGGCGATTGATGCCTTGAATTTTTCGAGCGGAAGAATGACAAGGTAAGCAAACGCAATGAAAAGGATCACATTTATAAGAAGCAATACAAAGAAGAGAATCCGGAGCCTGCGGATGTTTGCTCCCAGTTCGTCTGCATTGATGTTCAGCTCGTCCTTAATCTGCTGCTCGATTGCATTGATTGTGAGCCTGCAGTTTTCGTTAATCCTTGTTTTGTAAATGAGATAGCCTTCACCGAAAAGATTGTTCAGGGCGATTTCATGCAGCTGTTCTTTTGGAATGTCTTCATCAATTGCCCGGATTTGGATTTCACGGATTCTTTCAGGAAGATTATTGCTGCCCATAACTTTGTAGGCCAGCCTGATTGCATAAAGCTCCATGTTAATGAGACTGTTTGCCTGTTCCATTGCTATTTTGAGCCGCTGCAGGGCCAGGTCTTTTTCGGAACAGACTTCTTCAAGATTTTCGAGAGCCTTCTGCTGTCTTTTTGTATTTATGATTTCGTCAAGATAAGAGTGAACATATATTTCTTTGTGAGTTACTACGAAAAGCCTTGCCTGATCCGTAAGATAATTCGCGCTTTCTTTTATAAGCTCAGAACTTTGCTCACATATAATGAATTTATTGATGGCATTTTCAACAGCGTGAAAACGATTGTTTACTGTAGTTGAGATGACAAGAATAAAGCAGAATACGATTGCTGTGAGAATGATGAAAAATAAGTTGAGAGCCTGAATGTTTATTCCTGTCAGTGACTTTTCTTTGCTCGTGTTGCCGTTGTTTTCTTCTTGCACGATCGATACGCTCTTTAAATGTATTTTTAATCTATACATTATATGACAGCTTATTTCGAGAAGTCAAGAATTTCTTTGTAAAGCTCCGGTGCTATGTTTGCTGACTTTGTGATTATGTCGGCGCAAGCTTCCTGCCACGGAGTTATGTCGTTCACGGCCGTAAATTTTGCTCCGTCGGCTTCAAGCTGCATCATTGCTTTGTCTTCGGCTTCCTGAGAGAATTTCCGGCATACTTCGCCAGCGTATTTGCCTGCCTCGATAAGAATCTTCTGCTGGTTTTCAGAAAGTGAATCCCATGCCTCCGCCGCTATTATGACTTCTGTTACGCCAAGCGTGTGGCCGTCGAGAATCATGTAAGGCGCGATTCTGTGGAAGTGATTCGCGAGATAGTTCGCTATTGGCTGCTCGGCTCCGTCCGCAACTCCTGTCTGTAAGGCTGAATATAAATCTGAAAAATTGACTGAGACTGGATTTGTTTTTAGTCCATGAGCGATTCCGAGCATAACCGGGTCTGATGTTACCCTCATCTTGCGCCCGTTGAAATCCTCTATGCTTGTGAGCGGCTGTGTTGCAAAGAAATGCCTGAAACCTTCTTCCCCAAAGAAAAGTCCTCTGATTCCGACATTTTTTTCGTAGGGTTCTGCCAAGACTTGATCTGCCAAAGAGGAATTTGCAAAATTCCAGAAATGATTCTTGCTTGAGAATGTAAATGGGATTGCGAGCAGCATGGATTTTTCACATCCGTAAGAGGCCAGATTGAATGCGGAAATGCGTTCTAGTTGTATTGTTGAGTGGGGCTTTGTAAGAAGTTCCATGATTGTCTGCTCATCGCCGAGAGTGCCGCCGAATTTCAGGTCAACCTTGATTTTGCCGCCGGAAAGCTCTTCTACCTTTTCCTTGAAAGCCTTGTCCATCTCTGCTGAAATCGTTCCTTCGGGATTTACTTCAGCCATTACGAGCGTTACTTCCTTGTCGGATTTTTTGCCGTTACAGCCAGTCAGAATTGATGCAAGAACTGCGACCAAAGATAAGCATAGAAGTTTTTTCATGAAATGCCTCCGGTTATTTGTATTTTGCGTAGTTTATGATTTCGCGGTACAAGTCTGGCTCGGCAGAAGTTCCTTTTTTGATTACATCTGCACATGCCTTTTGCCATGGTTCGTGGTCAGTTACATCAGTGAGAGTTGCGCCTTCTTTTAAAAGCTGCTGTTTTACCTTTTCTTCTTCTGTCTGTGAGAGTTTGCGGCAAAAGTCGGAAGCATATTTTCCTGCTTCAAGAAGGATGTTCTGCTGGTTTTTAGTGAGCGAATCCCAACATTCTGTGGTGATTATTGTTTCCATTATTCCGAGGGTGTGTCCGTCAAAAATCATGTATGGAGCCACGGAATGAAAATGATTTGCGAGATAGTTTGCGATTGGTTGTTCAGCCGCATCAATTACACCTGTCTGCAATGCTGAATACAAATCCGCATAATTTACAGGAATTGAATTTGCCTTGAGACCTTTTAAAAGCCCCTGCATGGCCTCATCATTTGTTCCGCGGACTTTAAGACCTTTGAAATCAGCGACTGACTCGATTTTTTTTGTGGAGAAGAAATGCCTGAAACCTTCCTCGCCGTAGAAAAGTCCTTTAAGACCAAGCCCCGCCTCGACCGGTTCATTTAAAATCTTCTGGCCGGACTCAGAATTTGCGAAACGCCAGAAATGTTCCTTGCTGGAGAATGTGAAAGGTACTGACAAAAGTGCTGATTTTTTGCAGCCGTACATGGCCATGTTTACAGCCGACATGCGGTGAATCTGAATCGTTGAATTTGGTTTGAGCATAAGCTCCATGACTGAATCGACATCGCCAAGAATCCCGGAGCAGTGCAGGTCGATTTTGATTTTTCCTTTTGAAAGTTCCTCAACCTTTGCCTTGAAAGCGTAGTCCATCTGACCGGCAATTGTTTCGGCCGGGTTTACCTCTGCCATTACGAGGGTGATTTCTTTTTCGTCGTCGGCCTTTGCCTTCATATTTTTACAAGATAATAGAAGAAAGAATGATGCTGAGGATAAAATTAATGAAATTAATGCGGAAAATTTTCTGTTCATAATATAAGGCCTCTGGAAAGTGCAGAATTAAATTCGTATACTATGATTCTAAGCCTTTTTGAAATTGCCGTCAACTTTTGAAAATGAAAAAAACAATGAAATATATAGATTTATCTCTTGATTATGATTCTTCATTTTGCTAAAATGTTCTTCACCGTTTAGTTTTTGCTGAATGGTGACTTTGAAAAATCAAGCACCTGAGACTGCATTCAATGTGGAATCTGCCTTGATTAAAATTAATTTTTAGGAGCTTAAAATGGCTACACGACGCAATCCTCGTTTTAAGGAATGTCGAAGACTTGGTGTTAATGTTTGTGGACACCCAAAGGCAATGGACAGAGCTGGCGCACCAGCTTTCAAAAAGACAAAGAAAGCATCTGATTATTCTTTGCACTTGACAGAAAAACAGAAAGTAAAGGCTTATTACAACATCCTTGAAAAACAGCTTCGCCGATACTTCGAGCAGGCTACAAAATCAAAGGAGATGACAGGTGTTGCTCTCTTGGTTGCACTTGAGACTCGCCTTGACAACCTCGTTTACCGCTTGGGATTCGCTTCTTCAATCCGCATGGCTCGCCAGATGGTAAGCCACAAACACATTGAAGTTGACGGAAAAGTAATCAACATCCCTTCTTACGCTGTAAAAGTTGGCTCAACAATCTCTTTGGTAGAGAAAATGCGCCGCAGCGAGCAGTTCAAGTCAACATACCTTTCTAACAACAAGGCTAAACTTGACTACCTCGAGCGTGACGACGACAACTTCACAGGAAAACTTGCTCGTCTTCCACTCCGTTCAGAAATCCCAGTTCAGATCAACGACCAGATGGTAGTTGAATACTACTCTAAATAGGATTTTCTGCGATTTACAAAGCCGCTCCGCTTGGGGCGGTTTTTTTATATCCTCACAGAGCTTTGGAGTGCACAGAGAGCTTTGTGAATGGGAACTTTCTTCTTCTTTAAGAAAATCCTCTGTGTCCTCTGTGGCCCCTACGAGCATAGCTCTTCGGGAGACTCGCTAAAATTGCACCTTGTGCAATTTTTTAACGCTCCCTATCTGTGAGAAATTTAAACTTGCCGATTGGTGCATTTCTTATTATTTTCATATTGAAAGTTAAAAATGGAGGTACACTATGAATTACGAGCAGTTTACCTTAAAAACACAGGACGCTTTGCAGGAGGCCAGTGCGCTTGCACAGCAGAATGATCATTCAGAAATTGGCTTACCGCATCTTCTGGTCGCCATGCTTGAGCAGAAGGACGGAATCACCGTTCCTATAATTGAGCGGATCGGCGTTCAAAAAGAAGCCCTTCTTGAAGCGGCAAAAAATCTGCTTCAAACATATCCGCGTGTTACCGGAAACGTTCAGATGCAGCTTTCTGGTGAAGCCCAGAAAGTTCTTGCTAAGGCCGAAAAGGAAATGTCGGCTCTTAAAGACCAGTTTCTTTCGGTGGAGCATATTCTTCTTGCGATGGCTCAGAGCGATGGCCGCACCGGGGAACTTCTTCGCCAGTACGGAATCACAAAAGAGACGATTCTTGAAGCCTTGAAGAGCGTCCGCGGAAACCAGAAAGTTGATTCTCAGGATCCGGAAAGCAAAATGCAAGCTCTCGAAAAATATTGCACGGATTTGACGGCTCGCGCCCGCCAGGACAAAATTGACCCGGTAATTGGCCGTGATGAAGAAATCCGCCGCGTAATGCAGGTTCTTGTACGCCGAACAAAGAATAATCCTGTTCTGATTGGTGAGCCTGGAGTCGGAAAGACGGCAATTGTCGAAGGTCTTGCCCGCCGAATTGCACAGGGCGATGTTCCAGAATCGCTCAAAAACAAGCGACTCCTTTCTCTGGATATGGGAAGTCTTGTCGCAGGTGCGAAATTCCGCGGTGAGTTTGAGGAGCGATTGAAGGCCGTAATCACCGAAGTTACAAAATCCGAAGGTCAGATAATTCTTTTCATCGATGAGCTTCATACAATTGTAGGGGCTGGAGCAAGCGAAGGCAGCATGGACGCGAGCAATTTGCTCAAACCTGCCCTTGCCCGAGGTGAACTGAAGGCAATTGGTGCCACGACTCTCAACGAATACCGAAAGTACATAGAAAAAGATGCCGCATTGGAGAGACGCTTCCAGCAGGTTTATTGTGCTGAGCCGAATGTGGAGGACACGATTGCGATTTTGCGAGGACTTCGTGACAAGTATGAGATTCATCACGGCGTTAAAATCAACGATGAGGCACTTGTCGCCGCCGCAACTCTTTCAAACCGCTACATTACGAACAGATTTTTGCCTGATAAGGCCATTGACCTGGTTGACGAAGCCGCAAGCCGACTTAAGATGGAAATTGAGAGCGAGCCGACCGAACTTGACCAGCTTGAGCGAAAAATCCTTCAGCTTCAGATTGAAAAACAGTCGCTTTCAAAGGAAGACGATGCCGCCTCAAAAGAGCGGTTGCAGAAACTTGAAAAGGAACTTGCCGAAGTTGTTTCAAATCGTGACGCCATGAGGCTTAAATGGCAGAACGAAAAGGCAGAAATCAATAAGAGCCGTGAGCTGAAGGAAAAACTTGAGGCCGCCCGCTTTGAGGAAGAAAAATACACCCGCGAGGGAGATTTCAATAAGGCCGCAGAATTGAAGTACGGCACGATTCCAGCTCTGGAAAAGGAACTTCTGGAAGCGCAGAAAGCTGATGAAGCTCGGCACTCAAAAGAAGACAACGGAGTGTCAGATTCACTTTTGAGGCAGGAAGTTACCGAAGAGGACATTGCCCGCGTCGTAAGCACTTGGACTGGAATCCCGATTGCAAAAATGCTCACGAGCGAAAAGCAGAAATATATTCAGCTCGAAAATGTCCTTCACAAGCGTGTTATCGGGCAGGACGAGGCGGTTAGCGTTGTAAGCGATGCAATCCGCCGAAACAGGGCAGGTCTCAACGACCCGAATCGCCCGCTCGGAAGCTTTATGTTCATAGGACCTACTGGCGTTGGAAAGACTGAGCTTGCAAAAACTCTGGCAGACTTCCTCTTTAACGACGAAAAGGCTCTCACCAGAATCGATATGTCGGAGTATATGGAAAAATTCAGCGTGACCCGCCTGATTGGTGCTCCTCCGGGATATGTCGGCTACGATGAGGGCGGCCAGCTCACAGAGGCCGTTCGCCGCAGGCCATACAGCGTAATTCTGTTCGATGAAGTTGAGAAAGCTCATCCTGATGTTTTCAACGTGCTCTTGCAGGTGCTTGATGACGGCCGTCTCACAGACGGACAGGGCAGGGTGGTTGACTTCAAGAACACGATTATCATCATGACAAGCAACCTCGGAAGTGATTTGATTCTGGATGCCGACACTCCTGATAAGATGACAGCCGTTCGTCCTGCGGTGGATGTCCTTTTGAAAAAGACTTTCCGCCCTGAATTCCTGAATCGAATCGACGAAATCGTAATGTTCGGCCGGCTTTCAAAAGACTGCATCGGCGGAATCGTTAAGAATCAGCTGGAGCGCGTAAAAGCCCGCCTTGCTGACCGAAGAATTGCACTCGAATTTGACCAGAGCGCAATCGACTTTTTGAGCGACGCTGGCTATGACCCGGCCTTTGGTGCGCGTCCTGTTAAAAGAGCTGTACAGACCTATGTCGAGAATCCTCTTGCAAAGGAAATTCTCTCCGGCCGCTTCGGTGAGGACTCAAAAATCAATGTGAAGTCTGGTGCGGATGGTTTGATTTTTGTATAAAAAAATACAGGAAAAAATCCGCTTTTTTTAACGAAAAACTGTCAAGAAAAATTTAAAGATTTCTCTTGACAGATACATAAACTTAAGCTAACATTAAATTATCTTTTTTATAAACGGAGGAATGAAAATGAAAAAGGTTTTTGGTGCAGTTCTTGCAACAGCAGCTTTGGCTCTCGCAGTAAGCTGTACAACAGTATCACCACGCACATCAGATGCAGGTGCTTCTGCTAACGCTAAACGCGGTGAGGCTACAGGTGGATTCTTGTTCGGAATTCTCCCAGTAACATCTGCTGACTACAGCATCTCAACTGCAGCTGCTAACGGTGGAATCACAAAGATCGCTACTGTTGACTTGAAAACTTACAGCTTGCTCGGTATTTGGGTAACAAAAACAACTATCGTAACAGGTGAGTAATCAGCACCAAATTAATTAGTTGGGAAGCCGAAAGGAGAAATCCGAGTAGGCTTTTTTTTATTTATAATCACTTTCAATTCCAAAAATCAATAAATTCTAAAATCTATGAAAAAGTCATTTGTTTTATTAGTTTCGGTTATTCTGTCTGTTTTGTTCCTTTCTTGTGAATCAAAATCTAAGCCAAATCTTTTGGGAAAATGGGAAGCAAAACTTACATTGAAGTCTGAACTTGCATCTAAGGCTGACGGCTCACAGGCTCCGCAGGCATATTTGTACACAAAGCAGAATATAACCCTTGCTTTTGCAGAGGGCGGAACATACACCAGAAAGATCTTGCAGATTGTTGACAAGGTTGAGCTTCTTAATTCGGCTGAGGATCCAGAGGCTGCAAAAGAGTATTTGGCACAGTTCTACAACAAAGACCTTACTTTTGACGGCGAATACACTCAGGAAAGCTCTGCAATCACTTTCAATGTCGATACAGTTCAGGGCGGGGACGGCGAGCCTCTTCCGTATGAGGAATACTTTGTAAAAGATCCTTCAATCGGCGATAATTCTTATTCATCGGGCTACGAGTTTAAGGACGGCGTTCTTTTTGTTGACGGAATTAAATTCAAAAAGGTTGAGTAGGCTTAAAACTGCTTTTTGGGTCTGCAATCTTTTTGATTTTTTAGTATAATGGCAGAAATGAAACGAAAATTTTTACTGATTCCTGTTTTTTTCTGCCTCTGCACATTTTCTTTTGCTAAGGCGGGGCTTGGCGGGGCATTTTCTTACAATGTTTCGACAACCCCGATTTCTTTTGCTTCTTTTACTGCGCGAAGCGATGAGTCTCCGTGGTGCGTTTTTTTCAATGCCGGCCTTAAAAAAAAGTGCGTGACGGCCTTTGTCGATAACTGGTTCATAAACGAGCGGATTTCAAATCATGTTGATTATTATGTGCTCTGGGGCCTGAGTTTCGGGGCGAGATTCGATGATGACGAGTATTTTCTTGCGACAGGCTCAAGGCTTGGTGCCGGGTTGGATTTTTTCTTTTTGGAGCGACGGCTTGAATTTTTTGCACAGGCCGTGTATGAGCCGTATTACGGAGCCAGAAAAACGGACGATGACTGGAAGCCTTTTATCCGGCCTGTAAATTTCCCATGCTCAGCAGGATTAAGGCTTTGGTTTTAAGAACAGCCGCTCCGCTATGGAACCCCGAAGTAGCCGCAAGGCTATGAGCGTTAGCGAAGGGTGGAACAGCGGCAGCCGGTTCTGTTGCGCCTTTTTTGTATTATTGAAAAAAAATCCCATAGATTGTAATATAGATTGATATGTTCGATGTAAAAGATTCTGATTTTTTTGCTGTCGAGGAAGAGGATTTCGACACGATTCTTGCTCCTGATATTAATTTCAGGGGAACGATTCGATTTACAAAGCCATTTATGATTCGTGGCGTGGTAACAGGTTCTATAGATGCCACGAGTGATCTTGTCGTTGACAATGATGCTGTCGTTACCGCAGGAATAAATGCTTCCAGGGTTCTTGTCCGTGGCAAGGTTGAGGGCGACATTACCGCCAAGGAAATTGTTTTTGTTACGGCATCTGGTTCTGTCAACGGCGATATTGTCTCAAAAGAAGTAGTTCTGGAGCCTGGCGCACATTTCTCAGGCAAATGTACGATGACAGGTCAATAATATAGAGGATTTTATGAAAAAGTTATTTTTGATTTCTGCTTTTATTTTTTTAATTTCAGGCATTTTTGCGCAGTCAAAGCCTGATGCCCTTGTTTTGTACCGTAACGGCAATTATCCTGAGGCAATTAAAATCTGTGAGCAGGAGATTATCACCAATCCAAAGAATATTGATTCTTACTGCGTTCTCTGCTGGTCACTCGTCCGAAACCGCCAGTATGCCGAAGCCGAAGTTCGCTCAGTAGAAGCCCGAAAAGTTGCTCCAAATGATGTTCGCCTCATGGAAGTGCTTGGCGAGGCAAAATATTATCAGGGCAAGAACAACGAGGCTCTTGAAATGTTCCGCACATACATTGCGAACGCTCCTGCAAATGCTGCCCGAATCGGAAATGCTTACTATTATATGGGGGAAATTTACATCCGTCAGGGAAAGTATCAGCACGCCGACATTTCCATGACAACCGCCGTTTACACAGAGCCGCTTGTTGATTTGTGGTGGACTCGCTGCGGATATGCTCGTGAAATGGCTGGCAGCTACGCCTCAGCACTCGACGCATATTCAAAGGCAATCGAGCTGAACGCTTCTCAGGCCGATGCTGCCCGCGGAAAAGAGCGTGTTGCCGCACGATTAAGATAGCGCGAATTTTCACGGAGAAAAAGTGAACAAAACAATTCATTTTGAAACATTGGGCTGCCGTCTCAATCAGGTTGAGAGCGAGGGTGCAGCCCGCTTTTTTAGTGACTCAGATTTTTCTGTCACGATGGAGCCTTTTACGGCTAAGTCTTTTGATGAAAGCGTTGTCCTTTGCGTGGTCAACACATGCACGGTCACAGCCAAAGCCGAGCAAAAAGCCCGAAGAATTATCCGAATGTTGCTTAAATGCTGCCCGAATTCTGCAGTTGCTGTGACTGGCTGCTACGCTCAGCTTGACCAAAAAGAAATCATGGCGATTGACGAGCGGGTTTGCGTTCTCGGCGGTCAGCACAAAGGAAGCCTTGCGGATTTGCCGCCGCTTCTCAAAAATCTTCTTGAACAAAATCCAAATCTTTCCGGTTCAGAAATTTCTCGTGAAGTTCAGAAAATCTTCGATAAGGAAAATAATTCTTCTGAGCGGAACGTGATTACATCTCCTTTCCGTCTTGCAACTGAGACTTTCATAAATCATTCCCGTTCTTCCCTCAAAATTCAGGACGGATGTAACTGTGTGTGCACTTACTGCCGAATCCGCCTTGCGCGTGGAAAATCAGTTTCTCTGGCCGCAAGCGAAGTTATTGAGCGAGTTAAAAAACTTGAAGAAGCGGGACAGAGTGAAGTCGTCATTACAACGGTTAATATTGGTCAGTATGTGAGTGAATACGAAGGAAAAGTCGTGCGCTTTGCCGAAGTGCTGGAGCTTGTTCTTGCCAACACACAGAAAATCGGGATCCGCATTTCGAGCCTTTATCCTGAGATTGTCAA
This sequence comes from Treponema sp., assembly GCF_017430385.1. GTDB lineage: Bacteria > Spirochaetota > Spirochaetia > Treponematales > Treponemataceae > Treponema_D. The sequence continues at coordinate 105,074 of NZ_JAFRNB010000169.1, forward strand.
TGAAAAGCTCGCTGTTGTTCTTGCGAATCCGAGAGTGCGACCATATTTCCATATTTCTGTTCAGAGCGGAAGTGATGCCGTTCTTGCCAAGATGAAGCGACCGTACAAAATCGAAGCCGTTTACCGTGCCACAGAACTTTTGCGAAAAGCAAAGAAAAATCCGTTCCTTGCGTGTGACATCATTGCGGGGTTCCCTGGTGAGAGCGACGAAGATTTTGATTTGACACTCAAAATGCTTAAAGAATGTGGATTTACTTTCGTTCACGCATTTCCGTTCAGTCCACGGCCTGGAACAGAGGCTTTTAAAATGCGCCCGATGGTTCCGAACTATATTACGGACAAACGAATTGCCGCCCTCGAAGAATTCAACAAAAAGTCAAAGACCGAATACATCAATTCCTTTGTTGGGCAAGCACTCCCTGCCGTGTGTGAGACCGTTCACCGCGCAAAAATTTTCAAAGACCGCGTGATAATCCATGCCGTCACCGAAAATTTCCTGCACTGTCAGCTCAATTTTTCTACAAAGGATGCGAACCTGCCTGTTGCGGGAACAGAAGTCCGTGTCAAAATCCTGCGCCCTCTCAACGATAGTGAAAAAACTGGCGAGAGCGATACTTTGGCGGAAGTGTGCAAGGGATTGTAGGGGCGCGATGCGTTCGACGGTTGGCTATGCCGACTGTCGAATGGAGCCGAAAGGCGGAACCCCGAAAAGCCCGACCGCCGCTTGTCGGCGGTTGCACCCTAATTTGTCAGATTTTTAAGCCACCTTTCTTTTTTTAGCCAGATGTGGAAGACCACGAGCTTTACTAAATCCAGGAGTTTTACGCATAAAAAGAGCTTTACCGGGCTGATTTTTGTGAGAATTCCGAGGCTTAGAACCAGCGGAATCATCACGAAAATTGTGATTACGGCATCTGTTGAGGCTCCCATTGCCGTGTCGCCGCCAGCGCGTGCTATTGCCTGCTGAGAATTCATGTAGACCCAGACCGGCATGAAAAATGACATCAGAATGACCATGCTTCGGCAGATTGAGATTGCGCTTTCGCTGAGCCGGCCGAATACAACAGGTACGAGAAGTGTGGTCGCAAAGCCGAAAGCCATCATGATTGTGCCAAAAACTGCCGATCCCGACAAAAGCCATGTTTTTTGCTCACGAGCTTTTTCAAGTTCTCCGCTGCCGAGCGTCTTTCCGATGATGACTGCCGTTGCGTTGTAAATTCCGCCGAACGCGATGAAGAAAAGGTTTGCGATTGCGAAACTTGATGCCATGCCGGAAACGACATCCGCGCCGCCCCTTCCGTTGTAGATTGCGGTTGTGACAGTTTCAGAAGATACCCAGACCATTTCGCAGAAAAGTACGAGCGCGCCTTTTTTGAGAATTTCGCAGAAAAGTTTTCTATTTATATGGAAGAATTTTAACGGATTGAATGCGAAGTCCGGCCTGATTCTTGCATAAATCACGAGAAAAATCATGAATTCGACGGAACGAGCGATGACGGTAGCGATTGCAGCGCCCTCAACTCCGAGCCGTGGAAAGCCGAGATTTCCGTAAATCAAAAGCCAGTTGAAAAGAGTGTTCGTGAGGGTTGCGATAATCGTGACTACGAGCGGAATCCTGACCCGCCCCATGTCGCGAAGGGAGCTTGCGATGCACATTGAGATTGTCATAGGAACTCCCATCCAGAACATGATTCGGATGTATTTTACGGCTTCGTCAAGAATTTGCTCTGCCTGAGTGTTTCCAATCAGCATGAATGAAAGAAGTTTTCGCGGAAAAACAACGCAGACCAAAAAGTAGGGCACTACGGCGGCAAGACCAACCAGAAGCTTGAACCGGAAGGCCTGCTTCATTCCCTCGGAATCTTTGGCACCGAAAAATTGAGTCATGAAAATTCCGCCGGACATGCAGATTGTGTTTACGAAGACCATGAAAATGAAGAGAATCTGTCCGGCAACATTTACGCCTGACATAGAGATGTCGCCAAGACCTGAGACCATGAAATTGTCAATCAGTGAAACCATGTTCTGAATGAGCTGCTGGAGCATAATCGGAACTGCAATAGTGAGAGCCGAGCGGTAAAAACGGGCTGGTGCGAAAAATCGGAAAGATTGTGTTTTTGTTGGCATTATTTTGTCTCCAAAAATTGATTTCGTGAGGTTGATTTTGCGAGGTATTTCGTGAATCTAAGATTGTAGCACAAAATAAAGTTTAGTGAAGTGCTGATTAAATCTATTTTCAAAAATCTTTAATTTTGTTATAGTTACTATGTATGGAAACAAAAAACACTCCTCATGGAACAATTACTGACAATAATCACGCCGCTTTGTGGCACGGTCGATTCGCCGAAGGGCCGGATGCCGCTGCCGTAGAATTTGAAACTTCTATTCATGTTGATGAGCGCATGGCTCTTGATGATATCCGTGCTTCAAAGGCTCATGCCGCAATGCTTGCTAAGCAGGGAATTATTTCAGCCGAGGAGAACAAGGCAATTCAGGATGGTCTTTCTTCTATAGAGAAGGATTTGCAGTCTGGCGCGCTTTCAATCGATTATTCTGCCGAAGACATTCATTCCTTTGTTGAGGCCACTTTGACTGACAGAATCGGAGACCCAGGCCGAAAGCTTCACACAGGCCGCAGTCGAAACGACCAGATTGCTTTGGACGAGCGGCTTTATCTTCGCCGTGTGATTCCGGATTTGCAGAAAGCGATTGCTTCTCTTATCAACACTCTCGCAGATATTGCAGAAAAACATAAAACTTCGCTTTTGACTGGCTACACTCATACTCAGCACGCTCAGCCGGGAAGCCTTGCCCAGCATTTGTGCGCGTGGGGCTTCATGCTTGCGCGTGACTTGGAGCGTCTTTCGGATTCTCTTAAGCGTGTTTCTCTTTCTCCTTTGGGAAGCGGTGCTCTCATGGGGTCAACTCTGCCTCTCGACCGAGAATTTGTCGCCAAGGAGCTTGGATTTGAGGGAGCTACTTACAATTCTCTTGATTCCGTCTCTGACCGCGACTACTGCATTGAGTTCACTTCGGACTTTGCGATTTTGCAGCAGCACCTCAGCCGCATGTGCGAGGAAGTTGTTTTGTGGTCTACCACTGAATTCGGTTTTATCAATTTGAGTGAAAAATGGTCTACAGGCTCTTCAATCATGCCACAAAAAAAGAATCCTGACTTTGCCGAGCTTATCCGTGGTCGCACTGGCAAGGTTTACGGCGATTTAATCAATCTTCTTGTGATGATGAAAGGTCTTCCGCTTGCTTATGACCGTGACATGCAGGAAGACAAGGCTCCGCTTTTTGAAGCTTTGGACTGCGTTCAGGGGAATGTAATCGTTTTTGAGGCGATGATTGCAAGTGCAGAGTGGAACCTTCCAAAAATGGAAGAAAGCTGTTTCGGCGGTTTTGCGAATGCCACTGATGTTGCCGACTACTTGGTGCGAAAGGGACTGCCTTTCCGTCTTGCGCATGGAGTGAGCGCGAAATGTGTTCGTCTTGCAATTGATTCAGGGCTTTCTGCAATCGAAGAATTGAAGCTTTCCGATATGAAAAAGATTTCTCCGCTTTTTGAAGAAGACATCTTTGACTGCATCACGCCAAAAGCCTGCATGGAAGGCCGAAAAACAACCGGCGGACCTGGAGCAATCGACAAGCAGATTGAAGTCTTGAAATCGTTCTGTGAGAAGTATTAAAAAGACACTGATTACACTGATTTTCACGAATTAAAGCTTAGAAATTAGTGTTTATTTGTGTAATTCGTGTCCCTATTTTTTATGGCGTTTTTGAAGTTGCTCTGCCAAGGCTGTAATTGCTTCGATGTCGATTTCATCAAGATTTGAAAAATATTGTAATAATTTTCTTATTTTGGGTGTTCCCAAAGTTATTGATTTCAGATCTTGTGGCATTAAATTTTCACCAGTTAAAAGATACTCTACCGAAACTCCTAATGCCTGAGCAATTCTAAATGCGTTTGTGGCAGACGGATCGTTTGAATTTTTCGTGAGATAATTGTCTATTGTTTTTCTGTTTATTCCAGTTTTTGCTGCTAGTTCCTTTACTTTTATATCTTGATATTCAAGTTCGCTTTTTAAATTTTCCCTAAATTCCATTATTAAAACATAAATTACTTAAAAATGAGCAAATTGTTCTAGGGTTTACTTGTATTTAGGAATCTGATAAAATATTTTCTTGAATTTAAGAAATATATCTTATTTTTAAGGATTCTTATTTATGCCTAAAATTTTATTATTTATTCCAATGTATAACTGTGAAAAGCAGATTGTTCGCGTGCTGAATCAGTTGAAAGGTGAAATCTGTAATTATATTACAGAAGTTATAATTGTAAACAACCGAAGCAGTGACAACGGAGAAAGTGCCGTACAGAATTACCTTTGTGAAAATGATTCGAATCTTCCTGTTTCGCTGTTACGAAATGATGAAAACTACGGACTTGGAGGCTCACATAAAGTTGCATTCGATTATGCGATTGAAAACGGGTTCGATTATGTCATAGTTCTGCATGGTGATGACCAGGGCGACATCGCAAACATTCTTCCATATCTAAAAAACCGGGAATACGAAAATTATGACTGCTTTCTTGGCGCTCGATTTATGAAAGACTCAAAACTACAGGGCTACTCAAAGTTCCGAACTTTTGGAAACAGAGTTTATGATCTTCTGTTTTCGATTGGAACCGGGCACTTTGTCTATGACCTTGGATCAGGACTCAACATGTACAAAATCGACGTCTTGAAATCCCGCTTCTGGGAAAAATACAAGGATAACCTCATGTTCAATTACTGCATGGTTTTAGGCTCTGCGTTTTACAAGCATAAAGTCCGCTATTTTCCGATTTTGTGGCGTGAAGATGATCAGGTTTCAAATGTAAAGATGATGAATCAGGCGCTCGTAGTCCTAAAACTGCTCGGTTCATACATTCTGAACAAGAAGAAGTTTATTAATGGCGAGCACCGGGATAAACCGATTGAAAAATACACGGCTCAGGTTGTTTTCACGACAAAAAAATGAAATATCAAGCAATACTCTTAGTTACAGTTTTCCTCGTTTATTCTCTGAAAGCATTTCGCTTTTATTTTCTCCTCGTTGGTGAAGGTGTTTCAGCCTTAAAATATCTTAGACTTTTTGCAATTACTACGCTTGTAAATATTGTAATTCCGTTTAAGACCGGTGAGATTTTCAGGATTTTCAGGTTCGGGCATCTTACAAAAAGCTATATAAAAGGAGTTTCGATTGTTCTTCTGGACCGATTCGTTGACACGATTTCTATTCTCTTGATTTTTGCGACAATGAATTTTTTAGGAAATTATAGGCTCGGACGTATTTTCTTTCTTCTTGCGGCTGTCTCCATGTTCATTGCACTTTGTTTTTTTATCATGCCTGGCATGATGGAGTTTTGGAACGAATATTTTATAAAGACACGCCCTTCTAACCGCCATTTGCGAGGGCTTTTCCTAATCAAAAAAATCAAAACCATATACGTGGAGATAAGGAATCTTGTAAAGGGGCGTTTTTTCGTGCTTTTTACGCTCTCAGTTTTCTCATGGCTCCTTGAAATCGGTTCCCTTTTTCTTTGCAGAAATTTTTTCGACTCTGATTCTGACACTTTGGTTTCGGATTACCTTTCTGTTGCACTTACGGGAAAAGAGTTTGAGCCACAGAGAAATTTCGTGATGGCAGGAGTGGTTTTTCTGTCGTCTGTGTATGTGATTATTATTTTGATTCAGCTTGTAAAAAAATTGGAGCATAAAAATGGCAGATAAGATTCTTGTGATATTTGATGATACAAATGAAAAAAGTGAAGTCATAAAGGATGTAATCGGGAGAAAAGGTTTTGGCGATGTAATTGTAAAAAAGCGTCGTCTTGAATCGTATTTTTCAGATTCTATCGGAAAAATTTTCCATGAATTCAAACTTATTCCTGTAAAATCATTCTTTGAGTTCGGTGATTTAGTAAAAAAACTTGAAAACACAGATGAGAATGCAAAAATTCTTCATTTCTTTTCTGATTTCATAATTTCTGATGTTGAAAAAGCCTCGCTTTCGTTGAAGAAACTGTTTTTTATTGAAAAAACATACCGTGTACTTTATGGGAATTCAGCATCTCTTTTGATGTTCAAAAGTCCAAAGGAGTATGTAAAATTCCTAAACGAGTCCATTGCGGAAGACTCGACGCTTGCTGCTTCTTCAAAAATTGAAGATTCATTTGAAATCGAGGGGCTTACGAACATAGGAAGCGTAGGAAATTTCATTCAGGTTGTTGCCGGAAATTTTGACGCAAGATATTTCAACACCCTTCACGGTGATGAATACACGCTTGTGAAGAGTTCTTCAAATAAAAGAAAAATCAAGGCTGAATATAGCTTTTACCACCTCCTGCCGGAAGACATGAAATTCTGGTTTGTCATGCCGTTCAACTATAAGGAAGAGAAAGAAAAGGCAAGCTACACGATGGAACGGCTCCACATGACAGACCTTGCAATAAAATGGGTTCATGGTTCCATTGACAAAGCAGAGTTTTCAAAAATTTTGGACAAATATTTTTATTTTTTCAAATGCCGCCATTCAAAAGGAATTTCTCAGGCAGAATACGAGAAAATTTCACAGAAACTGTATGTTGACAAGGTAAAAGAGCGGCTGGAAGACTTAAAGAAACTTTCAGCGTTCAAACCGATAGCGGATTTGATGAAAACGAGCTGTTCTTTATGCGATGTTGATTCCCTTTTTGAAAAATACATTTTGCTCAAAGAAAAAATCGAACACCAGAATAAATATCAGTACGTTTCTGTAATCGGACATGGTGACCCATGTTTTGCAAACGTTATGTACAACAAATCCACGGAGCTTATGAAATTCATTGATCCGAAAGGGGCTTTGAGCGAGGAAGAATTGTGGACAAACCCGTATTACGATATCGCAAAACTCAGCCATTCAATTTGCGGGCGCTATGATTTTTTCAACAACGCGCTTTTTGACATAAGCATAAACGAGGAATTCAAGGCGGAATTGAAAATCGATTTTGACAATTCTGCATACAAGGAACTTTTCTGCAAAAAACTTTTAGAAAACGGCTTTGACTATCTTACTGTAAGAATCTACGAGGCTTCGCTTTTTATATCGATGCTTCCGCTACATATTGATTACCCGCACAAGGTTTTCGGCTTCATTTTAAACGCAATAAACATTCTGGAGGAAATAGAAAATGAAATCTGAGGATTTTAAGGATTATTCTTTTGTATTCGACATTGACGGCACTCTTTGTCCAATAAAAAAGAAGGAAGAAAAATACGAGGACTTGGTTCCGTTCAAGGAAATAGTTGATAAGCTCCGCTGGTACAAAGAAAACGGCGCAAAGATTGTGCTTTTTACCAGCCGAAACATGAACTCTTATAACGGAAATCTCGGTGTAATCAACAAAAATACTGCCAAGATTCTTCTGTCATGGCTTGATAAATGGGATATTCCTTATGATGAGATTATTTACGGAAAGCCCTGGCCGGGGCACAAGGGATTCTATGTTGATGACAGAACAATCCGCCCTGACGAGTTTTTGAACAAATCTGTGGAAGAACTGAATGAAATCTGCAAGTCTTCGCAGTGCAAGCCGGAATAGGAGTTTGAACTATGAGCAAGATTGATGTTGTAATCACAATGGGCGGACTCGGCTCGCGCTTTCGCAAGGCCGGATATGATGTCCCAAAGTACATGATTGAGGCAAAGGGAAAGACTCTTTTTGAATGGTCAATGATTAGTCTTGATGGATTTAAGGACAATGTGAACCAGTACATCTTCATTGCAATGAAAGATGAAAAGAGTGATGCAGAATCATTCGTCAATATGAAGTGTGCTGAGCTAGAGATCACTAATTTTCATGTAATCCTAATCGATTACCTTACGGATGGTCAGGCAACGACGGCAATGCTCGCTTCAAAATACTGGAAAAAGGAAAACGCGCTCCTCATTTATAACATCGACACTTATGTAGAAAGCGGTGCGATGAATTCAAACCAGATTCGGGGTGCCGGTTTTATTCCGTGCTTTAAGGCGGAAGGTACTCATTGGAGTTTTGTTCGCCTTGATGAACGCGGAAAAGCCGTTGAAATTAGGGAAAAGGAACGGATAAGTGATAACTGTACTCTTGGTGCATATTATTTTAAAACCTGCGCTTTGTACGAGTGCCTTTACAACGAATACTATAAAGATTCGAAGAATCTTGTGAATGGTGAAAAATATGTAGCTCCGCTTTACAACTTCCTGCTTGAAAAAGGCGGTGATATTTACATCGCTGACATCCCGTGCGAAAAGGTTCATGTGCTTGGCACACCGGAAGAATTGAAGGTGTTTTTGGATAAATAAATGAAAAACTTATTTGTTCAAGCCGTAAAATTCTTCGGCATTAGTGGAATCGGCTGGCTTTTGGATTTCGGCATATATACGGTTTTGGGATTTTTTTTCCATAACTTGTTTTTGAATAACATAATCAGCTCGTGGGTTGGCGTGACTTTTACATTCATCTTCTCGAACCGATCCGTGTTCAAGAGCAACAGCAGGATTCCTGTGCAGGCGAAATACTTTCTGTATCTTGTGTATCAGGTCATGCTTATTTTTGTGATTTCAAAGGCTCTTCAGTTCGTTGACGCACAAATCCTTCGTATTTTTGATGCGGAAATTATTGTCAAAAGTTCTTTTCTGATTGCAAAAATATTGGTCACGCCAGTGACTATGTTTCTTAACTTTGTGGTAATGAAAATCTTATTGGAGAAAATGTAATTATGGAAAAAATTGAATTGACTAAGCGGGATTTTGTTTTCTTGGGAATTATTTCTCTGGTTGCCGTAGCATTCACGGTCGTTTGGATGGCTCTTACAGGGAATGCTCCGCAAGTGTACAATGACATCGTTATAGAATGGACTGCATGGGTTCGCAGCAATAAAAGATCGGAAATTCTGTTGCTTCGCCTTTTGATTTTGCTGGGGGCTGTTTCTGTATTCTTGTGGTGTAAATTTTGCAGAAAACATTTTTTGCCAACTAATACGATTGTAACAGAGAAAAAAGCAGATGCCGCAAAATATCTTGTCGTATGGATTTGTTCGATTGTTGTACTGAAATTTTTATTTTTCCAGCAAGTTTCTCAATTATTTGTATTTGCCCTCTGTTTTGCGGGAATTGTTTTCATTATTGAAAAAAATGCCGTTATTTCGTCTTTGTGCATGTATTTTTTGAGCTATTACGCTCTTTTTGCAATTTATCACACATGCAATTTTCTCGGAAGCTATCGTATTATAAAGGCTTTTTCTGAAATGAAAAATTATCCTTCGGCGCTGGCTGTGATTTTTGCGATTTTGTGTACGGGTATTCCTCTGTTTTTCAAAAAGAGGTCATTGATTCTAAAAAGTGCAATTCTCCTTATCCAGCTTGTTCTTCCAGCTTTGTTTCTGATCCTTTCAATAAAGGAATACAATTTCAATGGCGAGATTGTCAATATTGGAATTCCTTTTAGAGCTAAGGTTATCGTTGCGATTGCAGTGCTTTTTACTTTTGCAGATGCGGTCAGAGTCCTTAAAAACTCTTGGAGAAAAGAAGATTTTGAAATAAGTGATTTAATTTCACTTGGGACGTGCGTATCACTCATGTGCTTCAACTTTTATGGCGGACAGGGGGCTGTAGTTTCAGCAGATTTACATCATCCGTTTGAGAATGTTTTTGCATTTCAGCAGTTTTTTGAATTGGGGCAGATTCCGTTTAAGGATTTTATTCCTCCAAGTGGTCTTTTTTCTGTAGTTCACGGATTTTTCTTCAAACTGTGCGGACAAGGAAATATCGCCTATATGTCACTTTCGGACAACATATTTTTCTTTTCGATTTTTGCATTAATGCTCTTTTTATTGCAGTTTCATTTGAAGAAAATCTGGTGTCTTGCCGTGGCTTTGTTTTTGCAGTTTCCCTACTATAATCGTGTTTTATTTATGACGATTGTGGTTCTTCTTCTTTTATTGCCGCAACTTGTCAGACGAGCAAATCTTTGGCTCAAAGTTTTTTTGCTTGTAAATGTTTTTCATGGGCTTTATTATCCTGTTTATGGAGTCGCCTGTTTTGTCGGATTTTTGCCTATGTTTGTGATTCAATGTCGAAAACTCTTTTTGAGTGAAAAAAAATCTTTCAAAACTGGTGGCTTTTGGATTGGATGGATTCCTGTTTTTGTGCTGTTGCTCGCTTCGGTTCCGCTTTTATGGGGAACTTTGATTCATATAAAAGCAATGGCAGGGCAGTCAGTTCTCGCCGATGGAATTTCGATTTTTGGACAGGAACTTCCCGGTTGGTTCATGCCTTATGCAAAGAATATTTTCCGTTATCCGCTTTACAATGCCATGCATATTCTTCCGCTTGCACTGATTGTCTGGCTTCCAGTTTTGTTTTTGTGCAGATTCCTGACTCATGTTGATATGTGTCAAGAAAGGGCGTGGACGAGACAAACAGTTTTGCAATTCATGGATGAGCATATTGAAATCCTAACGGCTGTGATTTCGTTAATTCTTATTCCACTTGTTTCGTATTCTTACAGTTTTATTCGTGTGGACATGTTTAGTTTTTTTGCCCGAAGTTGGAGCGCATTGATTTGTGTTTTTGTCCTTTATACAGTATTTGTTACAAAATATGTAAAGAACAATAGTTTTAAGTTGATTGCTCTTTTTCTTTTAAACCTGCTGATTGTTCCTTCAAGGGGAGTTGGAGTAGAAAATATTGAATGGAAGATGTTTTCTAAATTCGGCGTTTCTGGTGACTTTCAGCTTGTCAAAAAAGGGGATTTTGGATTCAGTACGGTTGGAAAGTGTTTTTTGCGGAATGATTATCTTAATAGCCTCAATTGGGAGAAAAATAAACTTTCAGAAGTTAACGGGGAAAGTTCATTTGCAAAAATTGGAAGCTTCGGACATTGGTATATTTTCAAACAGAAAGGCGGAGCAAATATTGAAGGCGGAATAATGAAAAGTTTTTCTGCTGCAAAGGAAACTTGTAAAAATCTTTTGAAAAATAAAACTCTTGTCGGAACTTATATTGATCCGAATTGCCTATACTACTTTTACAACTGGCTTGTTTCTTCTGGAGATTATGTATGGGATTCTTCTCGCAATTCATTTGTCCCGAATGAAAGCATTTCGGATTTTGGAGAAATAAAAAAACTCAATCTTGAGAATCCGTTTTGTCGAGGCGACTATGACCTTGGAAATTCTGCCGATGTGTTTGGGCTTTCGTTCAGATTTTTGCGAAAAATCTTTACTGAGAAGAAGATCGATTTTGAATCTCGCTCAGAAAACAAGGAAATTGTCCTTGAATTTAATGATTACATTCATGGAAAGGACATGGATTTCGTGTATCTTGAATTTTCAGAAATTGAAAATGAATGCATTGTTACCGAATTTAATATGGGCGGAGAACATGAGAAAAATCAATCAAATTTGATTTCAAAACTTTTCCTGAAAAAAAAGCAAAATCCATCAATGCAGGTTTTCGTTTATTTTTATGATGAAAATGGAAAACGTCATTGTGTTAAGGCAAATTATGGCAACGGAAAATTGCTTATGAATTTGGGAGTCGGTGCACGCTGGCTTTTTGACAAGCATGGAAAACTTGAAATCGAAGTTCAGAAAAGTGGTGTGATGGTTGATATTCCTGAACTAAAAGAAATCAAGTTTTTGAAATGTCAGCAGATTTTTCAAGATAAATTTGATTATTTGAATGCTGTCGTTTATTATGATGATGATTCAGATTTTGAAATGAATGAACTTTTTGAATAATGACAAAGTCCTCGATTTATGATAGTCTGTTTCTATCTATAATATCGAGGTTAAATTGTATGAAAATTACAAAAATTTTGACGGGCGCTTTGGCTGCCCTTATGGTATTCGGGATGGCTTCTTGTTCAAAGGCTTCAAACGAATTTGTTCTTGGTCTTGATGATTCTTTCCCGCCGATGGGATTCCGCGATGATAACAATGAAATCGTAGGTTACGACATCGACCTCGCAAAAGAAGTCGCAAATCGTCTCGGACTCAAATTCCGCGCTCAGCCAATTTCATGGTCTGCAAAGGAGCAGGAGCTTAACACTGGCAAAATCGACTGTATCTGGAACGGTCTTTCAATCACTCCGGAGCGTCTTGAGGCACTCGCTTTCACAAAGGCATATTTGAACAACGCGCAGGTAGTAATAGTTCGTGCGGACAGCGGAATCAAAACTCTCGCTGATTTGAATGGCAAAATCCTCGGCGTTCAGGCTGGAAGTTCTGCTGCTGATGCCGTTGAGGCAAATGCTGATTTTAAAGCAAGCCTCAAGTCAATCGTAGACTTCAACGACAACATCATGGCTTTGAATGATTTGGAAATCGGCGGTCTTGACGGTGTTGCAATGGACAGCGTAGTTGCGGAATACAGCCTCAAAGTCACAGGAAAACCGTTCGTAATTCTTTCTGAAGGTCTTGCCCCAGAGCAGTACGGAATCGCTTTCAAAAAAAGCAATACTGAGTTGCGCGACAAAGTTCAGAAAACACTCGAAGAAATGGCAGCCGACGGCACAGTAGCAAAAATCAGCGAAAAGTGGTTCGGTTCTGACATTTCCATTATCGGGAAATAAAAAATAACCACAGATTACACAGATGTCACAGATTATATAGTTCGTTATTGTAAGTTCTTTGAAAAATACGAATAATTTTCGTAACTGAAAAATCTAATCTGAGTAATCTGAGTAATCTGTGGTTTTAAAAAAAGGAGCGTGAAATGACTAAAATAATTCTTCCAATGCTTACGGCCTCGGTGGTCTCGGTTGAGGTGTTTTTCCTTACGCTCCTTTTTTCCGTGCCGCTGGGGTTCCCTCTTGCGGCGGGGCGGATGTCGCATTTTAAGCCGCTTTCATATATTGTGAACGCGTTTTTGCTTATTATTCGTGGAACTCCACTCATTTTGCAGCTCATTGCGGTCTATTTCTTTCCGGCTTATCTTTTTAAGCTTTCTTACGACCGTTTTGTGGCTGCAATCATCGCCCTTTCTGTAAATTATGCCTGCTATTTCGCGGAAATTTACCGTGGCGGCATTCAGTCGATTCCGCGTGGCCAGTATGAGGCAGCAAAAGTCTTGGGCTACACCAAAATGCAGACTTTCTTCCGAATAGTGCTTCCACAGGTTGTAAAAAGAATTGTTCCTGCGATGGGAAACGAAGTCATCACGCTCGTAAAGGACACGGCTTTGGTCTCAGTTTTGGGAATTGCAGAGCTTTTCCGCACGGCACAGACAACATCAAGTCGCCTTTTTTCGACAACACCAATCCTTATCGCGGGTGTGTTCTATTTCATCATGAACTGGCTTGTCGCCGCCGGATTCATTGTTATTGAAAAGAAGCTGGATTACTACAAGTAGGCGGGGCTTCTTTTCCTTAATCATCAACGAGCGGTTCCTTTAAACTTTTTTTTGTTGAAATTTGCTTAAATTTATCTTGCGAAATGCTTAAAGCTGACTTGTAATTTCCTTATGATTCATTCGAGGGGACTTATAAACTCAACTTTAGCTCAAATTTCTCATTCAGCGGATAAATTTTTGTCCTCAAGCCGTTTAAATAGTCTGTATACTATATATATAGCGGCTTATATTTTAATTCCGTCCTCGCATCACATTTCTCTTTTCTCTCTTATATTCCACAGGCATTGATTTCCAAACGAATTTCTGTGCCTGTGTTTGTTTTTATAAGAAGTTGTACTCCAGCGTGTTTCCTCATGTGTGATTACGGCTTCGAATCTTGCTTAAGGAGGTCTTTATGAAAAAGGCGAACAAGGCACTCGTTTGGTTCCTGCCTTTTGCGTTGATGATGCGGCAGAGTATGTTTCAAGCATTATCGGTGAAGTTGTCGAAGTAAAAGATGCCAGCTGGAATTTTACAGATTTGGGAACATTGTCTTTCAAGATTAATACTGATGCGACATCAAAGATTGACGAATTTGCAACCCTTGAAGTTGCTATTAGGCAGATTCCTGACCTTAAAAAAGTTAAGTTCGTTTCTGGAACTTATTTTGAGGCTAACTCAGCTAAAAATAAATACTCTGGAGAATCTTACTATTCGGCTGGTGATATTATCCAGAAAAATAAGGATAAGACTATCTGGATGTGTGTACGACCTTCTGGTGGTGACTTGAGAAAGGATTACTGCTACTGGATTTGTTTGGATCCATTTGTAAAGAATAAAAAGGGTGAGCAAGAAAAATCTTTGAATATGGTGATAATCTTTACACTGATGACATGAGATTTGACTATCTGCTTTCTGAACTGACTGTTGAAGATTTATCAAATATTATGAAGGGAAATCTTCCGGAACTTAATCGAACTGATTCAGTTTGGACGGAGCATCCTAACCTTGAAAGAACCCCGACTCGCCTCACAACTGACAATCAGGATGATATTTTCTGGTTCTGGTCAGGACATGGTACGAGCGGTCAATTTGTCTGGCATGGAAAAAAATAAAGGTGGTTTTACTACTGAGCTTATGAAGAACACTCTCCTTGCGATGGATGACAACGCGAATAATCATGCAAATAAACGCTTCCGCAAGATGGTTATTTGTATTGAAACATGTTATTCAGGAAGTGTATTTGCTTTTGATGGCGATGTTGACATAGACGGAGTTCTTGTATTCACGGCCGCAAGTCCTTATGAGACTTCACTGGCAGATGTTTACAGCGTGGATTTAAAAGTCTGGATTTCAAACAGATTTACCAGAAATTTAACGGACAGCCTGAATAAAGAAGAATCAATCTGCTATGCAGATTTGTATAAATATCTGGTTCAAAATACGATAGGCTCTCATGTCCAGTTAATAAACGCACAGTGTTTTGGAAATCTTTATGAAATGACATTTAAGGACGACATTTTCAAATCCAATTAACCTCCGTGACTTTTTCCTTGAGTTGTGCTATAGTCTTCTCAAGGAAAAAGTATGGCTGTTGCCCTGCCTCAAAATGTTCTTTCGGAAATAATTCGACTTGCGGAAAAACATGAAATACGAAAAGTGACTCTATTCGGCTCTCGTGCAAGAAAAACAAATCGAGAGCGCAGTGACATAGATTTGTTCGTTACTGGCGAAAATGTCGATGAATTCAGATTTGCCCTTGATGAAGAATCCGAGACTTTGCTGAGATTTGATGTTGTCGATTCTTCAAAAGCAATTTCTGATGAATTGAAGGCTGAAATTGAAAAAGATGGTGTTGTAATTTATGAAAAAGTTTGAAAATTTTCTTGGAAGTCTTTCCGTTCTTGAAAAAGCCGAAAAAGAGCAGGCTTCTAAAGATGAAATTTATCGTACAGGCGTAATCGGTCAGTTCAATCTGACTTTTGAGCTTGCATGGAAGGCTTTGCAGGAGACTCTTCGTGGTCACGGCGTTTTGGGAGCGGAGAACGGCTCTCCTCGTGAAATCCTCAAATTAGGTTTTGCCCATTCTTTTGTTAATGACGAAGAAACTTGGCTTTCAATGCTCAAGGCTCGCAATCTTTCACTTCATATTTACAGTGAAATAGATGCGGAATCTCTTGTTTCTCAAATTTTCGATTCGTTCATTTCTGCATTTCGTAATTTTTCCGAAACTCTCAGTAAAAAAATCGCAGAAATTGAGGAGCGTAATTAATCATGGCAATCATCAGCGTAAAAAATATCAAAAAAACATTCTCCGACAATGTTCCGGTTCTCAAGGATATTTCATTCGATGTGGAGCAGGGCGAAATTTTGGGTATCATCGGGCCTAGCGGAAGCGGAAAATCAACCATGCTCCGCTGCATTGCTCAGCTTGAAACTATTGATGACGGCTCGATTTATGTCTGCGGCCAGCCGATTGTCCAGAACGGAAAATACGCTGATAAAAAAGAGCTGCGCAAAATCGGCCTAAACCTGGGGTTTGTTTTCCAGAATTTCAATCTTTTTCCGCACATGAGCGTCTTGCAGAATATCGTTGATGCCCAGGTGCATGTTTTGAAGACTCCGGAAACTGAGGCCGTTGAGATTGCACGAAAACTCCTTGCTGATGTCGGGCTGTCCGACAAGGAAAATGCCTATCCGTGCGAGTTGAGTGGCGGTCAGCAGCAGCGTGTCTCAATCGCCAGGAGCCTTGCCCTAAAACCGAAAGTCCTTTTGTTCGACGAGCCGACCAGTGCGCTTGACCCAGAGCTTACAGGCGAAATCCTTGCTGTAATCAAAAAACTTGCCGATGAAAAAATGACGATGATTGTTGTCACACACGAAATGGCATTTGCCCGCGACATCTCCGACAAAATCATCTTCATGGCGGACGGCGTAATAGTAGAGCAAGGCGAGCCAAAGTCGCTGATTTCAAATCCTCAGACCGACAGGCTCAAAGACTTCTTGAAGCGGTTCAATCAGTAAAAATTGCTAACTTTCACATTGCTAGTTTTCAATAGTGCCTTGCCATCTCGCTCATGAGGACAAGCACCGATTTTTTATCATTTTCCGAAAGTTTTGAAAAATTTGCCGTGAATTTAAAATCAATAATTTTTCTCTGGGCTACCTTGTTCGTTTTTGTTTTTCAATTGTCGTTACACGCAGTCGCCCACGGTTAATGAAGATAAAGGACCACTGCTGTCCAAGAAAAACAGAGGGTTTTTAAAGTCTGTAATTTGTGGTAGGATTAAGCCTTGCAAAATAACTCCATACCACAAAAAGGATTACAGACATGAACAAATATAACACAATACTTGGACAATTGCTAGAAGGCGTAAATCGACCTCGATTTCAGGTTCTGGTCAAAAAGTATGAGGCAGACAGGTATTACAAGAAAATCACGGCATGGAACCAGTTCGTCACGATGATTTTTGCAGTGATGAGTAATCAGAGCGGGCTTCGGAGCACTGTAAATGCATTAAACAGAGAAAAATCCTCGTTCTATCATTTAAATTTAAACATTGACGGCATCAAAAAATCAACACTGGCATATGCAAATGAGAACAGACCGTGCGAATTTTGGGAAGAAGTCTTTTACATGGTCTGTGAGAGAGCGGAAAAAGTCATCCCCGAAGAAAATTTCAGTTTCAAAAACCCGCTTTATGCCATAGACGGCAGCACATTAGACCTGAACATAGATGATTTTGAGTGGGCAGAATTCAGAACGACCAAATCCGGGGTCAAGATGCTCGTGAAATATGACCTCAGAAAAAATATTCCGACCCAATGTGACATAAAAAATGCGAAGGAGCATGAGAATCAGACATTGACAGAAATGAAGCTTTACAAAGGAGACATCGGGGTATTTGATAGAGGATATTTTAACTTCGAGACATTCGAGAAGTTCTGCAAAGAAGGAATTTTGTTCGTCACAAGGCTCAAGGATAATACAAAGCATGAAACGATGGAAGAAATTGAAGTTCCAAAGAGAAAAGAATTCAAAAATATCCTGAGCGATGAAAAGATAAAATTCACCAGCAAGGTTGGCAAAGAGAAATGTCCCAGCAAATTGAGAAAAATCGTCAGCGTCGACGAGAAAACCGGAAAGAAAATCACGCTTCTGACAAACATTTTTGACATGGATTCGTCTGAAATAGCAGCGATTTACAGAAGAAGGTGGAGAATTGAGCTTTTTTTCAAAAGCATTAAGCAAAATGTCAAAATCAAGAAATTTTTCGGGCAGAGCGAGAATGCTGTCAAGACTCAGATTTGGATTGCGATGATTGTTTATCTTCTGTTCGCAATCTTGACTGCAACAATGAAAGGACTTTCCCCGGAATCTAGATGTTTCACAAGATTTCTGTGTGAGATTCAGTTTTCTCTTTTCAGGAGAATCTCAATTCTAGACTGGTTATTCCACAAAATTCCCGATAAAACAGACTTTCGGGATTCTCAGCCTAGGCTACCTTTTTAGTTGGACAGCAGTGTATTTGTATAATTTACGACGATATTTCCATAACCGAGAATGTAATCATCTGCATTCAATCCAGAAGCATTAAGATTCGCAGCCTTAAATGCAGCAGCAAAATTTTCTGCATCAAACAAGCTCGCGTGAACAGAAGGAATCTTTTCAGAAAAAACAGATGCCACCAAAGCAGAAACATCCGTTCCGCCTTTAATCAAATTGTAATAAACATTTCCGACAGCAGTGCTTGCCCAGTTTACAGTTACGGAATTTGAAACTGCTGCAATATCACATACGGCACGCATTACCGCACCGTCAACATTGCTTTTTACCGTAATAACCCGCCGGCCAACAGGAATCTTTTCGATTGTTACGCCCGCTTTTCCGCCAAGAATTTCAACATCATTTTTCACGATGTCTTCCATTCCATAACCGCTCACAGTCACGGTCGCAGATGTAATTGTGCTTACATCCAGCGCGCGGGAAGCAGATTCACTGCCATTGATTGTGATTGAGCCATATTCTACAGATTTTACGATGCTGTACGAATCAGAGTCCGAATCCGCGAAATTTGCGCATGACACAAGCGGAAGGCTGAGAGCCGTGCATAAAGCAAAACCGGCGACTACATTTTTTATAAATTTTTTCATAATTGTTTAATTCCTCAAAACTTTTTAGTTGAAATCAATATCAATTCCAGCATCGCCCGTATTGCTTCCGCCGCCGATTGTTACAGTACATTCATTCGACTTGATTTTTGTTGAGAAGCCCCTGAGTGAGTTTGTGACTTCGACATA
>NZ_JAFRNB010000170.1 GCF_017430385.1 Treponema sp.
AAAGTAACATGATTTAAGCCCATACTTATGGTTCTCCTTTGTTAATTTTGGTTTTTGTGGTGAAAAACATATTAACAAATTTCCATTTGTATGGGTGTTTTTATTTTTACTATTTCAAGTTCATTTTACAATCTTCCAATTTGAAATTTTTATGTAAGCATAAAAAGGGCACCTCGTCGATTATGAGGAGGCGACGAGGGAGAATTAACTTTTTGCGAGGAGATAAGAAATGCAAAAAATAGTAGGTGGGTATCTGATTGGAAGTGAATATACTGGGCACTGGTATTCTGTTTATTACATTGATCGAAACGGAATAAAATCACCTTTAAACTCATATAAAACCGAAGATGAGGTAAACAGACTAACAGATGCAGAAATTCTTGAAATGGTGAACATAAAGGAGTCCTTTATATTTGGACGATTTTAATATTTATTTACACAGCAGTGATTTATTATAAGGAGGCAAAAAATGATATATAGCGTAACTGATTCTTACGGTAACAAATTGGGGGCTTATGACGGCGATAATGAAAGAGGTAAAGTTTACGACCAAAACGGAAACTATATCGGCGAGTACTGGGAACACGAGATTTTCAACAAGGACGGCATGAGTCGTGGTTATTACAACGGCAATCCAGCAGAAGCATTAAAGACCTTGCTGCTGAGGGGGTAATCGACATGGATGAAAACTTCAAAGCAGTGATAAACGCAGCTGAACAGGGAAATGCCGAAGCTCAGTGCATACTTGGTGCTTGTTATGCGGGTGGAAACGGAGTAGTCCAAGATTATGTAAAAGCTTTTGAGTATTGGACAAAAGCGGCCGACCAGGACTATGCCGATGCACAGCATCTTCTTGGTTGCTGCTATAAGGATGGGTTAGGAGTTGCCCAAGATTATGCGAAAGCCTTTAATTGGTGGAAAAAAGCAGCAGAACAGGGACATTGCAATGCTCAGATTACACTTGGTGAATGTTACGAAAAAGGGCAAGGTGTTTCTCAAAGTTTTGAACAGGCAGCATACTGGACAAAAAAGGCAGCAGAACAGGGAAATGTCATAGCACAAAATGTACTTGGTCATTATTACCGAAAGGGGCAAGGCGTTCCTCAAGATTTTGACCAAGCAATATATTGGTTCAAGAAAGCTGCAGAACAAGGAGACGCTGACGCCCAGCAGATGATTGGAATTTGTGAAAATGTTAGGAAAGGCTTTCAAATAATCGGAAATATATAGGCATACTTGTTTTTCTTTTTAGGAAGAATTTCATGCTCATTATATTCATAAAACTTGATTCTATGTTTCTTAAAATACATAGACGAGGATAATTTATAAACTATGGGACAAACCTTCGAATCACTGAAAAATCTTGCAGAACAGGGCGACGCCGAGGCAATGTACCAGATTGGCAACTGCTATCAAAACGGCGAGGGCGTTGGGCAAGACATTGAAAAAGCCGTTGAGTGGTGGATAAAGGCTTCGGATTTTGGGCATGAAAAAGCCTCAGAGCTTGTACAAAAAATAAATCTCATAATGAAATTGATTTAAGACATACAGAATTTGCATTTGCTAAAGGGAGACCTATATGTCAAATTATGATTACTATCGTGGAAGTAGTTCTTATGAAGATGCAGTAAGAAATAGGCTCAATGCGCTTGCGGTGACTGGGGCTGCAACTACGCATGCTGTCCGTAGCATGGAATCTGGCATCAGGAATGACATTCAAGCGAATACGAATGCTATTCAAGAAATGACTTTAGGGCTCAGAAGCGATATTCGCGAAAGTACTTATGCTCTTGTCGCGTCACAAGCGATGCTTGCTCAAACCTTTCAGTATGGATTTAATGCGATTAACAATACACTTGAATTTGGTTTTGGCATGGTCAGTAATAAACTTGATGCCATGAGTGATCGCATCTGCTCAAAACTTGATCAAATCCATGATATTGTAAACAATCCTCTTCTCACGCAGAGCCGTGAATTATTTCGTCGTGCACTTAATAATTACAACAGAGGTTATTACGAAGAGGCTCTGGAAGATTGCAACGGTGCAGTAGAAAAAAACAAGACAGATTTTATTTCATGGAACTTGCTCGGACATATTTACCTGTTCGGTGCGGGTAAATTCAGCAATGTGATTGCTGTTGATAAGGCAGAGGAAGCATTCTATAATGCCGCAAAGTATATAGATTCGGACATAGGACATTCTGACGAGGCGAATATACTTGCTTCTGAAATCTACTATTACCTGGGACTTGCCCGCTTGATAAAGAGCAACGATTATTTGATAGAAAATAAGTCCAATGAATCCAATGCGAAACTGCTTGAAGCAGAAAAAGCAAGTAGTAACGCATATAGACTTTCAAGCAGCAATCTATTTGCAGGTTATGAACAGGCAAAAGAATTGCACTTTTTACGCAGAGATAGTGAGGCTCTAAATATCTTAGAAAAACTCATTCGGGCCGATAAAACTTTTGCACTTAAAGCAAGCACAGACAAGAATTTTGAATCTTTGTGGAATCAGATTGATGCATTAATTATGCGATTGCGGGATGAACTTGTTCCTGCAATATCAAAAAAAATAAAAGACTTTGAAACCCAAGCTAAAGCAAAATATGATGAATTAAAATCTGCCGCTAACATTGTTAATTTTTGGACAGAAAAAGAAAATAAAGATTTCGACGATTTTTGCAAAAAAAACATAACATGGAGTGCTTTTGATGGAGAAGATCATACAATTAAAATTAAAAATACAGAGAAATTTGATAATCTTGCAAAAGAAATTGGAATTAATAAGTTTGGCTTAAAAGAAGAAAATTTCTCTAATCATAGACAGGCAACATATAAAGAAATTTATTATAGTATTAATATTTTTAACCCTGAACATCTCAATCGTGCTAATCAAACATTAAAAGAATTAAAATTAGAAATTAATAAAAAAATTGAAGAAATTAACAATTTAATCTTACTATACAATTCCGTACTACAAGAAGATTATTTTTCTGTCCTTGAAAAATATAACGAAATGAATAGTGAACTAGATTTTAAAGAAGAAAATCATAATTTTTTTTGGGGTTCAAAAGGCAGTAAAATCGGATTTATACCTGGTGTACTTAAAAATTTGCAAAAAGAAGAAATACAGATGAAAATTTATCTTGCAACCAAAAAAGAATGGGAAAAAAGGTCCAATGAACAGGCAAAATATGATGCTGTCAGAATGAAGCAGAATGATACATCTGAAAAAATTTGTAAAACTGTCGGAACCCTCATAGGTTTAATTATTGGCCTTGGAATTTCAATAATTCTTATACATTGGGATATGACAGATGAGTCTGCTAATCCAGCTTACAAGAGCCTTTTTGGGGGCGCAGCTATTTATGGTGCTCTTGCTGGTTTTATTTTAGGATTATTTGATGATTTTTTTGCTGGACTAAAATATGCCTTTGGTTGTGCAATAGTTTCTGTGATTGGTTTTATTATACTCTTGCTTATTTGCACTGCTTTATTGAAAATAAACATAATACTTGGCTATGGTATTCTTGGTTTAACTATAACTTTAATAACTACTATAATATGTAATCTCATAGCAAGTGAAACCCATACAGCGTTTTTTTATAGGTTGTAGTTCTATATGTCCTTTTCTATCTGCCCCGCCTGTTCCGCAGAAAATCGTCCTCTTGCAAAATTCTGCCGTAAATGCGGAACCCGCTTGCCCAACCAGTCTGCTTCTTCAGAGCAAACTCCCGCAGTTTCTCATAATCAGCCAGTTCCGGTGCAACCACACAACGCCGTGCAAGAGGATTTAGTATCTGTAGAAAAGGAAAAGTCAGTTTCTAAAACATCTGATTTGGATTTTATCGCCCTCGAAGAAATCCGCTCGCGTCTGGAAAACTTTATCAATACCCTTGTAATCAGGAAAAAACAAAAAGAAGTTGGAATGCCCATTAACGAGGCGACAAATGTGCTTGTTTTTCGGGGAGAAACTGGAACGGGAAAATCCATTGTGGCTGAATGGTTTATATCTCTTCTTAAAAAATCAAATTGTCTTTTTTCAAGCATGATTGCCCGGACAACAGCACATAAATTGCAAAGGCAGTACGCCACAGATTCGCAGATTGAAAAATATCTTTCTGAACAAAGGCCTGGAGTATTTTTAATTGATGAAGTCCATAATGATAAAAATTATCTTTACGAGCTTTTACTTGGATTAACAGAACAAAAATCACAAACAATATGTATTTTACTGGGGCTAAAAGATGAACTTGAATCTTTTTTTTAATGAAAAAAGCGAACTTACAGATCTTGTAACTTTCTATGACTTTCCGAGAATAAGCGATGAAAATCTCACCAGAATTTTAGAAAAAAAACTTGTTCAAAACGGCTTTATTTTTTCTGAGGATGTGCAGAAAAAACTTTCTCTGTGCGTGCAGGAAGGTCGTCACAATGAAAATGCAGTATACAAAAACGGATGGCTTGTAGAAAAAGACATTCTGCGTACAATTATGGAAAAACAGGCCGAAAGACTAAGCAAAAAATCTAATCTGACAGCAGACGATTTAAAACGAATCGAAGCTAATGATTTGCCTGTAAGCAAAAAAGCAGAAACCGTAGAAGAAATTCTTTCAATGCTGGACGAACTTATCGGCATGAAAAGCGTTAAAGATGCCGTGCGTTCCCTTTGCCAGACAATTCAAAATAATCAAAAACGAAAGGCTTTGGGGCTTGCGGCAGAAAACCCAAAAATCCACATCATTCTTACTGGAAACCCTGGAACTGGAAAAACCACCGTTGCCCGTATCTTGGGAAAACTTTTCTGTGCCATGCAACTTTTACCAAGCGATAAAGTTCTTGAAACTGGCGGGCTTGACATGACGGCAGGTTTTGTCGGCCAGACAAAGGACAAGGTGAACGAACTTTGCGATAAAGCTACGGGAGGAGTGCTTTTTATTGATGAAGCATACTATCTTGCAGGAACAGAGGGCTCAGCAAATTCTTTTGGAAACGAAGCGGTAGGAACACTTTTGAAGCGCATGGAAGACGACCGCGGAAAATTTGTAGTGATTGCGGCAGGCTATCAGAATGAAATGCAGAATTTTTTGCGCATGAATCCGGGATTAGACAGCCGTTTTGAACATAAAATCCACATTGATGACTACACAGCAGATGAACTTTTTGCTATTTTACAATTACAAGTAAAAAAAGCTCAGTTTATTTTTGATGACAGTGCAGAAGAAAAGGCACGAATTGCAATAGAAGATTTATGTAAAAACAAAGGAAAAGATTTTGCAAATGCCCGGGCTGTGCGAACTCTATTTGATGCCATAAAAAGCAGAATGGATGACAGAATTTCCCATTTATCCGCAGAATCGCTTACAAAAGAATCCCTGATGACAATTTGTGCTGAAGACATTCCATATAATGAAAACACGACAAGAACACCAGACCAGGTATTCGCTGAGCTTAATGAACTTATTGGCATGAAAAAAGTAAAAAAAGCCGTGCGAGAATTATACGAAACTGTACAAATCAATCAGGAAATGGAAAAACTCGGGCAAAAACCAAAGAAACCGGAAATTCATATTGCACTTACGGGAAATCCAGGAACCGGAAAAACAACTGTTGCCCGTATTTTAGGAAAACTTTTTGCCTCAATGGGTATGCTTTCCAGTGATAAGGTAATTGAATGTGACAGAAGCAAAATCGTAGCAAAATATGTAGGACACACAGCCCAGAACATGCAGCGACTTTGTGACGATGCGACTGGTGGAATTCTTTTTATTGATGAAGTATATACTCTTGCCACAGACGATTTTGGGCGGGAAGCGACCGACACTCTGATGAAGCGCATGGAAGACGACCGGGGAAAATTTGTTGTTGTAGTAGCAGGTTATAAAAACAAAATGAGTGAATGGATGTCAACAAACGAGGGGCTTTCAAGCCGTTTTACGCACCATATTCACATTGATGACTATAATGCAAATGAACTTTACGAGCTTTTTTGTCTTTATGCAAAAAAAGAAGGGCTTTCCCTTACAAAAGAAGCTCAGGATACCGCAAGAAAATTTATCACTCACATCCATCAAAACCGAACCAGTGATTTTGCCAATGGTCGCACTGTCAGAAAATTTTTTGATGCTGTTGTACGAAAGAAAAATACCCGCGTATTTGATCTTCCAGAAAAGGAGCGCACAAAAGCCGTGCTTACGACCATCACGAGTGAAGACTTTTTACTTGATGAAGGAGCGGTCTCGGTATGACGAAATTTTCTGCCTTTCAGCCAGCGCAAGATTTGCAATCAGACAATGCCGTGCAAAAAAAAGAAGAATCTTCTCTGAGCGGGCAAATGTATAATCGCTATTGCACCAAGTGCGGTGCACAGCTTGAAGAAGATGACCTTTTCTGTTCGGAATGCGGAAGTAAAATTGAAGAGGAAGAAAAAGTGGCCGCAACAGATGAGGATGCAGTTGTCCAGGAGCAAGCCCCTTTCAACATCTCGTCTGATCGGATGGCATCGGTTTTAGAGACGAACCGCATAAAATCGGGGGAGACCGTTGAAAATATGAAAAAATTCGTGCTTCCGTTCGTCTCTGATAAAAACGAATCAAAAAACTTGTCTGTGCGTCAAAATGCGGTGCAAAAATCATCGCTTATCGGTCATTATATGCGTATGGATGCCCAAATGACTCAATATCTGGTGATTGATGCTGTCCAAGGAACTTCCGTGAAAGCATCTGTGAAGACGATTTTTAATGCCGGTGGTTTTTCGATAGAATTTTATGAAGGAACGCTAAGCGGCAACAATCTTAGTCTGCACATGGTTAATGCCGATATGCATCCGCTGCCAGAAGAAGTGCATGTTTTGTTTGGTGAAACGAGGATAGTTCATCATTCTATAAAACGCTCCGAAGAATTTGACGGTCTTTTTCAGAACGACATTATTTCAGGTGCATTTTCGGGTGAATTCAGTACATTAGCTATTTTTAGAAAATGCTGAAAATTATGCGATCTGAATCCTAGTAAGTCAACTTTTTTTGTGATATAATTTTAAGAGGTGTAATTCATGCCTAAAAACAAACATTTCGTTAGTTTTATCGTCCTGCTGACGGTTCTTCTCTTTCCTTTGCTGAGTCCGGCTTGTAAACTGACTTCCAGCGATGATGCCCTTGAATATGTCAACAAAGAAGTCAGCTATGCCTCCGGCGAATCATGTGTCGAACGCTATCTTTTTTATGAGGAAGACGGAAAATACGAGCGGTATATCGCCGGAATGTACTTTGGAGAAGAGCTTCCGGGATATTATTTTGGAACGCTTTTCGAGACTGGAACTTATACTAGAAATGACCAGCTCCTCAATAATATTACATTCTATCCTAAAAAACAGTATGATTTTGATACGAAACAACTTGAATACCTCGGGCTGGAAGGACAAGTTCCCTATTCTGGACGTCTTACTGACAAAAGTCTGACTATCACTTGGAAAGTTTGGACATCTTATGCCACGAAAGGTGAAGTTGACATCGTTTACGAGCGTCAATAACCCGCCAAGTTGTAAAAAATCATTTAAAAGGTAGAATTCACCGATTCAATATGGAAAATTCCTCATGCTTTTTTGAAAACCGAGAATGCAAATTTTTCCCATGCTACAAACTTGACGGCGACTTTAACTGCCTCTCAGCTTTTCACTTCGGAATGTGTTAATCGTTCTGAAGTCAGGTTTCTGGAATCCTGTTAGCCACATCACGTTTACATTCTCGCGGCACTGTTTTGCAATCTGTCTTGAAGAATAAATTCCTGTCATGTAGCAGTAAATCAATACCTTAAGCAGCATGACCGGATTGTATCTGCTTGCTCCTCCTCCTTTTGTATTTCGGGCAAATACTTCATCAATTTCGAGTTCATCTACTGTTTTGCTGACAATTCTTACAAAATGATTCTGCGGAACCAGCTCGTCAAGGCTTGGTGGCAGGAGCCACTGTTCGCCCTGGTTATATGGTTTGTATGTGATTTTATCGCTAACGCCTCTGCTCATATTTAAATTTTAGCAGATTTGAATTCACTTGTAAATTTAAAATAATTGGGGCTGCCCCATACTTTTGGGACAGCCCCTTCTTCCTATGCAAAGTTTTTTATCTATGATAAAATAGGCGCATGGGTTATGATAGAAAAGAAGACGGACTCAG
Organism: Treponema sp.; assembly: GCF_017430385.1. Taxonomy (GTDB): domain Bacteria; phylum Spirochaetota; class Spirochaetia; order Treponematales; family Treponemataceae; genus Treponema_D. The sequence continues at coordinate 8,175 of NZ_JAFRNB010000170.1, forward strand.
GAGTGATGGTTCAAAAGGTCACGTCCTGGTTGCAGATGATGCTCCGTTTATTACAAAGCAAATCACAAAAATTCTCACCGATGATGGATTCGTAGTTGTTGATGCCGTTCATAATGGTGAGGATGTTCTCAAAGTTTACAAAGAAAAATTCCCAGACATTGATCTTGTTACTCTTGATATTACCATGCCAAAACTGGATGGAATTTCCACTTTGGAGCAGCTTCTTGCTTTTGATAAAGATGCTCACGTTGTTATGGTTACTGCAAACGACAATACCTCGGTCGTTCGTAAAGCAATTGCACTTGGTGCAAAGAATTTTATTGTAAAACCGTTAAAGCCCGAAACGGTTCTTTCTCGCATTAAATCTTCCGTAAGAAAATGAACGCACTGGAAGTACGCAATCTCACAAAAACGTTTGGCTCGACTATTGCCAACCACGATATTTCTCTTGAATTAAAAAAAGGCGAAATCCTTGCTCTTTTGGGCGAAAACGGCAGCGGAAAAAGCACTTTTGTCAATCAGCTTGCTGGCATTTACGCTCCAGAAAGCGGCGACATCTTCATAGACGGCAAAAAATGCACATTCAAGTCACCGCAGGACGCAATTTCTGCTGGTGTCGGCATGGTTCATCAGCATTTTAAGCTTGTTGATGTAATGAGCGCGCTTGAAAACATCACTTTGGGCGAAAAATCCGGCGGATTCTTTATCAAAAAACAGGCTCTTTACGAAAAAATCAACGAGATTCAAAAAAAATTCGGCTTTTCAATCGATTTAAATCGCAAGCTTTACGAAATGTCTGTCTCAGAAAAACAGACTGTTGAAATCATCAAAATTTTGTACCAGGGCGCAAGAATTCTGATTCTTGACGAGCCGACGGCCGTTCTTACCCCGCAGGAAACAGCAAAATTGTTCACAGTTCTCAGAAGAATGAAAGACAACGGCTGCTCAATCATCATTATCACTCACAAACTCAATGAAGTCATGGAAATTTCAGACCGGGTTGCCGTCATGCGAAAAGGCGAGAATGCCGGAATGGTCGAAACTGCTTCATGTACTGAAAAATCTCTTGCCCGTCTCATGCTCGGCGGCAAATTCGACTACAAGGTTACTCGTGTTCCTGCCGGTCGAAGCCAGAATCCGGTTCTCGTGGTCAAAAATCTTTCGAGCAAAAACGCTTATGGAAAAAAATCGCTCGACAATCTCAACTTCGACCTTTACGGCGGCGAAATCCTGGGCGTGGCTGGCATTGTCGGTTCCGGCCAAAAAGAGCTTTGCGAAACTCTCACTGGACTTTTAAAAGCTGAGTGCGGCGAGGCGAATTTTCAGGGGCAGAATCTTCTTAAGCTTTCCCCAATCGAAATCAAAAAACTCGGTGTCCGCATGAATTTCGTTCCAGAGGACAGGCTCGGAATGGGCTTGGCGGCAGGCCTCGACATCGCCGAAAATGTTATGATGCGCTCTTATTCCGAAGAATCGCATTTCTTCCTGAACAGAAAGAAGGGCAGTGAGCTTGCTGTGGACATCGTTGACCGCTATGCAATCGCGACTCCTTCAATTCACAATCCTGTGCGGCAGCTTTCGGGCGGCAACATCCAGAAGGTCCTTCTTGGGCGAGAGCTTGAGATGCACCCGAAATTCCTTATCGTCGCATATCCGTTCCGAGGCCTTGATGTCGGTGCCACAAATAATATCATCAACATGCTGAACGAACAGAAGAAAAAGGGCGTTGCAATTCTTCTGATTGGCGAGGACATCGACCAGCTTTGCGCGCTTTGCAACAGACTCATGGTCATTCACGACGGCTCAATTAAAGGAATCGTCAATCCTGAGCAAACTTCCAAAGAAGACATCGGCTTGATGATGATGGGAAGATCACTTTCAGAAAAGGAGGATGAAAATGCTTAGAATCGCAATGCAAAAATCGCTTACACAAAAGCAGAAAATCCTCGTGCGCACGGCGGCTGTTTTTTCGGCAATCGTCTGCTCAATGCTCGTGCTTGTTTTCATGGGGCTTAATCCGTTCAAAGTTTACGCGAACATTTTTTCAGGCTGCTTCGGCACTTTTTACCGTTTCAAGCAGGTCGTTTACAAGGCAGTTCCGCTCACAATCCTTTCGCTTGGGTGCTGCGTGGCTTTCAAGATGAAATTCTGGAACATCGGTGCGGAAGGCCAGTTCTATATGGGAGCTTTTGCGGCAACCTGGGCGTTCATGCTTTTTCCGAATGCTCCGGCGGCCGTTCTTCTTCCTCTCATGGCTATTTGTGCAATCATCGCAGGTGGAATTTTCGCGCTTATCCCGGCGGCCCTTAAAATCAAATGGGGAACAAGTGAAACTCTGGTCACTCTCATGCTCAACTATGTCGCACAGAAATGGGTTAGCTATCTCAAATATTCTTATCTTCCGTGGCGCGACCCTCATGGCGGCGGCTCTCCAAAAATCGTCACTTTCTCAGATAATGCCGTGCTCCCAAATATTTTCGGGATTCATGCAGGCTGGCTGATTGCGGTTCTGCTCGTCGTTGCAATGTACTTCTTATTAAAGAAAACAAAATTCGGCTACGAGGTTTCTGTCATCGGCGAAAGTTTTGACACTGCCCGTTATGCCGGAATCAATGTCTCGCGCACGATTGTGATTGCCGTAGTCCTTTCGGGCGGATTGTGTGCCCTTGCCGGCATGATTCAGGCGAGTGCAATCGAACGCTCTCTCACAGATAATATGTCAAACGGAATGGGCTTTACGGCCGTCATCACAACATGGCTCAGTCAGCTTGATCCTGTGATTTCCCTTGCGGTTTCGTTCGTGTTCAGCGTGCTTTTGCAGGGCGGAAGTTACTTGCAGACTTCGATGGGGGTTCCTGCCAGCATGGGCACGATTATCCAGACAATCATCATCTTCTTCGTTTTGGGAAGTGAATTTTTCGTGCGGTACAGATTTGTTTTTGAAAAAGGGAAACGAAAAATTGAAAATTGAAAATTTAATCTGTGCTTATCTGTGTTAATCTGTGGTTAAAAAAATGGAGTCATTATGATTTTAGCTTTTGCTTTGTTTTTACAGGTCGCTGTTCAGACCGGAACACATATCCTCTACGGAATTTTGGGTGGAATTCTTTTTGAAAAATCTGGCCAGACAAATCTTGGAACTGAAGGAATGATGCTTTTGGGAGCTGCTTTCGGCTATCTTGCTGGCGCAACCGTGGGAAATCCCTTGCTCGCGGTGATTGCGGCTGGCTTGGCAGGAAGTTGTGGTGCTCTCATTTATGCTTTCATCACGATTACTCTCCGTGGAAATCAAATCGTAACAGGTCTTGTCCTTACAACTTTCGGAACTGGTGTCGCAAGCTTCATGGGAAAATACCTTGCAGCTTCTCCGCTAAAATCTTCTATTAAAAGTGCGTTTTCTGTAGTTTCGATTCCTCTTCTTTCAAAAATTCCTGTTTTCGGGAAAATGCTTTTCGAGCAGGGAATCTATGTCTGGATTTCGCTTGTTTTGGCTTTCGTGCTGTGGGCATATTACCGCTACACCCGCTGGGGCTTGAACATCCGTGCAATCGGCGAGAATCCTGCTGCGGCAGATGCTTCTGGAATCAATGTAACTCTCTACAAATACATTCATGTTCTTGCCGGCGGATTTTTGTGTGGCTTGGGCGGAGCTTATCTTTCGCTTGCTTTCGTCGGTCAGTGGCAGGAAAACATCACGGCTGGTGCGGGCTGGATTTCAGTTGCGTTCGTAATTTTCTGTACATGGAGTCCGTTGAAGGCGATTTTGTGCGCATGGGCTTTCGGTGCTTTAAGCTCGCTTGCATTGAAGTGCCAGTCTGTTCCGATTTTCGGCCACATTATCCCAGGTCAGCTTTTGGACATGATTCCGTACATCGCAACTGTGGTCGTGCTTGTTTTGATGGGATTGCATTTCAAAAAGGAGAATCAGGGACCTGCCGCTTTGGGAATCAGCTTTTTCCGCGAAGAGAGATAGGCTTAGAAAATGTAATAGGTTCCGCGCTTTACGAAGCCCGCGAACCCGTCACTTTCAGCATCGACTTCGTATACTCGCTTGCTGTAATGGTAAAGCGACATCATTTTGCGGATTTCGGGTGAGAATTTCTTGAGCTGCACATAAGATGCGTGAACTCCTGATGAGAAGCCGCTTATGTCGCAGTCATGGAAAATATGCTCGATTTTCGGGAATTTTTCTAACAGAAGATGGATTTGCCCAGGATTGTATTGCGAGTCGCCTGTGAACAAAACCCTTTCGTCAAAAATAAGGCCGTAAGAAACCTGAGAATGCTTAAGGCTCTTTGTCCTCAATGTTACATGCTTTGTTCTGAAAAACTTTATGTTGATAGAGCCGATGTTTGATTCAAAAATTTCAAAAGGCTTTTTTTGGATTCGTTTGATTGGAAATTCTGAAAAATAATCATTAAAACCGAGCTTGCCATTCTCGCAGAATTGGATTCCGCCTCTGAGAGATTCGTTCCAGAGCTTTTTCTTGAATTCTTTTGGAATCGCGATGTTTAAAGGCTGTTTAGTAACATAAAATGCTGAAAGCGCAAGCTCTTCTACGCCACCGATGTGGTCAGCATGAGGATGAGTGAGAATGATATTTTTGATGTCGGAAATTTTTGTGTTGTATTCCTTTTCGAGAATGTAAGGACAGAAACTTCCGCAGTCAACAAGAATATGCGAGCTTCCTTTTACGACAAGAATATTAGCCTGGAAAAAATCTTTTTGGAAGGCGTTTCCGGTTCCGATGAAAAAAATGGAAAGGCTTCCGTCATTGGAAAATTCAAGCTGATTGCTAAATTCTTTCGTTTTCATGATGGTATATTATAACACAAAAGCCCCGCAAAAAAAAGCGGGGCATAAAAATTAGTAGTTGTTCTTTTTGACTTCAAAGAAGCTCTGCGGATGGAGGCAGACCGGACATGCTCCCGGTGCTTTTTTGCCTACTACGATGTGGCCGCAGTTTGCGCACTGCCAGATTACATCGCCGTCCTTGCTGAACACTTTTTCGCCTGTAACATTGTCGAGCAATTTTCGGTAGCGTTCTTCGTGCTCTTTTTCGATTGCGCCGACCATTTCGAAGAGTTTTGCGATTCTTGGGAATCCTTCTTCGGCAGCCGTTTTTGCGAATCCTGCGTACATGTCAGTCCATTCAAAGTTCTCGCCGTCTGCAGCGTCCTTTAAGTTCTCGGCTGTTGACGGAACATCGCCATCGTGCAGCAATTTGAACCAGATTTTTGCGTGCTCTTTTTCGTTGCGTGCTGTTTCTTCAAAAATGTCAGCAATCTGCTCGAAGCCGTCCTTGCGGGCTTTGCTTGCGTGGTAAGTATATTTGTTGCGTGCCTGAGATTCGCCTGCGAAAGCTGTCTGTAAGTTTTTTTCGGTCTGTGTGCCCTTAATGTTTTCCATTTAGTACCTCCGGAAATTGTATTCTTCTATTTTAAAGGAGAATTTCTAAAAGTCAACTTAAATTTGGGGCGGTTCAATAGACCTTTAATGCCCTGCACGGATGCAGGGAAAAAGCAAAGAGAGAATTTTCTGAAAGAAAATTCTCGTTGGAATCAAAAAATACAAGGATGGATTTTTTGTTCCTGACTATCCCTAGCCCTAGTATAGAATTTTTTTTCCAATTATTTTAGAATCAACTTCGTAAAATAGGAGAAAGTCTGATATGAAAAAGATTGCATTCGCTATTTTTGCGATTGGTACGCTTGCATTTGTTGCCCCAAAGAAAGCTCCTGCTGCAAAAAAAAGCGTTGTTGATTCCATAAAGGAAAAGGCCGCCGTGTGGTTCATGGCTCAGACCGACAAAGCTGAGGTAAAATCAGTTGTCGCAACCAGCGAACTTGTTGAGGCTCAGTT
>NZ_JAFRNB010000171.1 GCF_017430385.1 Treponema sp.
CTTTAAATGTCCAAAGGGTACAAAGTTGACTTCCGACCAGTGACCCGTCCTTACAGAAGAAGGATATATATTTGAAGGCTGGAATGTAGAAAAGACTTCCGTTGGATCAGATTTTTTTGTTAAAGAAAATATTGTACTAACAGCTATGTGGGAAATAGTTGAATATACTATTGTTTATAATTTAGATGGTGGAATAAATGATGACCAAAATCTAAATTACTATACAGTAGAAAAGGAAACTTTTGAATTAAAAGCACCAGTAAAAGACGGTTATGATTTTGCAGGTTGGTATGCGGACGAAGGCTTAACTGAACAGGTAGTAAGTATTAAAAAAGGTAGTGTAGGAAACATAACTTTATATGCTAAATGGATGACAGAATCATTTAAAATTACATACTATCTTAATGGTGGGGTAAACTCCAGTGAAAATCCAAATATTTATACGATAGAAGACAACATAATTCTTAGTAATCCAGAGCGAACGGGATATGATTTTGCAGGTTGGTATGCAGACGAAGGGTTAACTGAACAGGTAGTAAGTATCAAAAAGGCAGTGTCGGAAACATAACTTTATATGCTAAATGGACCTCAGAATCTTTTAAAATTACATACAATCTTAATGGTGGGGTAAACTCCAGCGAAAATCCAAATTGTTATACGATAGAAGACGAGATAATTCTTTGTAATCCAGAACGGACGGGTTACGATTTTTTAGGTTGGTATGAAGATGAAGGCTTAACTGAACAGGTAGTAAGTATTAAAAAAGGTAGTGTAGGAAACATAATTTTATATGCTAAATGGACCTCAGAATCTTTTAAAATTACATACTATCTTAATGGTGGGCTAAACTCTAGCGAAAATCCTAATTTTTATACGATAGAAGACGAGATAATTCTTTGTAATCCAGAGCGAACGGGTTATATTTTTGAAGGTTGGTACACAAATTCAACATTTGCAGGGTCCACAATTAATCAAATAAAAAAAGAAAGTACAGGACCTATTTCTTTATACGCAAAGTGGGAAGCTAGAACCGATATACCTTATGTAATTTATCATTATTTTCAGGAAAAGACAGGAAATAATTATAAACTTTGGAGCACAGAAAATCGAACTGATGGAATTACGGATCAACCTATTTGTTGGTTTGCATTATCAGAACCAGGAAGTATGCTTAATGATGAATTAACAAAAGAAAACGGAGTGCTTTCTAAAAATGCTCCAAAACAATTAGTACACGGTGATGGAAGCACTGTTGTAGAACTTTATTATGACTGGGAAATTGAGACTGTAACCTTTGAATTGAATGGGGGAACAGGCCTAGAAAGTACAACTTGCCGGTACTGTGCTTTTATTGATCCTCCACCTACTCCAAAGAAAACTGGCTATACTTTTGCAGGCTGGTATTCAGACAGTTCTTTAGTGAATATTTTTGATTTTAGCTCAATGATTGGAGAAAATATAAAACTTTATGCAAAGTGGAATGTAAAAACTTATACCATAACTTTTAATGGAAACGGTGCAACAACAAATGGCACTTTGAGCAAACAATTAAAATATGGGGAACATATTGGTAGTATTGTAGCTCCGACAAAAACAGATTGTATTTTTGTTGGATATTTTATTGATAAAAAAGGTAGCGGCAAGGGTTACTATTGTCCTTATGGAGAACAATACTGGTACATAGATGATAACATTACTTTATACGCAAAGTGGATAGAACGCTTTGTAAAAGTTGCAGGCACAACAATAAAAGGAAATGAAAGCTGGACACCTGCCTCCGAAGTGTTCGTAAGTGGAAGGAGCCTGACCATACCTGATTTGTTAGTGTGCGACCACGAGGTAACAAGAGGCGAGTTCAAGGCTTTCATGGGAGAAGACCCGAGCATGGAAAAAGCTTATGACAAGGACGGAAACAAGCTTACGGGAGACGACGCTCTGAACAATCCTGTGAACAATGTGAACTGGTATGCGGCAATCGCCTACTGTAACAAGCTTTCCATAAAAGAAGGTCTTACGCCTGCTTATACTGTCAGTGGAATAAGTGACTGGGAGAACCTTGCATATTCAGCCATTCCGACTAAAGGAAACGATGATTGGGATGCCGCCACCTGCAATTTTGAGGCTAGCGGCTACCGTCTTCCGACAGAGGCCGAATGGGAATGGCTTGCCCGTGGAGGGGAAAACTACACCTATGCAGGAAGCAACACTATAGATGAAGTGGCATGGTATACAGGCAACACAAATAATACTGGCTCCAGGGATGTAAAGACCAAGGCTGCCAACGGCTACGGACTTTACGACATGAGCGGAAATATTTGGGAATGGTGCTGGGACTGGTATACCGAAACAATATCTTCCGATGCTGGGGCTTCTGGTGCGTCGTCGGGCAATTTCCGTGTTCTACAGGGTGGCGCTTGGTTTTCCGTTGCCAACGAGAGCAAGGTTGCTCATCGTTACGGCTTCTACCCGCAAGCCGGCGGCTGGTGCAGCGGCTTCCGCCTGGTTCGCAACGCCAACTAGCGTTGGCTAGTTCTGTAAGGTAATTATTCACTTCTTCCGCTTACGCGGAAGTGCGAATCCGCTCAGTAGACGTGTCATTCCCCCGCTCGACGAGGGAATCCACCAGCATGAGATTGCCCGGTTAAGCCGGGCAATAACAGGTGTGATAAGTATGGCAATGAGAGAAAGGCGGGCAAAAGCCGTCATAAAAGGTCGCAGTTTTTTTTGCGGTCTCTTTTTTATAAGCAGTCATTTAATAGCTGTCTGCCTTGATTTTTTGCACAAAACCGATATAATTTAGTTATCTTTAATGAGGAGGAGGCTCAATATGGCAACATCAAGCTTAAAAAAATCTTTTGTTATCAGTTCCAAGCTGGAAGCCAGTAAGCTTGTTAAAATGTTTACAGATTCGCTTTCAAAGCCGGTAAAGACAAGGCCTGTAAATGTCAGCAATGCTTCTCCAGAACTCTTAAAAGAGATTATTAATGCAAACACGAAATAATGTTCATACAATCAGGCTTTTTGATTTGTTGGCTATAGACGGCGGAGAACAGTTCTTTGAGTCCATAGCCAATTCTTTTATGTCTAAAAATGCTGATGTTGAACAGTTTTTCCGTAAAAAGGCTGTTCAGGCAACAAAGCTCAATACTGCGGCAACTTACCTTGTGATTTCATACGAAAACAAGAAATTTTATTTGTTGGGATATTTTACTCTTGCAACAAAGATGCTGACATTAAAGCAAGATTCACTTTCAAAAATAGAATGTAAAGCTATAAGCCGTTTTGGGTATTTTGACGAAGACTCTCTTTCTTATAAGCTTCCTGCAGTTCTTATAGCACAGTTCAGCCGTAATTTTAACGAAAGCTCAAAATCAATTTCAGGTGATGACCTTATGGACATTGCACTGGACAAAATAAAGGATGTTTTACACTCAACAAGTGGAAAAGCTGTTTTTCTTGAATGTGAACAAAAGAAAAGTATTATTGAATTTTATATGCGGAATAATTTTCAGCCGCTGGGCAACACTATTCTCTCCAAGGATAATAAAGAATTAACCCAGTTGTATATTATTCTATAACCGCAAGATAAAAACGACCTTCGGATTCCTTTTTACTACCTATTGCCCGAAAAGCTGATTTCTGATATAGTATTGTTTCGGTATGAAAACTGAGCAGTGCATTTACATGATGATTCTCAAAAATTGTGTTTGCGGTTTTCATTTTTATTTGTGATTTCTAAGGCGAATTCTTTTTAGAGTTCGCTTTTTTTTTGCGTTAGGGATTGTAGGGGCGCGAAGCGGCCACCGCAGCGAGCAAAGCGAGCGAGGAGGCTGGAGCGACAGCGGAACCCCGAAAAGCCCGACCCGTAAGGATGGGATTGCCCGGTCTATTCGCAACAAAGTTTCAAGCGAGCCGGGCAATGACAGACTGGAGGGTAACGCACTAAATTTGGTTTTTATAGGTAGGGAGCGGCACCGCATGCGGGGCAAAAACAGTCCGGTGGACTGTTTTTAGCGAGTCTCCCGAAAAGCTATGCTTTGAGGGTTTCTAAAAAAAAGAAATTTTCAAAGTGTAAAACAAGGTTTTTATAGGAGTTATATAGATATATGAAAAGAACAGACATCAACAAGGTTATGATTATCGGTTCGGGACCGATTGTCATTGGACAGGCATGTGAATTTGACTATTCGGGAACACAGGCTTGTAAGGCTCTTCGTGAAGAGGGTTACAAAATTGTACTGGTAAACTCAAACCCGGCTACAATCATGACTGATCCGGTTATGGCCGACGCTACTTATATTGAGCCGCTTAATGTTGAGCGTCTTTCTCAGATTATCGAAAAGGAACGCCCGGATGCACTTTTGCCAAACCTCGGTGGACAGACCGGTTTGAACATGGCTATGGAATTGAACAAGGCAGGCGTTCTTGAAAAGTACGGCGTTCAGGTTATCGGTGTAAACCTCGATGCTATCGAACGTGGTGAAGACCGCGAAATCTTTAAGGAAACAATGCAGAAACTCGGCATTGCAACTCCAAAATCTGACATCTGTCACACTGTTGAAGGTGCAGAAAAAATTGCAAGCGAAATCGGATTCCCGCTTGTAGTTCGTCCGGCTTACACAATGGGCGGCCAGGGTGGCGGTTTCTGCTACAATGTTGAAGAGCTCCGCACAATCGTTTCCAACGGTCTCGACCTTTCAATGACTCACCAGTGTCTTATTGAACAGTCAATTCTTGGTTGGGAAGAACTTGAAGTTGAAGTTGTACGCGACAAGAAAAACCAGATGGTTGCAATCTGTTTTATCGAAAATATTGATGCCGTTGGTGTTCATACTGGTGACTCTTTCTGTGCCGCTCCATTTATGACAATTGATAAGGATTTGGGCGTTCCCGCCACAAGTGGCGGTCGGGCTATCCGCGGTTACGCGCTCTCGCGCTCCATTGCTGCACTTCGTTCCGCAACGGCTAACGCCGCCGCTACTATCCCTAACGCTTTTCTTCCTAAAACATTTTCTGCAAACACAAAAACTTTCGTTGCTTAATATAGGCTTTTTCTTTTTCCCACCCACCCACCCTTTAAAATTTTCTTCCATCTTTTTCAAATACTTTCCAAATATCTTTTTCGCTCTTTTCATGCTATAATATTCCTATGGAAAACACGCTCCTTACCCCGGCTGAACTTTATAAAAAAATGGAAGGCTTTTCTCACGATTATTTTCTTGTTGATGTGCGGCATGACCGGGAAAGTTTTTATGCGATTCCCGAAGATCAGATTTTGAAATACTGGCTATGCTATTCTGGAATCGTGCTGAATCATATTATGGACGGCGATCTGGAAAAGGCCTGGGAAGTCATAAGAAGCATGCCCCAGGAAGGACAGGTCAGGTTTGCGCGGCTGGGGCTTTCAATCGTTCACCCGGAAATCACCTGGAAAGAGCTGGTTGGCATTATCAATTATCTTAAAGAAATAAATTCGCCGATTTGGTCTGTAATCCTCACCGCGGGTCGCCCTTCCGTTCTGAATGGCTTGCAGGATATTTCAAGGCTCGGGCCCTTTTTGGAGAAGAATAAAGACAAATTTATGGAAGATTTGAAGATGCTTTACGAGGGAGAGTGCGTTGAGTTCATCTGGCGGCTCTGCCTTGCCGAATACAAGTATCAGAGAAACGAGCTTTTGGATGCGGAAGTGCTCGTAAGCCGCACGATTAAGGAATTCGATAGAACCAGCGAGCGAAGGCTTTTATTTTCGTCCTTGTACTTGCAGTTTAAGATTCTTTTTGCTCAGCATAAAACCGTGAGCGTGGAAAGTTTCATCAAGAATTTAAATGATTTTTCAAAGGAAGCTGGCAAGGCTGAATTTTCACTTAACATAGATGCGGCTCATGTTCTTTTTTTGATTTACGAAGGAAACCTGACGGTTGCCGCCCAATGGCTTGAAAACGGCGCGCCCGATGAATTTGGTGACTTTAATATGCTCGACATCTTCCGTTATCTGGTCAAAATCCGCTGCTACATCATCACAAAGAAATATGCCGCGGTTGTCGCCCTTGTGGAACGGATCCGCCCGCTTCTGGAGCAAGGGCGAAGGTACATGGATTTGTGCGAGCTTGACCTTCTGCTTTCCGTTGCCTTTTACCGCTCGGGCAAAAAGGAGCTTGCCTTTGAATGTCTGGAACGTGCCCTAAAGCTTGTCCGGCGAAGAAAATATTACCGCCTTGTTGCCGACGAGGGCGACGCAGTATTTCACATTCTCATTGACTATGTGAACGAGAAGGGGCAGACGGATTTTCTAATGAAACTGACCCAAATGACCCGCGACATGGCGATTTTATATCCGCTGTATCTGAAGCCGCAGTTCACTGGAGAGGCAACCTTTACCCAGATGGAAACTGATATCCTAAGGCTTCTGGAACAGGGAAAAAACAAAGAAGAAATTGGCGAATATTTTTTCATTTCAATAAACACGGTAAAATACCACCTAAAAAAGATTTTTGCCAAGCTTGATGTAAACAGCGCAACTCAGGCGGTGTGGAAGGCAAGGACGCTGAAGATTATTTAGGACTGGCACAATAGTGCAAACTTATTAAAAATACTGCTTTAAAACTACCCTCTAGGGTGGTGATAGATTTCTTGAGGGCTGATACACTTCTTAATATGGAAAGAGTGTTGCCCAAAAAGTCATTGTTTTTCTCATTTTTCACGCATGTACTTGACAAGCCAAGTTCAGCCCATATAATTCTTCGGGCTGTAGGGGCGAAATCTGCCCTAAACATAAAATCATACACATACACATCGTTTTCTTGTAACCATAAGACCGTCTTCTGTTGTCGCATTCTCGGCAACAGGGGCGGTCTTTTTATTTTTAAATCATTTCATTTGGAGGAAAAAAATGAAAAGTAAGAGAGAGATTGTCGTGTCACGCACGGCAATGACAGGACGCATGGCAAAAGGACTTGCAGCCTTTCTTATGGCACTCGCCCTTGTATTTGGCTTTGCCTCGTGTAAAACAGAGTCGGAGGAAGAAACCGTTTACCGCACCGTCACCTACAGCACGGAACACGCCACCGCACCCGAAAAACTCACGGTAGCTGACGGTACCGCCCTTACGGCAGAGCAGCTGCCCGCACTTACAGAAAGCGGCTACACTTTTGGCGGCTGGTATGACGGCGAGACAAAAGCCGAAGCTGGCTACAAAGTGACGAAAGATGTCACGCTCACTGCAAAATGGACAAAAAACACCGTTACTCCCACACCTGATGACGGAGAAGATGACGGCGGCAACACAAGCGAAGCCACTACATACACCGTCACTTTCAACACGAACGGCGGAACAGAAGTCGCATCTCAGAAAATAGAAAGCGGCAAGACTGCCACCGAGCCGACCGCTCCTACAAAAGACGGATTCACATTTGGCGGCTGGTACACTGACTCTGATTTTACAACGGCATTCAGCTTTAGCACGGAGATTACGGCAAACATCACGCTGTACGCAAAATGGATTGATGCAAACAAGACCGTTTACACCGTAACATTCAACTCAGACGGAACGGAAACCAAGCAGACCGTAGCCGAGGGAGAAAAAGCGAGCAAGCCGACAGACCCGACAAAAACAGGCTACACTTTTGCAGGATGGTACAACGGCGAAACTGCATTTGACTTTAACACCGCAATCACCGCGAACATCACGCTTACGGCAAAATGGAGCGCAATCACCTACTCCATCACCTACGCACTTGACGGCGGCACAAACGCAGACGCAAACCCTGCAACCTACACCATCGAAAGCGACGACATTACGCTCTCCAGTGCAAGCAAAACCGGCTACACATTCAGCGGCTGGCAGAACGCGGACGGCGAGACGGTGTCAAAAATCGCAAAAGGCACGACAGGCGACATCACGCTCACCGCCCTGTGGACGACCGCGAGCGGAATCACGGTGACAATCGCACCGGCTTCTGATATCGGCGTGACATCTTCTGAGGACTCAAGCTCAATCACGCTCACGGCGGATGAGGGCTTTACCGGCTACAGCTGGCGGATTGACGGCGTTCTTGCGGAAGAAGCAGGTGATGATTGGTTTGCTTCTGTAAGCGAGGACGGAAGAACTCTTACAATCTTAAAGCCAACAAAAGAAACACACTATGAAGTTGGTCTTGTCCCAGACGGCATGGTTTATAAAACTGAAGATACCAACCTTACTAATGGAGATGCATATCAGATTTCGCTCAGCGCGACAAAGAACGGCATTCCTTACGGCTCACAGGTTTTGGTCATATTGAATAATTCTATAATCAGAGTTTCTATAGAAGAAACTGCTGAAACAGTGACAGTTCCGCTTATTGGTACTACCAAAACAATTGAACTAATTAAGTTTTGGGCAGAATCTGGCTTTACAAACTACAGCTGGAGCATTAACGGAACTGATTTAGACGGTTCTTCATCAGATACAGGGGTACAGTTGAGTGATGATGGTATGATTCTTACATTAGCCGAGCGTGTATTTGCATCTTCTGAACCGGGAACATCAATTCCGATTGTGCTGACTGCCACAAAGAACGGCGTTGAGTACACCGCAGTGATTACACTCAAAGTAGCAGACGATGATGAATCATCACAAGGTTAAAATTAACTAGGGAGAATAGAAAATGAAACGAAAATTACTTTCAGCACTTGCGGCAGTGACCGCGCTTGTTTTTGCTTCCTGCTCGATGGGAAACACATTTGAAAAGCAGGACACAGGCACGGACGGCAAAACCGCATACATCACAGTCGGCATGGACAGCGCGAGCCGCACGGCACTTCCTACAGTGACTGGTGCTGATGAATTTACAAGCTTTACGCTCACAGGCCAACAGATACGCAGCAATGCTATAACCGTTCCACAGACTTTTGGCACATGGACGACCGACAGCACAAGTTCCGCTTACGCAAAAATGACCACCCAAAAGTTCGCGGTGTATGCGGACACAACCTACACATTCACGCTCACGGCTGTAAAAGGCGGGGCTACATGGCAGGGATCAACCACAAAGACGATTGAAGCAGGAGTGAACAGCCTTTCCTTTACGCTTTCGCTCGCAGCTCTTTCAACCGAAGGAAAAGGCGCAATCAATGTAACGCTTACCGTGCCGGATGCGGTAAAAGCCGTGGAAGCATGGCTGTACCAGACAGACGAAGAAACGTGTTTTTCTGAAGATGATGAAAACCCTTCGCTCACCTTTGCAGACGGAAAAGCAACTTATGCACGAAGCGACATTGCGGCAGGAAATTATGTGCTTGTGTACACGCTTTACGGCGACGAAGAAAAAACGCTCAAACTTGGCCAGTGGCGAGAGTACGCGGGCATTACCGACGGCGTTACAAGCACTTCTAGCCCTGTGATTGCAAGCAACGAAGACCTTGCACACATCTACAAAATTACGCTCAACCTGAACGGCGGAACATTCACAGGAACTTTCCCCGGTTCTTATACGAGACACAACTTTGATGAATACGATGCAATTGATTTGCCGTGGGATGGCATACGGAGTGACGGCGTAGTTTTGAATGATGACGGCGAAGTTGAAATCTACAAAAAGAACTGCTTCTTTGATGGCTGGTATGATGCGGAAACAGACGGAGAAGCTGTGGACTGCATTGAATCCGAGATGATGGGCGATATAACGCTTTGGGCATACTGGACAGACACCCTCACTATAGAGCGCATTGACCTTATTTACAAACAGGGAATTGACAAACTAAAGGATAAACTCAACTTGCAGGCTCTGCTGGAAAAAGGATTTGACCAAATCAACCTAAAACTCACCAATATGGCTGATGGTATAACTCCTAATTCAAGCGGCTACGATGACTGGAAAGACCCTCGTTTCACTGCAATTCTTGAAGCTATTTGTGACGCACAGGGTTTAAGTGTAAACCTTGATTTGAGTGAGACAAACATTACCTTTATTCCATCTTGTGCATTCTATCATGATAATCCAACTACATACAATCCTGTGAATCTTACCGGTATCATCTTGCCAAAAACGCTCACGAAAATTATTCAGTTTGCTTTCGAATCTACGAGCTTTAAAAAAATCACCATTCCAGCAAGCGTAATAGCCATAGGCCGAAATGCTTTTGAGAATAGTGGACTTGAAGAAATCACCTTTGAAAAAAACAGCGCGCTTGACAATATCGGTCAGAATGCATTTCACAATAGTAATCTAAAAAGCATTACGCTTCCTGAATCACTTCAAGACATTCAAGATAATGCATTCGATGCGTGCAGTAAGCTTGATACCATCAACTATGAAGGAACAGCCGAAGATTGGACTTATGTAAATCGTGGTGACGACTGGCACAATGGTATCAAGGCAACAACTGTTAAATGCTCTGATTACACAGTTCCGCTTGATTTGTCACCAGCTGATTTTGAAGGCTTGATTGGTACAAAACCGGCCTCCATAGCAAAAGAGGTTGGAGACATTGTGTTTAGTGACGGCTCTGCTACACCTTACTCAGAAGATCTTGAGCTTACTCAATCACAGAAAGACAACGCTGTTGCCGTAATTTTCTATGTAGGAACAGGTTTGAACAGCGAAAATGACAATTCGACAAAAAGAACTTTGGGAGTTGGTTTTAACACTGCGTCTGATTATAACTGGTGTTCAGAAGAAGCGAATGCTTGCGAGTTAAGTATCGATACAATAAAGTGTGAACCAGATGACTGTTACCCATCGTATAGACGTTTTTACTTTAAGGATAAAACTGCAAACGACAAAAACGGAAGTGATAATCTGAAGCAGATTGGAGAATTTCTTACTGCAAATGGCAAAGAAAATGACACTGATGACTCATCAAAATATCCAGCCTTTTATTTTGCAAAGAATTACAATGCTCCAGGAAATCAATATGATGACGGTTGGTATCTTCCAAGTCTTGCAGAATTTTTTGAGCTTTACGACATCAGATTCATTGACGACGAGGGTGATGATATAAATGTTGTATTCAAGTTTGTCACTGGCAAAGATTCTGTATTTGATTATCAGAATGGGTTCTGGACATCGACACAGGCAAGCGGTGATGAAGACAACACAGCGTATGCCTTTGTTGAATACTATGCCGGAATATATTCTTCTGCAACTTCAAAATTTGATTACTTTAACGTTTGTGCCATCCGGGAGTTCTAGCAGAGGAGAATAGATACCCTATTGCCCGAAAAAGTGATTTTTGATATAATATGTTTTCAGTATGAAAACTGAACAAACCGATTACATGATGATTCTCAAAACTTGCGTTTGCGGTTTTCATTTTTATTTGTGATTTCTAAGGCGAATTCTTTTTAGAGTTCGCCTTTTTTTTAGTGTAAGGAGAAGCTGTGGCTCAGACTTTGACAGTAAAAAATACATCGGTCTCTGTTATAAAAGTTAGCAATGAAGATTTTCTTTCGCTTACCGATATTGCACGCTTTAAGTCTGATGAGCCGAATGCTGTAATTGCAAACTGGCTTCGTAACCGCAACACAATCGAATATCTTGGAATTTGGGAAAGTTTATATAATCCTGATTTTAAACCCCTCGAATTCGAGGGGTTTAAAAAAGAAGCTGGATTGAATGCTTTTACACTTTCTCCTTCCAAATGGATTGAAAGTACAGGGGCAATCGGAATAGTTTCAAAGTCTGGTCGCTACGGCGGAACTTACGCACATAAAGATATCGCCTTTAAGTTTGCAAGTTGGATTTCTGTTGAATTTGAATTATATGTTGCAAAAGAATTTCAGCGTTTAAAGGAAGAAGAGCAGAAGCTCCTTGGCTGGTCGGTAAAGCGCGAGCTTTCAAAGTTGAACTATCACATCCACACGGATGCAATAAAGCAGAACTTAATTCCGCCAGAGCTTACAGCGAAGCAGAAATCTTTTGTGTATGCTGAAGAGGCTGATGTTTTGAATGTTGCTCTCTTTGGAATTACTGCAAAAGAGTGGCGGGAAGCAAATCCCGATTTGAAGGGAAACATCCGCGATTACGCAACGATAAATCAGTTGATTTGTCTGAGCAATCTGGAGAATCTGAACGCTGTGTTCATTCAGAAGGGGATGGAACAGAGCGAGCGGCTTACGGAACTGAATAAAATTGCAATTCAGCAAATGAAGGTTTTGGAAGCGGTGGAAGACAGGAAACTGTTGAAGTGAAAAAGCGTTAGGGATTGTAGGGGCGCGAAGCGGCCACCGCAGCGAGCAAAGCGAGCGAGGAGGCTGGAGCGATAGCGGAACCCCGAAAAGCCCGACCCGTAAGGATGGGATTGCCCGGTCTATTCGCAACAAAGTTTCAAGCGAGCCGGGCAATGACAGACTGGAGGGTAACGCCCAAAAATTGGTTTTTAGTAAGGAGAAAATAGATATATGAAAAGAACAGACATCAACAAGGTTATGATTATCGGTTCAGGTCCGATTGTCATTGGACAGGCATGTGAATTCGACTATTCAGGAACACAGGCTTGTAAGGCTCTTCGTGAACAGGGTTACAAAATTGTACTGGTAAACTCAAACCCGGCTACAATCATGACTGACCCGGTAATGGCCGACGCAACTTATATCGAGCCGCTTAATGTTGAGCGTCTTTCTCAGATTATCGAAAAGGAACGCCCGGATGCAATTTTGCCAAACCTTGGCGGCCAGACCGGCTTGAACATGGCCATGGAATTGAACAAGGCAGGCATTCTCGAAAAGTACGGTGTTCAGGTTATCGGTGTAAACCTCGATGCTATCGAACGTGGTGAAGACCGCGAAATCTTTAAGGAAACAATGCAGAAACTCGGCATTGCAACTCCAAAATCTGACATCTGTCACACTGTTGAAGGTGCAGAAAAAATCGCAAGCGAAATCGGATTCCCTCTTGTAGTTCGTCCGGCTTACACAATGGGCGGCCAGGGAGGCGGTTTCTGTTACAACGTTGAAGAGCTCCGCACAATCGTTTCCAACGGTCTCGACCTTTCAATGACACACCAGTGTTTGATTGAACAGTCAATTCTCGGCTGGGAAGAACTTGAAGTTGAAGTTGTACGCGACAAGAAAAACCAGATGGTTGCAATCTGTTTTATCGAAAACATCGACGCTGTTGGTGTTCATACTGGTGACTCTTTCTGTTCTGCACCTTTCATGACAATCGACAAGGCACTTGAAGAAAAACTCAAGGCAATGGCATTCAAGATTGTTGAATCAATCGGCGTTATTGGCGGAACAAACGTTCAGTTTGCACACAACCCAAAAACAGGCGAAGTTGTAATTATCGAAATTAACCCTCGTACATCACGCTCTTCTGCCCTTGCTTCAAAAGCTACCGGTTTCCCGATTGCTTTGATTTCTGCAAAACTCGCTTCAGGACTTACACTTGACGAAATCCCATACTGGCGCGACGGAACATTGGATAAATATACTCCGGGCGGAGCTCCAGACGGAGATTACGTAGTTCTTAAATTTGCACGCTGGGCATTCGAAAAATTCCGTGGTGCAGAAGACTCACTCGGTACTTCAATGAAGGCTGTTGGTGAAGTTATGGCTATCGGTAAAACTTTCAAGGAAACTTTCCAGAAGGCAATCCGCGGTCTCGAAAACGGCCGTTCAGGTCTTGGTTTTGCAAAAGACTTTAACAAAAAATCACCTGAAGAACTTTGCGAAATGCTCAAAACAGCAAGTTCAGAAAGATATTTCCAGTTGTACGAAGCAATCCGCAAGGGAGTTTCTCTCGAAAAACTTCACGATATCACATACGTTAAGATGTACTTCCTCCAACAGATGAAGGAACTCGTAGACCTCGAAGAAGAAATGCTCAAAAATCCTGGACGCGTTCCGGAAGACAAGCTTTTGATTCAGGCTAAAAAAGACGGTTTCTCAGACAAATACCTTTCTAAAATCCTCAAGGTTGCAGAAAAAGATATCCGCAAGCGCCGCAACGAACTGGGCATCAAGGAAGGCTGGCTCGCTGTACCTGTAAGCGGTGTAGAAAACGCAAACTACTACTATTCAACATATAACTGCGAAGATAAGAGCGTTGCAACTGACAACAAGAAAAAGATCATGATTTTGGGCGGAGGCCCGAACAGAATCGGTCAGGGTATTGAATTTGACTACTGCTGCTGTCATGCGGCTATGCAGCTTAAGGAAATGGGCTACGAAACAATCATCGTAAACTGTAACCCAGAAACTGTTTCTACTGACTATGATACTTCTGATAAGCTCTACTTCGAGCCTGTTACAACAGAAGACGTTCTTCAGATTTACGAAAAAGAAAAACCGTTCGGAGTTATCGTACAGTTTGGTGGACAGACTCCACTTAACATTGCCCGCGAGCTTCAGGAAAACGGCGTAAACATCCTCGGTACATCAATTGATTCTATCGACATCGCCGAAGACCGCGACCTCTTCCGCCACATGATGGAAAAACTTGAAATCCCAATGCCGGAAAGCGGAATGGCAATTGACTTTAATGAAGCTAAGGCTTGTGCTGACAAGATTGGCTACCCTATCATGATTCGTCCAAGCTTCGTTTTGGGCGGACGCGGAATGGAAGTAATCTATGACGAAGCTACTTTGAAGGAATATGTTGAAAAGGCAGTTGGTGTAACTCCAGACCGTCCTCTTCTTATCGACCGCTTCCTCAAGAATGCTCTTGAATGCGAAGCTGATGCTTTGGCTGATTCAACTCACGTTTACATTCCGGCAGTTATGGAGCACGTTGAGCTTGCAGGTATTCACTCTGGTGACTCAGCTTGTGTAATTCCTCCAGTTTCGATTCCTGCTGATAACCTCGCAACAATCAAAGAATATACAAAGAAAATTGCAGAAAGCCTCCACGTTTGCGGTTTGATGAACATGCAGTACGCAATCGAAAATGGAAAGGTTTATGTAATTGAAGCTAACCCACGTGCAAGTCGCACTGTGCCACTTGTATCTAAAGTTTGTGACACTCAGATGGCCCGCCTTGCAACTCGTATGATGCTTGGTGAATCTCTCGAATCACTCGGCCTCAAAGACAAGAAGATTCCTTACTACGGAGCAAAAGAGGCTGTTCTTCCTTGGGCCCGCTTCCCTGGAGTTGACCCAATCCTTGGCCCTGAGATGCGTTCAACAGGTGAAGTTCTTGGCCTTGCTGAAAACTTCCCTCTGGCATTCTATAAGTCACAGGAAGCTGCCGGTTCAGAATTGCCACACGCACCGGCTGCCTGGGAAAACAAGAAGGTTCTTATTTCCCTCAGCAACAAGGAAGGCCAGAAAGATCAGGTTCTTGAAATCGGAAAAACTCTGAAGAACTTGGGCTTCACTCTGGTTGGCACACAGGGCACAGCAGACTTCTACAACTCAAACGGAATCAAGTGCGACGTGGTGAACAAGATTGGAGTCGGCCGCCCGGACGTAGTAGATATGATTATGAACAAGGAAGTTTGTTTGGTAATCAACACACCTAAGGCTAAGAGAAACTACGCCGAAGACCGCAAAACAATCCGCAAGGTTTGCCTGAAGTACAAGGTTCCATATATCACAACACTTGCCGGAGCAGTTGCAGCCGTTCAGGGAATTGCAGCAGTTAAAAACGGCAATGGCGGTGAAGGCGGAGTAAAGAGCCTGCAGGAATATCACAGTTTAATTCGATAAATCGAATTAAACTAGCGAGTTTATACATTAAAACTCGTGCAAAACTGTATACATTTTCGTAAAGGACGCCAGTTCTGCCTTCGGGCGGGACCGGCGTTTTTTTTTAATTACTCTTCCACAATCTGTGGAGGTTGCAGTATTCGTAGGCGGCTAGGACCTTTTCATCCGGAAGGAGGGCAAAGTCGGCTTTTGGCGGCTGGCCCGGTTCCAGGGTTTTTTTCTGGATTCCTTTGTCGGTTTGGAGAAGGATCCATTCAATATAGTGTTCCGGGAGCATAGGGTGGTCAACAGAACCAACTGCCACATTAACTGTCTGTCCGTTAACTGTAACAACAGGAACATGTTTTTCTGTGGCTCCGTCCGTGCTGGCCGGTTTAAGTTCAACCATTTCGTCGCCGCAGCAAATTGTAGGGCATGAAGAGGGTTTTACGATAACTGCGATTTTCTGACATTTTTTGCAAACAAAGAATTGAATATTCATCTTGAGTACCTCCGTATATTTTCGCAAATGCGAGGGGTGTTTGTTTCTTTATAGCATGAATGCGGTTTTGTTGTAAGGTTCAAAAATCCTAATACAACAATAATCTTGAATAAAAATAGTGTTGTTTTGATGTCCATCAGGTGTTTAAAGAATTAAAAACCCTTGTGAAAATTGCGTATTCGGAGTATTCTAGAAACAATAACAAAATTATCTACTTTAAAGAAAACGTAAATTCTCATGCGTTTTCTTTTGTATCGATTTTCTATATAGGAGGACAAAATGTCCAGAAAGAAACAGTCTATGGATGGTAACCAGGCTGCCGCACACGTTGCTTATGCCTTTACAGAAGTTGCCGGTATTTATCCAATCACTCCGTCATCACCAATGGCTGACTGGGTTGATAACTGGTCTGCAAGTGGTCAGAAAAACATCTTCGGTAACAAGGTAAAGGTTATCGAAATGGAATCAGAAGCCGGTGCCGCAGGTACAGTTCACGGTTCACTTGCATCTGGTGCACTTACTACTACATTTACAGCTTCACAGGGTCTTCTCCTGATGATTCCTAACATGTACAAGATTGCTGCTGAACAGCTTCCTTGTGTATTCCATGTTGCTGCACGCTGTGTTGCTACACAGTCCCTGAACATCTTCGGTGATCATTCAGACGTTTATGCCTGCCGTCAGACAGGTGCTGCAATGTTTGCTGAATCAAACCCTCAGGAAGTAATGGACCTGGCTCCGGTAGCTCACCTTGCAGCTCTCGAAGGCAAAGTTGCATTCATCAACTTCTTTGACGGTTTCCGTACTTCACACGAAATTCAGAAAATCGAAACATGGGATTATGCAGATCTTAAAGAAATGGTAAACATGGATGCAGTAAAAGCATTCCGTGACCATGCATTAAATCCTGAACATCCTGCTATGCGCGGTTCACACGAAAACGGTGACGTATTCTTCCAGCACCGAGAAGCATGTAATTCAACATATGATGCACTTCCTGCAATTGTTGAAAAATACATCGACAAAATCAACAAAAAGCTGGGCACAAACTACGGCCTTTTCGACTACTACGGTGCAAAAGATGCAGACCGCGTAATCGTTGCAATGGGTTCAATCTGTGATGTTGCAGAAGAAGTTATCGACTACCTTACAAAGAAGGGCGAAAAAGTCGGACTTATTAAGGTTCACCTCTACAGACCTTGGGTATCTGCAAAATTCCTTGAAAAGCTCCCTAAAACAGCTAAAAAGGTTGCAGTTCTCGACCGCACAAAGGAACCGGGCTCTTTGGGTGAACCACTCTTCCTGGATGTTGCAGCAACTCTCCGCGAAGCAGGTCTTAACGATGTGGTTCTTTCTGGCGGACGCTATGGTCTTGGTTCAAAAGACACACCTCCAAGCTCAGTATTCGCTGTTTACACAGAACTTGCTAAAAAAGATCCTAAACCACGCTTTACTTTGGGAATTGTTGATGATGTTACAAACCTCTCTCTTCCTGAAGTTAAACCGGCTCCAATCACATCTGCTGAAGGTACAGTTGAATGTAAATTCTGGGGTATCGGCGGTGACGGTACTGTAGGTGCAAACAAAGACTCTACAAAAATCATCGGTGACCACACAGACAAATACATTCAGGCATACTTCCAGTATGACTCTAAAAAGACCGGCGGTATCACAATTTCTCACCTCCGGTTTGGTGACAAACCGATCCGCTCGCCATACTACATCAACCAGGCTGACCTTGTTGCATGTCACAACCAGTCTTACATCATCAAGGGCTACAAGATGGTTCAGGATGTTAAGGACGGCGGTACATTCCTCATAAACTGCCAGTGGAGCGACGAAGAACTTGACAAGCACTTGCCTGCTGAATCAAAGAAATACATCGCTGACCACAAAATCAAGGTTTACACTGTAGACGCAGTTGACATCGCAACAAAAATCGGTCTTGGAAAACGAACTTCTACAGTTCTCCAGTCTGCATTCTTCAAACTTGCCGGCGTTCTTCCAGCTGAAGAAGCCATCAAGTACATGAAGGAAAAGGTTGTTGCCAAATTCTCTAAGAAGGGTCAGGATGTCGTTGACATGAACTGTCAGGCTATCGACCAGGGTGCAGGTGCTCTTCACGAAGTTAAGATTCCTGCTTCATGGAAGAATCCGGCTCCAGACGCAGCTAAACCTGCCCTTAAGGGTGAAAAAGCTACTGTAGAAATGGTAGAAAAGCTCATGAACCCTATCGCTCTTATGGACGGTGACAATCTTCCTGTATCAGCATTCAAGGACATTGCTGACGGTCAGTTCCAGCTGGGAGCATCTGCTTACGAAAAACGCGGTACAGCTGTTAATGTTCCACAGTGGGATTCAGAAAAATGTATTCAGTGTAACAACTGTGCATTCGTATGTTCACACGCAACAATCCGCCCATACCTCCTTACAGATGCAGAAGCAGCTGAAGTTGAAAAGAACGGCGGAAAAGCAGTTGACCTCAAGCCAAAGGCTGGAAAATACAAGTTCACACTTTCTGTCAGCCCTCTCGACTGTATGGGTTGTGGAGAATGTACAACAGTTTGTCCGGTACAGGCTCTTACAATGGTTCCACAGGAAAGCCGCCTCTCAGAGCAGCCGGCATGGAACTATCTCGTTGCAAATGTTTCAAAGAAAGCAGATTCTGGTTTCGGCGACAACACAGTCAAGGGAAGCCAGTTCAACCAGCCGCTTCTTGAATTCTCTGGTTCATGTGCAGGCTGTGCAGAAACTTCTTATGCACGCTTAATCACTCAGCTCTTCGGCGAACACATGTACATTTCAAATGCTACAGGATGTTCTTCAATCTGGGGTGGTCCTGCTGCAACAGCTCCATATACAATCAACAAGGACTCAAAGAAAGGTCCTGCATGGGCTAACTCACTCTTTGAAGACAACGCTGAACACGGTCTCGGTATGTACTCAGGCCAGAAATATATCCGCGACGGTCTTATTGAAAAGCTTAATGCAATGAACGCTTCAGGCGCTCTCAAAGAAGCCATCGACGCTTTCATGGCTACAAAGGACAGCACAAAGGAAAATGCTCCTGCAGCTGAAGCCCTTATTGCAGCTCTGGAAAAAGACGGTTCAGCAGAAGCAAAAGAAATCCTGGAAAAGAAAGCTTACCTCTCTAAGAAATCTGTATGGATCTTCGGTGGTGACGGATGGGCTTACGATATCGGTTTCGGCGGTCTCGACCACGTTCTTGCTTCAGGCGAAAACATCAACGTTATGGTATTCGATACAGAAATGTACTCAAATACAGGTGGACAGGCATCTAAGGCTTCAAACATCGGTGAAGTTTGTCAGTTCGCTGCTGCCGGTAAGGAAATGGGCAAAAAATCCCTTTCTGAAATCGCTATGAGCTACGGTTATGTATACGTTGGACAGATTGCCCTCGGTGCTAACCCTGCACAGGCCCTCAAGGTTATTCAGGAAGCAGAAGCTTACAACGGTCCTTCACTCATCATCGGCTACGCTCCATGTGAACTCCATGGTGTTAAGGGCGGTATGAACCACTGTCAGGATGAAATGAAGGCTGCCGTAAAAGCCGGTTACTGGAACCTCTTCAGCTTCAACCCTGCTCTTAAAGCAGAAGGCAAGAATCCGTTCACACTCACTTCTAAAGAAGGTGACGGAACTTATCAGGCATTCCTCAACAACGAAACACGCTACTCGGCACTTACACGTAAGTTCCCTGAACGCGCTAAAGTTCTCTTCGACAGAAACGAGCAGGCAGCAAAGGCCCGCTTCGAACATTTGCAGAAGCTTATTGAACTTTACAAATAAGGAAGTTTTTCCTCATGGGGTTCTTGCCCTGTGAGGGGAGATTTGCTGAAAAATGAACGCCGTTCTTTTCAACGAGCGATTGTTGAAAGAACGGCGTTTTTTGTGTATTACAATCTAATTATTTTTCATTAACTCGTAAGAACTGTGAAATTTCATTATTGTATTTCTAACAAATGTAAAAGAGGTAAAATTATCTGTTGCAAATTCCCAAAAAGGAAGTTATGAAGGAATCGCAACATACACGGTGAAATAAGATGCAAATAATCGAGCAAGTTTTAAAACTTTTTATGACGACAGACTCAGAGAAATACAGTGATTTGGAAATCCACAAACTTCTTTTAAAAACTGTTTCTCCGACTGTGAAACAATATAAAAAATCCAATAAACAACACCAGTCTCTGTTTCAGAAAGATGAAAACATCGACAGGCTCATTGTGCTTCGTTGTTTTGCATTTGAGTTATGGAATTCGATTATTCAAGGTAAACTTCATAACGAAATATACGGGCGAAGAATAAATGTTATAGAGACCGCATTGTTGCGATGTGAGATTGCAACTGATGAAAATATCGCATTGTTTACAAATGGTTATGGTTTATCTGCAATGTCGAATTTACGATTAATGCTTGAGGCTTTTTCAATCTCAAAATATCTTTGGAAAAAAGGTGAAAATGAGGCAAAAAGGTTTCAAGATTATAGAGAATACCAAAAATCAGAATTTGACGGTACAAAAGCCGATATAGAAGATAAGCATGATGAATCATTTTATAAGCCGTATGGTTGGATTTCGGAACCTGAATTAAGAAGTCTTTCCCATCTAGTCAAGGAATTAAAAAATGCAAAATATGACGAATTGTTTAAAATAAGCAATAACTATGTGCATGCGACTCCTTATTCTTTGGAAAAAGTTTGGGAATTGAACCATAAACGAATGGGATATTTTCCGATTGACTTGTCAGAATTGATTCGCTTGAATGAGTTTATATTAACCGACTTCTTATGTTTCGTGGTTGATAGATTCGTAGAAAGCGATGAAAAAGATTTTTACAAACTTTTTCTAAAAATCATAGTTGACAGGATGTAAAAAATGATTATCAAGTAAAATATTGACAACATGAAGTCATATTTCATTTCTTAGCGAACAACACAAATTCTCTCCTGATTGCTAAATCAATTTTCTTTTTCGATATAACTTTCCACAAAATATGATTCTGCGAGTAATCGTAGTCTCTTTTGGGAAAAGATTGTTTCATTCCGATTATATTTAAATATTGTCTCATTGCTGTCTAAAACTTTCTCCAATTTTGAATATATATCAAAGTCGCTTCTACAAAAAAAAATCCCGCCCGAATGAGCAGGATATTGAAAACGCTACTGTAAACCTTTCACTGACACAAAAGAAAATACTCGCCGCATTATCAGAAAATGTCTTTGTTACACAATCTGAACTTACTGAAAAAATTGGAATCCATCGAACAAGAATTAATGATTACATGGCAAAACTGAAAGAAATGGGGGTTATTAGGTGCATTGGTTCTGAATGAAACTGAGAGTATTTAATTAACTTACCCTCTTCATTGCGTTAAGGATGCGTCGCAACTTTGTTGCTTAGCGTAGTGCTGTAGATTTGGGCTAGAAAAGTAAACACTCGACTAAATCATTTTCCACATCAGCCCATTTGACAAATATCAGAAATGTGTTATATTGATTATAGGTAGCCCAATAGAATGCGCTTGAATGGGCTTCGCACTTGTTGCGGACTAACGGACGGCGCCCGTTTCTATCTGTAATGACCGCTGTTACTGGCGTTTCCAGAGCAGCGGTTTTTTGTTTTTCCCGCTCTTCCTTGACGGATAACCAGTCTGTACATCATAAAAATCACCGTCCGCTGACGGCATGAGTTTTACAATAGCAATGTGGTTTCGCTCTGTGTATGCCTTTACGAGAATCAGAGAGCCATTTTGACCTTGATAAATTGCATCATAATCTGAGCAGACATCTTCTATGAAATCTCGCGCGTTGTCGAAACCGCATTTATTCAATGCTTCCATCCGCTCCGGTCGTTCAATGTGTTTTTCACCGTAATTACCTTTTTCATTTTCAATTTGAACACCTATTCTTAGGCGAATTTTTCCAGATTGTCTTTTTATAATATTTGCAACAGATGGAGAAATTTCTCCAAAATCAATACTTCCTTTTTTAGTAAGAACAAAAGCTCCGAAATGTTGCACAGGTATTGAATCCATGTCTACATTTTAGCAAATGTTGCGTTTTGTTGCCAATGCGTTAAGGATGCGAAAGGCGGCGTAGCCGTACCCTTGAGGAAAGAACTGGATCAATTGGGCCTCAAAAAACTAAAACTGATTCTGATGATGATTTTTTCCGATTTATGCAGTAGAATAAAGTCTACAAGAGGAAATATAGGGATGAATTATTATCTTTTATCGACTTATGCTGTTTTTTCAAAATTGTATGATGCAAAAAAAAGTATTTATGAACTCTTGGCGCATTATGTTGTTACTTTCATAGAAGAAAGAAAAAAATATGATTTTGTTCTTTCTTCTTTTGTTTTTGAATTTAATGAGTTTTATGGCTTTAATTTACCACAAGCTGTGTTAAAGAAAGTCTTATCTCGTACAGCAGGCGTAACTTTTGAAAATAAATTAGAGCGTTATTATATAAACTTTAAAGAACTTCCAGATTCAAAAATTGCGGATTTTAATGAGTATAAAAAAGAGACGGACGAAATTTTGTGCAATCTCATTAACTTCGTTCAGAAAAATGAAAAATCAGAATTATCAAAGAAAGATAAAGAGTTATTATATAAAGATTTTTCAGAATATTTGTTAAAGTCGAACTGTAAAAATGAAAAGAATTTAAAGTTTATAACTGCATTTTTAATTGAAAATGAAGAAAATAAAGATTATAAAAGAACTTTGTCTGCTGTAAAAGAAGGAATTATTATCTATTCTGGAATTACAACATCTCTTATATCAGATAATGCCATTAATGATGTTCGTGGAGCCTGGAATACAAAATTGACTATTTATTTGGATATGGAGATTTTGTTTCATCTTTATGGATATAATGGATTGTATTTTAAACAATTGGCAGAAGATTTCATAAAACTTGTAAAAGAAATAAATAAAACAGGGCAATTTATAGAACTGAAATATTTTTCAGAGATAGAAAAAGAAATTAATGATTATTTTTATGCTGCTGAAAAAAATATTGAAAATGGAAAACTTATTTCAACTTCAACAGCTATGTCCAATATTGTTGAGAATTGCAAAACACCAAGTGATATTCTTCTAAAAAAACAACAATTTCTAACTTTTTTGAAAGATTTTCAAATAGGGAAGGATGAAAATGAGTACTATACAGAGGTTAATTTCAAATATAATATTGAAGGCGGTGAATTTGAAATACACCACTATCTCAATTATATAAACATTTTGCGAAAAGGAAATAATTCAGAAAACTTAAGAAATATAAAGTATATTCTTGTAACAGGAAAATCTGAAATTTTAAAGCAATCATGGAATACCACAATTTACAATGATGGAGATATTCCTAGAGCAACATCATTGGACTATTTGACAGAACATTTTTGGTTTCTTTTGAATAAAGGTTTTGGCAAGACAAAACTTCTAAATTCCTTCGATGTTTTTAATAAAGCAAGAATTGTATTTTCAAGTTTAATATCTGCAAATATTTCTGATAAATATCAAGAGTTAACAGAAAAATTTGCAGATGGCGAAGTCACTGAAGCATTGGTGGCAGAAACTGTTGCAGATTTACGACTTCAAAATCGAAAACCAGAAGATATAAAAGCAAATGAAGTAGACTTTTTACTAAATGTTTTATCCGAGGATAGTGTAAACAGTATTATTTGCGACAATGAAATTCGAAAAGCCGAATATGAAAAAACTAAAGAAACTCTTGGTGAGAAAGAAAAAGAAATAGAAGAGTTAAAAAAATATAAAGAAATTGTATTAAAACAGCAAAAAAGAAAAAATGCCGTAAAAACGGTAATAAGCATTTGCAAAAATGTTTTAAAAAGACTTTTTCCTAGTATTTTTGCAATATTATTGGCATTTGTAGTTTCATATATTTCCGTTGAAAAATTTTCGAAACACTATAATAAAATTGCCTTATTTTTTTCATGCCTAGGACTTTTCAATATCAAAAACATTATTGATTTTATAAAGTGCTTAAGAGGAAAGTAAAGAATTAAATGGAATCCCAATTAATCGAATACAAAGAAAGTTGGCGTGATGAATATCTCAAATGGATTTGCGGTTTTGCGAACGCACAGGGCGGAGTTATTTATATCGGCAAGTGTGATGACGGTTCTGTGTGCGGAGTAAGAGATTCAAAAAAACTGATGGAAGTTCTTCCGAATCTAATTCGTGACACGCTGACTGTGGTTGCAGATGTAGATTTGCTTCAAGAAAACGGACTTCAATATATCAGAATAACAGTTGATGCAAGTCCTTACCCTGTAAATTACAAGGGAGAGTATCATTATCGTAGCGGCTCAACAAAGCAGGAACTGAAGGGGAATGCGCTTTCCCGCTTTTTGCTGAAGAAAACTGGGCTTTCGTGGGATGCAGCGGTGATTGATAAAACCGACATTTCTACTTTTCGTAACGATGCGTTTGATATTTTCCGTGAGCAAGCTCGCATAAGTGCGAGAATGGCAGAAAAAGATGTTTCGGTTTCAAATGAAATGTTGGCAGAAAAACTCGATTTGCTTACTGACGGGAATGTGACTCGTGCAGGGGTTTTGGTTTTTCATCACAATCCAGAAAAATGGATTACAGGGGCATGGATAAAAATAGGATTTTTTGCCGATGACTCGACGATTTTGTATCAAGATGAGATTCACGGCTCGCTTTTGCAGCAGGCTGATAAAATCATGGACTTGCTGTATACAAAATATCTGACAGCACCAATCTCATTCAAAGGAATTACCCGCGTTGAAAAATATCCTTACCCAAAGGATGCCGTGCGGGAAGCTCTGCTGAATGCCATCGTTCATAAAAATTACGGCAGTTTTACGCCAATTCAGATTCGTGTGTACAAAGATAAGCTCAGAATTGCGAACGACAGTATTTTGCCAGAAGGAATTTCACCCGACCAGCTCATAAACGAAGGAAAATCTCGTCCGCTTAATCCCAAGGTTGCGAATGTGTTCTTTAGGGCGGGATATATCGAATCGTGGGGGCGTGGAATTCAAGAAATTCGTGATATGTGCAAGGCGTACGGAAATTCTGCCCCCGATTTTAAGATTGATTCGGATGCGGTCTTCGTTACTTTTTACCCACTCGAAGAAATAAAAGAGGGAGAAATCCCTGTCCCCCAAGATGTCCCCCAAGATGTCCCCCAAGATGTCCCCCAAGGAATTTCTCTTGAAGTTAAAATTTTAGAAGCAATACGAAAAGATAAAAAGATTTCACGAGAAAAGATTGCGGCAGAAGCAGGAGTGAGCAAGAAAACTGTCGCCCGCCAACTTGCAAAAATGCAAAATAAAGTTGTCTTTATCGGTCGTGGTTACAGCGGTCACTGGGAGATAATTGAATAACAGAATTGCGAA
>NZ_JAFRNB010000172.1 GCF_017430385.1 Treponema sp.
AAATCGAAAATACAGAAAATAAACTTCCCGAAATTTCTAACGAAGTATTGGAATGGGAACGCTTTGCAGAAATGGACTATGTAACTGCAAATCACCTTGACAAGACCCTTTATCCAAAGCCAATGGAAATAATTTGTTATCACTGTCAGCAGTGTGCAGAAAAGTATCTTAAAACCCTTACCGAGTATCTTGGAAAAGAAATAGAAAAAACTCACGACCTGGGCAACCTTGCAACGACTATTTCAGAGACTCTTGAAGTTCCGCAGAATGTCCTTGTTTCCTGTGCAAAACTCACGCAATATGGAGTAAAAATCCGCTATCCGCAGGAGTTTGAAATGAGCGAAAACCATGTAAAAGCTGCTCTTGCCGATATGGAAAATGTCAGGACTTGGTGCAAAGAGCAGATACATAATGATGTTGGTAATTTGTGTTAAACAATATTCAATATTGAAATGCTAGAAACTATGGAAAACGAAATAGAAGCTTTTTTTGAAAATCAGAAAAAGGTGATTCTTAAAGAAATCGATACTGCCAAAAAAGAAATTCTAATCTGCATGGCATGGTTTAATGATATGGATTATTTAAATGCCCTAATGCTTGCTAAAGAAAGTGGCGTAAAAGTTGAGATTATTACTTCAAATAAAGCTAGTATTAATATACTACAATTTAAAGATAAATTTGATTATGTAGGAATTGCTTTCTTACCTAATTATTTTGGCGTTCTGCATAATAAATACTGTATTATAGACAACAATATAGTTTTAACGGGTTCATATAATTGGACTAAAAATGCAGAATATTGTAATTTTGAAAACTTGTTAAAAATTCATAATATTTCCATAGCAAATGATTTTAAATTTGACTTTATAGAAACAAAAATTTTCTGTAATAATTCCTTTATCCAGCCGAGAAGATGTAATTGTTCTGGTTTGCTAATCAATTTGGTATGCATTGAATCAGAAGATATAAATCTTCAAGGCGAGTGCTCGATATACACAATTTGCTCAAAATGTGGCGAGTATAAGTATATTACCAATGATTATGAATTTAATATCTTAAATACATTAGATTCGGATAATTTAAACTATGAATGGATATTAAAATTTCTAAACTATCATGCTGAACATAATTTTGACATAAAAATTCATGCTATTGCTGTGGCATCAATAAATTCTATGACGCTAGAAAAAGAGTATAGAGTTATTTACAAGAATAAATTCTTTAAAAGATTTATTGAGGATTCTTATGATTTCTGAAAAAATTATTTTCTGGAATTTTGAATGCTTTCAAAATTCCAGAAAAGTCTTTCATCGTTAAAACGAAGCAAACATTTTAGAAAGTCCAAAAATATTGGTCCTAATATTCATCTGTGCATCTTTTTCCAATTTCACAGAATCTTCTTGCATTTTAGTTTTTATGTTTGCCTCCGTCTTGCCGTTCGCGGTCTTGAAGTTGTACTTCTTGTACTCGTCGCGGAGCTTTTCGATTTTGTCTTTGAGCGTATCGGAAATGCTCTTTGTGTTTTTTATGACTTCAAGCAGCCGCTCCGTCGTTACCGTGCGCTCGCCGTCTGGGGCGCAGAACGCGGCTTCCACCGCCTCCTTGACCACGCTCTCGATGTCCGCGCCACTGTAGCCTTCTGTCGCTTGGAGCAGTTTGAGCACATCGATGGCGGGCGAAAGCTTTCCGCGCTTGGCAAGGTGAATCTGGAAAATGCGTCAGCGTTCCTCGTCATCGGGAAGTTCAACCAAAAACAGCTCGTCAAACCTACCCTTGCGGAAAAATTCTGGCGGCACGGAAGAAATATTGTTCGCGGTGGCAACCACATACACCGAGCTTTCCTTTTCCTGTAGTCAGGTCAGACTGATGTCAAGGCACAGAAATAATCTCCTTACTTAACTGAATTTGTGTTAAATATAA
Organism: Treponema sp.; assembly: GCF_017430385.1. Classification (GTDB taxonomy): domain Bacteria; phylum Spirochaetota; class Spirochaetia; order Treponematales; family Treponemataceae; genus Treponema_D. The sequence goes on from NZ_JAFRNB010000172.1 coordinate 1,921, forward strand.
TGAGTGTTTTAATATTATAATAAAAAGATATATGGAATTAGAAAAGTCAGATTGGGTTATTTCTTTTTTATATCATCAATAGTTTTTATTTTATTTTCATCCTCGTAATGTTCTTCAAGTTTTCTGATACCTTTATTGGGAATATACATTATATTTTTACTTTTTTTTGATTGATTGTCTTGCGCAGTATCAAAATTTTTCTTAGCCTGTTTTGTCAAACCTTCTCCCCCCATTAATATATGTCCATCACAATTTGGAAAATTATTTATATCCTGAACAAATTTATCAACAATATCTTTTTGTAATTTTTTGTCCGTCGTTTTTACATCAATTCGTGTTTCATAATTTTTTCTTTGTGATACATTTCTTAAACTATCATTTTTAATTGAACTATCTGCAATCTTTGCAAATTCTAGTAGAAAATTTTTGTCATGCTTTATAATAAAATCAGCCCCTTGATCAGGGCAATTTGTTATCGTTTGTCGAGTAAAATCTACATTATCATTTGTTTGACTGATATTTGCTAGGAGTTTAGCAACCTGCATTTCTCCATCTTTTCCTTTATTTTTGCTCATTTTTTTACCCTATTTTCACAACTACATTTTTATCGCTACCATAGGCGATAAGTTTTTTTTCTAGTAAATCATAGATATTAGTAATTATTCGTATTTCTTTTATATCTGTTTCAAGATTTTCTTTTATATTCGCTTCTGTCTTATTATGAAAAGATAAAAACTTTTCTAAAATAGTATTTTTTATTATACTACAAATCTTAGGGATATCTTCATCCAAAATGCAGTCGAGTTCTGAATATTCATTAGAGTCTTTCTCATCAAAAACTTTTAAAGTTGCTAAATTTATAGTATCAGTTATTTGCTTATATATATCATCTCCTAGATATACATTTCTCAAAGTTTCCATAGATTCTTCTGTATATTTTTTTTCATTATCAAAATCGAACTTCAATAAAATTAAATTTTTTGCCATTTTATTTTTCCTAATATAGCAATTTTTTTGCTTTTTATTTATATTTGTAGTGGTATTTACTACAGTTGATTAACTTAATAAAATCAATCAACAATAAAAATAATAAATTCTTTTAAAATCGGCAAGTTTTTTATTCTCCTATTGTAAATTCCTCACCATTCCTTGTCTTGTACCTAATGTACGCAATAATTCTTTTTCGAGTTCTAAACGCTCGTCTTTTTGCTGCAGTTCTTCAATCTTATCATTTTTTTGCAAATTTTAAAATTCAGAGCATAAAATTCTTCCCTCGTAAACCGCTCCGCAAAATATTTTTCATACATCGCCTCTACATTGCAGATTTCGGGGCGTTGGTCATATATATCACACAGATTATTTTTCAGGTGAATGCAAACACCGTTTCCCATATCAAATGTGGCGAGTTGCGGGATTTTATCTAGATGACGGCAACATTCGCCGCATTTTGAGCAAGGAAACGGCATGGCTTTATGAGCAGATTTTTGAGGAGATGTCCTCTGCAATGGCGACGGATTCTTCCGTAAGTTTTCCGTCCTCGGTCAAAATCGGAGTGTCAAGCACGGCTTTGATTGCGCCTGCGATTGACACAACCCCCGCTACCGCGTGTTTTTCGTTATCAGAAAAACTGCGGAAATCAGTACCGTGATTTTGGATTGCCTGTTCCATGCTAAAAATGAGCGGAACAAACAATGCATCAAGTTTGACAAGCAAGCGGAAAAACATATAAGCTCTTCTGCGAATTCCATTACAGGCAACGCCAGCGGTTTCAAGTTCTTCGCAAGTTTGGCGGGCTTGTGCCAAATTTGCATAGGCATCATCTTTTTGCGCGCTCGCCTTTGCTCCGATGACAAAGCCCATTACCGCAAGTGCCGGTCCTGCAACCAATCCGCCTAGAACTGCCGCCCCGCCTGCCATTCCAAGTCCGCCAGCGGCAAGCGAGCCGCCACCAAAGAAAGCAAGCGTGGCATTTGTTGCCGCCGCTCCGCTCAATGTGGCGATTGCAGTTCCTGTAGATGCTGTGGCGAAAGTCATTGCCGCACTGTATGCTCCGAAAGCCGTAAGCGCACCGCCTAAAGCCCCTGCCACAGTTCCACCAAGTATAGAAGTTGCGTAACTGCCTAATTCTTTTAATTTGGTAATAGATTGCTTATCAATGCGAAATTTCGCAAGCTCATCTAATCCGACCGATTCTGTCAGCTCAACATTCTTTAATTGTTCAAAACTTGCGATAAAACGATTCATGCTTTTATCGAGAACTTGTAATTTTTTCGATCCTAAATTTTCTAGTGCAGTTCCGCTCGCTTTACGGCACTTGTCTAAATCTTTCTTGGCATCGGCGATGATTCTTTTTGCATATTTGTTTGTATCCTTGGCATCTTTCATATCAACGCCCGCTTTGATTCCTTTTCCGATTCCTAATGCAGCCGTCCCTGCGGCAATTCCACCGAGAATTATTGGTATAGGCATAATCTTCCTCCTCTAACCTAATTGAATTAAATCGTTAATGTCTTTTTCCAATACTTTTAAATCCGCATCACATTGCTTCAAAAGTTCTTCACTATCTTCATCAGAATTACAAGTATCTTTTGCCCTCTCATGCTTTGCGTAAAGTGTGCGCTGAGTTTTTATGATGTCCTTAAATTCATGTATGTAGGATTCATCAATATTCATACGAAGCGCAAAATCATTGATAAAATCCTTGTCCTGTTCGCACTGCTCTTTATCACAAGAAGTAATTCCTATGAGCGTGAATAACACCTCTCTTGCTCTTTCGGGCGTATTTCGTAACCGTGATTCATAAGTTGGATGTAATGTATCGTTCATTGTATCGAAAAATGCTTCCATACCAACTGACTTTTTGCTTTGCTTTTTCAATTTTGGAAGCATTGTCAAAAGTCTTTTTGCGGCATCTTTTGAATCTGTAATATAGTGGCAAAACTCGTCAAAGTTTTGCATTTCAAAATCGCTTAGTTTTGACTTTGTTTTTGCGTTTTCCAATGCTTTCAGTTTTTCTTCAGACGCAGTTTCACCTGTTTTTATAAACAGATAGCACAATTTCAAATCATCTAATTCCATATTTCCCCCTGTGTCTTATATTTTCAAGGTCAAATCTGATTTCATAAATGAATCAAATTCATCGTAATTCTCAAACTGCACATTGCCGCCAAGTTTTGCGGTAATTGAGTTTGCACCCTGCATGAATCCGTCTATGTCATTCAAGCCGATTGCTGTGTTCATTTGATTGAATGCATCGCTGAATGCTTCTACATAGTCGCTCAAATATTTTGATATGGCGACTTCCATTTCAGCGCGATATTGGCGGATAAGGGCAATCGCTTCGGCACATTCTTGTTCTATGCGCAAGCGTTCCTCATGGGCTAACTTCGCTTCTTTGAGCGCACCAATTAATTCACCGTAGCAACTTGAAGCAAACGCATAGCCTACCATTGAGCCAATCATGCCGCCAACAATCGGAATCGGAATGAGCAGTTGCCCTGCCGTAGCAAACATCGCGGAACTGAGCAAGCCTGTGCCTTTTTCGCCTAGTTCTTCAAGGCATTCTGTTCCGTCAATCTCACCACGAATATACTTCCCCAAAGATTTTCCGCTTTCAAGGGCAACTGTAACAAGCGTTGCGGCTAGATTCGTGTGCGCTAGGCTTTGTATGGCTTCGCTTTCTGCATTTTGCATTGCGCCTTTGATTGCAGAACCGGCGAATGCAGTCGCGTAGCTTACAGCCGCTCCTTGCCCTGTGTCTTTGACAACTGAAAGTGCGGCTTCATCTGCTGATTCTTCGCCTTTTACGACCGCGACAAAATTCCGCACGAGTGATACGCTTCCGCTGATTGCCGCCCCGTATTTTGCTTGTTCCACACCTGCGCGGTGAGCAACTTTTATGACATCTTTTGCCGTAGAAATCACAGGATGCAACCGCGCTTCCATCGCCTCATCATTGGAAATTCCAGAATCTTTTACGCTCGTTTTTATTTTCTCATACTTGGCGATTTTCGCTTCAAGTTCTTTTGCAAGTTCCGTGTTTCCATCTGCACGGGCGCGCTCAAGTTGTTTCTGAAAAGAAGCGATTGATTTGTCTGCTTCTGCAATGATTCCTTGATAATAATCACTTGGAACGGTGATTGTTGCATCGGCATCAAAATATTTTTGGAATTTTTGAGATGCAAGTTTATCAAGTGCGGCTTTCGGGTCGCTTCCGACAAATTTCATCTGCTCTTGACCGATGACATTGCCATTGTTGTCAGTAATGATATGGTCAAAAAGTTCGTTATAATCACCGCTCCCTTTTATGTCCGTGTTATGAACGCGTGAACCGTCTTTATTGATAATTCGCTCCGCATTTTGCCGTGCGGTGTATTTGTTTTCTGCGGCAAATCCCGCTTGCTGTTTTAAATTTGCGTCCTTGTATTCGGGATTGACCTTGCTGTTTGCAATATCTTTCAGTCCTTTTTTCAATTGCTCGCCTGTTTCAGTGTCTACACCCGAATAGGCGACATAATGCTCTTTAATTGCAGAGCCGTACCGCTGGACAACTTCTGATGCCGCGCCCGATTGAGCCACATTTGAGTAAGTTTGAAGTTTTGAGTTTTTCTTGCGCTTTTTATCATCAGTCACCATAGATACCTCTCTGCAATTTTAGCAAAATCCTACAAATTATCCAACGAATCAAAAGCGGGCTGCAATCGTTCTTCGAGTTCGGCTTCTGTCATTTTCTCTTGAAGTTTTTTCGCGTATTCGTTGACCCGTTTTGCAAAAAGCGAAATATGCTCTGACATTTCATTTTTTCCCAATGTGCCGAGCAGGGCTTCAAGCGACACAAGAGATTTGTCATCTGCACTAGCGGTAACGCTTGCTCCCAAATCAGTGTCGCTTGAATCATCGCTGAATTCAACACGCAGAAGAACATCATTTGAATCGGTGAATTTTGAGAACACAAAAGAAATTCGCTTTTCTGAATAAATCTCATATACGATTTCCGTCACAATCACGGCATTTCGGCTTGGTTCTTCCAGCTTTTTACGCTCCGATCCGTCCTTGTCGTGCAAAAATTTCATACCAACGATATAGTTTAGTGCAGAACCAAGCTTTTCCCCCGAAATCATAAAGTCGATTCTGCTCGCCTTGCCCGCTTCCGCCTGGTAAAAACTCAGTTCTGAATCTTCATTCGTAAATGAAACCGTGCCATCGCTTTCCGTTTCTGCAAATTCCATTTCTTCAAAAAGTCCCTCGCGCGTAAAAAGCTCGTTCCATTTGGCAAGCAATTTGTCAAACGCGACCTTGTTTTCTTTGACCCCATTTCCCGAAATTGTAATGTTCATACGCTTTTCCTCCATTTATTTGCGTTATGAACCTATTGTATATCGCTCAGTCTGCCAACGAGTGTCAGAGCTAATTATTTTTTTCAAAAATGGAAGATTGTAAAATGAACTTGAAATAGTAAAAATAAAAACACCCATACAAATGGAAATTTGTTAATATGTTTTTCACCACAAAAACCAAAATTAACAAAGGAGAACCATAAGTATGGGCTTAAATCATGTTACT
>NZ_JAFRNB010000173.1 GCF_017430385.1 Treponema sp.
CATCAATATTCTGGCCCACATAATTTTCCACATGGCTCACGATTGCGCCCCGACTGATGGTGAGAGTAACACGGGAACCTGCTTTGGTGATTGAGCCGCCGATGGGCGTTTGGTTCAAAATCATTCCCTCGTCGTCGCTGTCCGTGTAGCGGAGCTGAACCTTTGCGTACAGCTCTTTCTGCTGCATCTCGACAAACGCCTCAGACCAGTGTTTTCCCACCACGTTCGGCACGAGCACCTGCTCAGACCCGCGCACGGTAGCAAAAAATACTATGAGACACACGATGAACATGAACGCAATCGTCCCGATGACTGTGAGAAACAAAAATCGCTTTGTTATCGTTTGTGGTTTATTTTCGCTTGAATCATCTTGAAAAAAATCTTCCATAATTCATTATCCTAGCACAGAATCTATAAAATTTCTCGCTCCGTTCATGAAGCTCTTGTAATCCATGGCCTTTTTCGCCTGCCATTGAAGCTCGGTGGCAACAAAAATCGTTCCATCGCCGCAGGCAATTTCAATTCCCACTGATTTTTGGTACGGCAGCACCGTTCCAGCAGGCTTGTCCGTTCTTTTGTCAGAAACTGCCCCACGCAAAATCAAAAGCTTGGTTCCGTTGCACTCAGTTGAAGCAAGAGGCCAGGGCGTGTACGCCCGAACCTGCCTGTCAATTTCTGCCGCGCTCCGGCTCCAATCGATAATTCCGTCCTCTTTTTTGATAAACGGCGTGTAGGAGCTTTCCCCCGATTGCGGCGTTGCCAAAGGAAGCTCGTATCCGTCCGCCGTTTTCTTGACGGACTGCAGCACATCCAACAAGAGCTTTGTTCCCGCATCTGTTACAACACTCGATTTTCCATCCCCGTCCATGAGGCTTTCCGTCGTCTCCGAGCCACAAAGCGGAACTTCGCACTGGGCAAGGATATCGCCCTCGTCCGTCTTTAGGGCAAGCTTTTGCACAGATACCCCCAGCGTCTTGTCCCCATTCAGGATTGCCGCTGGAACTGGCGTACAGCCGCGGTATTTGGGCAAAAGCGACGGGTGCAGATTGATTCCGCCCAGCGAGAACAGGGCAAGAAACTTTGGGCCAAAGATTTTTCCGTAGTCGAAGCAAATCATCATGTCTGCCTTGAGAGGGGCAATTGCATCCCGAGCTTCTTCCTTGAGATGGTCAAACGAAAATACAGGAAGCCCCTGCACCGCCGCATACTGGGCAACTTCCGTGGGGATAAGCTCCTTGTGCCGTCCACGGCTTGCAGGCGGATTCGTCAGAACACCCACGATTTCAAAACCAGCCGCCGGTGATTTTTCCATGAGATTTTTCAAAACAATCGCGGAAGCAAGCGGGCTTCCAGCATACAGGATTTTCAGTGTAGACATTCCATTGATTTTATCAGAAAAAACGAGTTGGATAAACAGCAGACGACTTTGCTTTCAGAAAAGGTCAAAAAAGCGATTTTAGGCTTTACACCAGATGCTCAACCCATTTCTGCATCAAGATTCCATAAGCCACGCCCACGTTGAGCGATGCTTTCAGCCCCGTCATTGGAATAGTGACGCGCCCATAGGTTGCCGCAGAAAGAGCGGCGGGGCTTACGCCAAGCTCCTCGGAGCCGATAATGCAAATTCCCCTCTCAGGAAAGTGAAAATCGCCAATGGGCGTTCCGCCCGTCTCCAGAACAAAAATCGGGATGTCATTTTCCCCCGCGAACAATACAAGTTCTTCAATGGATTTCCGCTCGAATCCCAGCGTCTCAATGCAGCCCATACCGCTCCGAATCGCTTTGGGGTGGTTCGGGTCAACACACAAAGGCGAGACAAACACCTTTTCGGCTCCCATCGCCTCCGCCGTGCGGAAAACAGAGCCTATGTTGAACGGAGAGCGGATATCCTCCGCATAGACGAACACGCCCTGAAAAAATTTCCGCGACGCAACAACACCATTCTCGCATGGAAGATTCGGGTGGGGCGCAATGATAAAATCCCATTCGGCAGGAAACGTCCCCAAAATCGAAAGCAGGGTGTTCCGCGCAAGGTTGCATACCCGCTTCTCATCGAATGGCACTCGGTCCATAGTCTCTTCAAGCTGAGTCTTTGCCTCGGGAGAAAGTTCGGGGTCGCGCAGAACGATTTGAACGAGCCGTTTGATATAATCGGCTCTGGAAATAGTTTTGAAGTTGTATTCGTTCCCTTTTTCGGGGATTCCGATAATGTCACGCTCCAAAGCCCCGAACGTCAGGGCGAGTTTCCGCCGCTTCTGTCCAGGCTCAAGCGTGTTCAATTTTCCGACTTCAATCATCAATATGCAATTTTGATAAGCTCAAACAAATCATCACTCGTCATGCTTCGTGGCAGCGTATTGATAAAATCAAGCTTTGCGGCATCTTCGGCTGCAAGTGCCATCTGCTCAATCGTAAGCCCCAAATCCTTCAAGCGCGCCGGCAGATTCGCCTTGGCGATTCTTTGGCGCACATAGGTTGCATAGGACTGTGCCGCCTCTTCATCCGACACATCCGTTTCGCACGTTTTTAGAATGTGGGCAATTTTTGCCAGTTTTGCCACCTTGTATTTGGCGCAATCTTCAATGACATACGGGAAAAGAACTGATGTCACAAGCGAGCGGGACACTTTCTGCTTTGGGCTTACGCAAAGCGCCAAAAGCGATGCTGTTCCCAGCGATGTGAGGGAAGATGCAAGAGAAGCCATACAACCGCCCTGCACCACAAGCTCTTCTTTTGGAGTCGTCACGGCAGAATCTTCCTCTGCGCTTGCAAGGCTCAAAAGCTCTATTGCTTTTTCGGCAATCATGTCGCTGAAAAAATTCGATTTTTGCGAAACATAAGACTCCGTGGCAAGACAGAGCGTTTCAATGGCCATGGACTCCATCTGGTTGTCGCTAAGCGTAGAAATAAGGTTCGGGTCAAACAAAACGAGCTTGCACAAGCTCGACGGTACTTTTATGACCTTGAGCTTTGATGTGCGCGCATCCACAATGGCAATTTTGTCCGTGAACACAAACGAGTCGCGCATTGTCGTAGGAAGCACGATGAGCGGAAGAGGCTCGTTCTTCATCTCGCCGCTGTCGAAAACCGAATACAAATCGGAACTCTCGTTGTTGAACACAGCCGCAAGCGCACGAGCCAAATTAAGCGTTTTTCCGCCACCAGCCGCAATTACACCGTGAACATGGGATTTTTTTGCCAATTCAAGCGCGCGGGCAAGAATCCGCGAGTCGGCTTCGTTTGAAAGCTCGTCGAAAATGAAAAATTCCACATTGTTGTCTTTTAGCGACTGGGTGATTTTATCCGTATTCCCAGACTCTTTGAGAATGGGATCGATGACAAGAATGTACTTAGAGCCGTATTCGGACGCAAAAGAACCAAGCCGTGTCGTTGTGTAAGACCCCAAAACAATATTCGGTGAAATTCTGAATGTAAAATCTGACATTTTTTCTTTCCTTTTTTTTCGACGAGCAAAACTAGCCCAAAGCAACTTGTCCGGAAGATTAATATTTCTGAACAAGCCTACTGATGATTCAAAAAAAAAGACGGAATAAAAGTTCCGTCTTTTTCAGAATCACCAATGCGGATTAAAACCCATATGCCGCCATGATTCTGTCTGCTGCAAGACCGATTCTCTCTGGGTTGAGATAATTCGGATCCTTGATTTTCTCTTTAATAGAAGCAACTAAGTCCTCGCGAACATCAGGCGTTTCTTTTGCAACCTGAGCCAAAAAATAACTTTCCGAAGCCGCACGAGCCTCTTCGGAAATAGCGATAGTGTCTGGTGAAGAAGTAACGCCCTCCATAGCATTCACTTTTCGTGTACTCTGCACCATGTACGGATTAACGGTATTAATTTTTCCTATCATCATAAGTGTCCTGCCTTACATATTAATTATCGTCACTTTCTTCCGAAAGTTGAACATTTTTCACGCCGGATATGAAAACGGCAAATTCGCCAAGAACCTTGTCCCGTGACGCGAATTCGTCCCTCACCTCTTCGGCTGCCCCCTCAATAATTTCTTCGTGAAGCTTTGTAAGCTCACGCCCCACCACAATTCTTCGACTTTTATCAATATCAGCCACATCCGTCAGAAGCTTTACGATTCTAAACGGAGACTCGTAAAGCACAACGGCATCCCCTGTCAGAAGAAGTTCCCGCAATCTGGCTCTTCTTCGGCCTGGTTTTGGCGACAAGAACCCTTCAAAAACAAGGGTTTTTCCGCCTGCCCCCGCAACGCTCACCAACGAAGCGAACGCGCTCGGCCCTGGAATAGGAACGACCTTGTGTCCTGCTCTTCGCGCCAGCCCGGCAAGAACCGCACCTGGATCACTGACTCCAGGCGTTCCGGCATCACTTGCATATGCGACGGTCTGACCTTCATCAAGAAGTTTTATAATCTTCTGAGAAGCAGACTCCTCGTTCTGCGACCGGCACGAAATCAACGGTTTTTTAATTTCAAAATGATTCAGAAGCTGAAGCGTATGACGAGTATCTTCCGCGGCAACAACATCCACAGATTTGAATGTTTCTATGGCGCGGAACGTTATATCGCCAAGATTCCCAATTGGTGTTCCAACAACATATAATGTAGACACACTTCTATAATAACCTAAAAGAATTCATATGTCTACTTGTTTTCGCGTTCAAATGATTTTATAAGGCTATCAGAAATTGAAAGCAGTTGATTTTCGTCCGAAATTCCGAACAATGCCAACGCATCGGTATCAATCTGGTTGTACTCCACCTCTTCCGCCTGATAATGCACAAGCATATCAGCAAGATAGACAAGGTTCACAAGCCGTTTTTCCTCCGAGTTCACCATGTCAGGCTCATGATGATAGCGGATGACCGCAATGATTGACTCCGGGAAATTCCATTTTTCCGCAATCAATGCGCCCACTTCGCCGTGGTTCACGCCCGCCACGAGTTTTTCAAACACGGAGATTGAGATACCCTTTTCGTCGCACAATGCTTTCAGATGATTCAAAATCTCAGGATGGGCAAATTCAAAAATCAGCTTGCCCATGTCATGCAGCAAGCCGCACACATACGAATCTTCCACCACATGACGGTCTTTTGCACAGAAATTGCGCGCCAAATTGTAAGAATAGAACGCGACTTTGTAGGCGTGCGTCCACAGTTCCTTTCCAGATGCCTCGTTCACTTTCGGAAGGGTGTTTATTGACCCCACAGAAAGAAGCATGTTCTTGATTCCGCGCAAGCCCACAAGCTTTACCGCATCCGCAATGTTGTGGCACGGCGACGAAAGCGCGAACGTGGCGGAGTTCACAAGTTTGAGCAAGTCCGTGGTGAGCGACACATCCGAGGAAATGAGCGCGGCAATGTCGCTCATCTTGGAATCGGGGTCGTTCAAGAGCTGGTTGATTTTTGTGATGCTCTCCGGGAACTGCGGCAGGCTGTCGATTATCTTGACGAATTCGTGGGACACCACGGAAAGTTCCTTCTGTGTCTTCTCGTTGAGAGGAAGAATAATTCGAGTAATTGTCTCACCGTTCTCGCACAGAATCTGGAAGTTCTCTTCTGTAAGCCCGATTTTTTCCAGCATGAGCACCATGATGATGATTCCCAAGCCGGCACCCTCAGAATCGTCAAGAATCTGGCTCATTGCCTGGTCAACGGACGTGTACTGCTGGGCACGGCTCAGCTTGTCGTGCATACGTTTGTATTCGCGCAACGCCATTTCAGAATTGTTGCGCACTTCCATCTTGATTTTGTTGTTGCGTGTCTGAAGAATGAGCTTTACATACAACCCCGCATTTTTCTGCAAAGTCATGTAATGCTTGATATTGTTCATCGTGTCTTCTTTGCACGTCTTCATGCCGATTTCATAATCTTTGTCATCGAAAATGTCGAGACCTTTTTCCTTGAAGAATATGCGTTTTGTGTTTGCCTTCTTGCCATTCGTGACAAGCTCGTTCAGGCAATACTTCAAATATTCCGCCATGTGGTTTTGGTCAAGCTCGTTCAGGAACGCAGTAAGCACATCCTCCATGTACAAGTTCATCTCACGAGGAAACGTATATGTAGTAATCGAAAGAGGAATTCCAGCGCGAATCGCCATTTTTATCTTTGACAGATCGAGTGTGACTTTCTGTTGTTGCATATTATGTTCTATATCGGTCATGAGAAATGAGCACATTATATCACATAATGATTTTTTGTAACAGTTTTTTTTGCGAACAATTCTTTTTCCACATCAATTTGCGTTCCCAAAAAACATGGAGTATAATAGAACCAAGCAGGTACGAAGGGAGGAACTTTTTTGCTCGAAATCAAAAAAATTTATCTTGACGAAAACCTTGATATTGTCGATGGCAACCGCGGATATTACATATATTTTGAGCGAATTGGCCACCGTTTTTCCAGAATAGAAGAAATAGTACATCCAGACGAGCGGAATCATTTTCTTTCTCTTTTGAAAACGCCAGACGAATCAAAATCCCACATACTTCGGTTCAAGAAAAACACGGAAGAATATCGATACAACACAGTAAAAATCTCATACGAGCTGTACAACGGAACAACTCTCCGTTGCGTGCAGCTCATCGACATTTACGACAGTTTTGACATTGTGGAAGAATTCTGCACAGAGGAAGAAAAAATGAGAGCCGCCATGGGTCTGCTCGACGACACTTTCTTCTTCTACGACAAATCAAAAAATCTGTTCAAAATCGTCCACTACCATGACGGAAAATGCTACACGGATTTCAACATCGACATTGACGTGTGGAAACAGCAGATGCTGGAAGGAAAATACGTCGCCGCCGGCTCAACAGCCGAATTCATCAAAATGGTGGACAATCTCAAAGAATGTTACACAAAAACCTATGTGAATTTGACCGGTTCTTTCAGGACACAGGGAAAAATCGTGGAGAACCTTGATTTCATAGGCACACGGTTTGAAAAAAACGGAAATATTTCCGTGGTGGGGCGCATTGTCCCAGGCGCACAGTTCGCAGGCTCCCAGGAAACCTCAAACCTTCTGGAGGAGCTTAAATTCGACCCGCTCACAAAATGCTACAACAAAAAAAACATAACCGACTACGCAATCAAGAAGTTCTCAGCCCCGCCAGACAGCGACCGCGCCGCCCTCGTCATCGTGGACCTTGACCACTTCAAGCCGGTGAACGACGCATACGGCCACCTTGCCGGAGACAAAGTGTTGGAACAGACGGGAGAGCTTCTGCGGAACATCGTGGGCGAAAACGGCGTTGTGGGGCGCTACGGCGGCGACGAATTCCTCATTGTCATGGGCAATGTGACAGACGAAGTGACACTCCGCGGAATTCTCCAGAGCATTTTGGTGAACGTGCGGTCAAAGTTTGAAACTTCATTCGACGATATAAAAGTCACCACATCCATAGGAGCATCCGTGTTCCCAGACAACGGCGAGAGCTTTGACGAGCTGTTCAAAAAAGCCGATTTTTGCCTGTACCGCGCAAAAGACAAAGGAAGGGACCGCTATGTGTTCTACCGCCCTGATTTGCACGAAGCCCTGTACCTGAAGGCGGTGGAAGCAACCGCCGGCGTAAAGTACCAGGGGCGCGACGTGCTGGAGCTGCAATGCATGTCCGCATTCCTTCAGGACGTGGGGTCGCGTCCGTTCAAGGCAATCAGAAACATATTGAACCATATGTGCGAAACATACAATTTAAACGACGTTTCCATTTATTACGGCGAAGATTTGATTCGCGTCTACACCGCAGGAAAAATACGCGAGAACGACACAAAAGCCGACTACATCCACCTGCCGGGATTCAAGAAAGCCCTCGCAAAAGAAAAATTCATCCGAATGGACTTTCCCGAGGACATCAAGGCGGATGCAAAGGACTTCAGGGACCTAATTGTGTCCCGGGGCATAAAATCCACGCTCCAGTGCATTTTGGGCACAGCCGACGACATCAAGGGGCTTGTCACGTTCAACAGGACAAAAGAAAGCTCCCAGTGGGCAGAATACGAAGTGAACTGCGCTCTCATGTTCGCCTCCACGTTCAATCTGCTTCCCGAATCGGTCAAGGTTGATTTTGCGCTGTACAGTAAGCTGAAATCCGAGGCAAAATGAATCAACCATATGGAAAAACTTTATTTTAGGGTTTATAATTTAAACAATATTTTTATATCGAGGTTAAAAAATGGCTTTACCATCAATTAAAGACGCTGTGAAAACAGTAAAACGTCCAGAAAAAGTTCTCCAGTTCGGTGAGGGCGGTTTTTTGCGCGCATTCGTAGATTGGCAGATTGACATCGCCAACGAGAAAGCTGGGTTCAACGGAAACATCGTAGTTGTTCAGCCGCTTGAAAAAGGCATGATTGACGCATTGAACGCTCAGAACAACTTGTACAACACTGTTCTCCGCGGAATGAAAGACGGAAAGCCGACTGTTGAGCTGCGCTGCATCAACTCAATCAGCCGCTCAATCAACCCGTACACAAACTTTGACGAGTACATTGCGCTCGCCTCAAGCCCGGACTTGCGCTTCATCGTTTCAAACACAACAGAGGCCGGAATCCGCTTCGACTCAGAAATCGACGGCGTTCCAGTAACTCTCGACCAGAAGCCACAGAAAAACTTCCCTGCAAAAGTAACAGCATTCCTTTACAAACGCTTCCAGGCTTTCAACGGCGACAAATCAAAAGGCATGATTTTGATTCCTTGTGAGCTTTCTGACCAGGCAGGCCTTAACCTCCGAATCAACATTCTCCGCTACGCAGAAATGTGGCAGCTCGGACCAGACTTCATCAACTGGTTCGATGAGGCTTGTGATGTCTGCTCATGCTTGGTTGACCGAATCGTTCCGGGATATTTCCCACTCCTTTCTAAAGAAGAAAATGGCAAAACTCAGGCAGAGAACCTCTGTGAAAAACTCGGCTACGAAGACAAACTCCTCGACTCAGCAGAACTTTTCCACTTCTGGGTCATCGAATCTAAAAAATCACACGAAGATGAACTTCCACTCGTTAAAGCAGGACTTTCTGTTAAATGGGTTCAGAACATGGACTACTACCACACCAGAAAAGTCCGCATCTTGAACGGCGCACACACATCTTCTGTTCTGGCAGCATATCTCGCAGGAAGCAACTACGTTCAGGACATCGTTTGCTCAGAGAAAGTTGGTTCTGGATTCAACACACCAAACGCCGATGCTCAGAAATTCATGCACGACATCATCTTCAACGAAATCGTTCCTTCAATCGACGGTGACCAGGAAGACCTCAAAAACTACGCAAATGATGTTTGGACTCGCTTCCAGAATCCGTTCAACCCACACCGCCTGATTGAGATTTCTTTGAACTCAGTCGCAAAATACTGGACACGCTGTTTGCCATCTGTCCTACAGTCAATCAAAAAGAACGGCTCGGTTCCAAAATTGCTCGGATTCTCAATCGCAGCCCTCATTTCTTTCTACAACGGAACAGAAATCAAAGAGAACGCAAAAGGTCAGAAATGTCTCGTTTCAAAACGCGATGACGGCGAATACGAGAACCTGGACACTCTTCCAGTCCTCGAATTCTTCGCTGCTCTCAACAAAGAGACAAACGATGCAAAAGTTAAGGCAAACAAAGTTTTGAGCAACGTTGAATTCTGGAAAGAAGATTTGACAAAATACGCAGGCCTTGAAGCAGCAGTTGCCGGTCACTTGGAAGCAATTCAGAAAGACGGCATGAAAGTCGCTTTGGCAAACATTGTCAAATAAAGCAAGGCGAGAACGCATTGCGTTCTCGTTAAGCACGCTTGCGTGCGACGAATGAAGGTTGCACTTGCTGATATTGTGAAATAATTTGTAACGATTACGATAATTGCTCCCCGTGAGATTTTTCTTGCAGGGAGTATTTTTATCTTTTCCGTCAGGGATTGTAGCAGCGCCGAAGGCGTTCTGGAGTGAGGGAGCTTTGCGACTGAGCGGAAGAATGTAGTGCGGAAGCACGGAACTGCGGAAAGCCCGGCCGCCGACAGGCGGAGACGGCCTTTTTAAATCTCGTATTCATCCCAGTCACACTCATCCACTTCGCTTTCGTGGATGCCATTCTGAATCATGATTCCTGCCTCACGCACGCTTTCTTTGCGGCCCGAAAGCAGGGGATGCCAGTCGGGCAGGGGCTTTCCTTCATACAAAAGGCGGTAGGCGCAGGTTTGGGGAAGCCAGTCGAATTGAGAGACATTGTTTTTGGTGAGCTGAAGACAGTCTTTGATGATTTTGAAACGGTTTTCGTAGTCGCGGCACTTTCCGTTTTTTAAGTCCAGCAAATCGCAGGCAACCCTGGTGTAGTGGGTCTTTTCCCGCTTTCCGTAGCCTGTGATGTATTTTCGATAACAGCAAAGTCCGCAACCGTCACAAAGAGATTCCCACTCTTCAGGGCTTAGTTCTGAAAGGGATTTTTTCTTGTAAAAATCAGTCATTTGACAGGAATTTTCTGGAGATTAGAGAGTGCTTACAACGGCCTTTGCCAGCTGGTCTGCGCAGGAAGTTTTCTTGGAACCACAAAGATTTCCCAGAAGCTTTTCATTGATTTCTTCGGCCTTCATGCCTTCGCAGAGTCTGGCGATTGCCTTGAGATTTCCGTTGCAGCCGCCTTCAAAAGAGATATTGTGAATGCGATTTTCGGCATCGCGCTCGAAGCGAATCACCTTAGCGCAGGTGCCTGTTGTTTTATAAGTGATTTGTTCCATAATTTTTTCCACAGATTTTAAAAGACGAACACCGATTACAAGTTTATAATCTGTGCTCATCTGTGTGAATCTGTGGATTTTTTATTTAATTTCG
>NZ_JAFRNB010000174.1 GCF_017430385.1 Treponema sp.
ATAGGAGAAAAAAATGGCAATCAAAGAATTTAACGTTAAGAACGCTTATTGTAAGCGCGTTTGGGACGAGCTCAAAACTCGTTATGCTGACCAGGAGCACTTCTTGCAGGCAGCAGGTCTCGTTTTGGAGACTCTTTCACCAGTTGTTGACACAATGCCTGAGCTTGAGAACACAGCTGTTCTTGAGCGCTTCGTTGAGCCAGAGCGCATCATTATGTTCCGTGTACCTTGGACAGACGACCAGGGCAAGCCACACGTAAACCGTGGTTTCCGCGTTCAGTTCAACTCTGCAATCGGACCTTACAAAGGAGGTCTCCGATTCTCTCCAGAGGTTGGTCTTGACGTTCTTAAATTCTTGGGATTCGAGCAGGTTCTCAAAAACTCTTTGACAACTCTCCCAATGGGCGGCGGCAAAGGTGGTTCTGACTTCGACGGTCACGGAAAATCAGACGGCGAAATCATGCGTTTCTGCCAGAGCTTCATCACTGAGCTTTACCGACACATTGGTGCTGATACAGATGTTCCAGCTGGCGACAAAGGTGTAGGCGGAAAAGAAGTTGCTTACATGTTCGGTCAGTACAAGAGAATCACGAACCAGTTCACAGGCGTTCTCACAGGAAAAGGCTTGGACTTCGGCGGTTCATTGATTCGCCCGGAAGCAACTGGCTACGGTCTTATCTACTTTGCAGAATGTATGCTCAAAGCGGCTGGAACTGACTTCAAGGGCAAGACAGCAATCATCTCTGGTGACGGAAATGTCGCTCAGTACGCTTGTGAAAAAGTCACACAGTTGGGCGGAAAAGTCATCACATTGTCTGACTCAACAGGTTACATCCTCGACGAAGACGGAATAGACGCAGAAAAACTCGCCTATGTCATGGAATTCCGCGCTCGCAAAGAAAAAATCGACGCGTATGTCAAAAAATATCCAAAAGCAAAATTCTTCAAGGGCGAAAAACCATGGGGAGTTAAAGCTGACTGTGCATTCCCATGTGCAACTCAGGACGAAATCTACATGGAAGATGCAGAAAAACTCGTTGCAAACGGCGTAAAACTCGTTGCAGAGGGCGCTAACATGCCAACTCGTGCAGACGCAATCGCATTCTTGCAGTCAAAGGGTGTTCTCTTTGCTCCAGGAAAAGCTTCAAACGCTGGTGGTGTAGCAGTTTCTGGTCTCGAGATGTCTCAGAACTCAGAGCGCCTCTCATGGACTCGCGAAGAGGTTGATGCAAAACTCAAGCAGATCATGACAAACATCCACGACAACGCATATGAAACAGCCAAAAAGTACGCTCCAAGCGCAACAATCGACTACGTTTCAGGCGCAAACATCTACGGCTTCCTCAAAGTAGCAAGAGCAATGATGGCTCAAGGATTGGTCTAATCGGACTGACTGATTATGATGGCACAGGTAGGGAGCCGGTCGCGAAGCGAACAAACTCGTGAGACGAGTTTGTATTGTAGGCGAGTCTCGGCGAAGGCTGTGCCTGAGCCGTTGGTCTAATCCGAGCAAGAAAAATCCAGCGCTGAAAGTAGCAAGTGCTATGTAGGGAGCGACCCCGCTTGCGGGGGCAAAACCTGTGAGACAGGTTTTGAGCGAGTCTCCGAGCAGCTATGCTGCGAAGGCATTGGCTCAAGGATTGGTCTAAGTTAGGCTAATCTTGTGAAAGCTCGCTTCCGCTTGGAGGCGGGCTTTTCTTTTTCATAGAAGAAAATTTGCGAATTTATAAAAGGGTGGTATAATTAAAGGGAATATATCTTATCCCTTTAAGGAGCCTCTTTTATGCGAAGCATTAAATTCAAATTGATTCTTTCTACATCGGCCATGCTTCTTGCATCGCTTGTATTCGTTTCCTTTACAATCCTTTCAAAGCAAATCAAAACCCAACGGCGCAATCTTGCTGAGTCTGCGGGATATATGATGCGTGTTGTAAATGCTGAGGTTGAGAAATTCCTTGCCACTCCAAAAACGCTTCTCAGTGCGGTCGAAGGCTATGTAAAATCAACTGACAATATCGACAAACTTGCACTTGAAAACTGGATGGAGCAGACCGTAAAAACGAGCAATTCATCCGTTGCACTTCTTTATTTTACAAGTGCTGTTCCATACAAAGACGGTGGTTTGGTCGCTTTTGACATTCACTATACTCCGCCTAGCGACTGGGATCAGACGAGCCGAGGGTGGTTCATCAACGCTAAAAATGATTCTTCGCAGGCAATCGTCATGACCGATCCTTATGTTGATACTGTAACCGGAGATTTGGTCGCGACCCTTTCAAAGGCCGTTTACAAAGATGGAAAATTCATCGGCTGTGTTGGTGCGGATATCACGATGAACGAGCTTATGGGACTTGTCGAAGATTTTTCTCTTTCTGATTCAGGATTTTCTTATCTCCTTGATAAAAATGGCCTTTACATCACTCATATTGATAAAAACAGGATTTTGAGCAGCAACTTCTTTACGGAGCAAGGATTTGAAAATCTTTCTGGTTCCATAAACACTCAGGAAGGCTATGTCAATCTTGAAGCAGGACATGGCAATTATCTGTTTGGTTGTGCTCTTCCAAAAGAAACTGGTTGGCTTTTTGTAAGTACGGGTCTGGACAGCGAACTTTTCCGGGAAATCATTGCGAATCTGTTTTTCGCGCTTCTCGTAACAGTTGCATGTCTCGCCGGTGCCTTCGTAATTACGATTTTCATTGCGCGAACGCTCGTCAAGCCTATTCATCAGGTTGATGTTGCGGTCAATGGAATTGCAGAAGGAAACGCGAACCTCACGCAGAGACTTTCCGTTTCGAGCAAGGATGAAGTTGGTCATCTGGTCGGCGGATTCAATAACTTCATGGCAAAATTGCAGGATATCGTAACTGATGTTAAGAATTCAAAGGATAATCTCGGCGTAATCAAGGTTGATTTGCAGGAGAGCATTGACAGTGCGGCAAGTGCAATCACCCAAATCCTTTCAAATATCGATAGCGTTGGTGGTCAGGTCGGGCAGCAGGCTGAGTCAGTCAATCAGACTTCTGCTGCAGTTGCCGAAATTGCCGAAAACATAAACAGCCTGGAGCGAATGATTGATTCTCAGTCAAATGGTGTTTCTCAGGCAAGTGCGGCCGTCGAAGAGATGCTTGGTAATATCGCTTCGGTCAACAGCAGCGTTGATAAAATGGCAAATTCGTTCGGCTCTCTCGAAGCAAATGCCAACGAAGGAATCCAGCACCAGAAGGTTTTGAGCGAACAGGTTACACAGATTGCTGAGCAGGCAACCACATTGCAGGATGCGAACAAGGCAATTTCTGCGGTTGCAAGCCAGACAAATCTTCTTGCAATGAACGCGGCTATCGAGGCGGCTCATGCTGGCGAAGCAGGCAAAGGCTTCTCGGTTGTTGCAGACGAAATCCGAAAGCTTTCCGAGACATCAGCTGCTGAGTCAAAGAAAATCGGCGAAGAATTGCGCAAAATCAACGAGGCAATTAATTCCGTCGTAGTCACAAGCCGCGACAGTTCAGAAAGTTTTGCGGGTGTAAGTGAAAAAATTCAGCAGACGGACATGCTCGTACAGCAGATTAAGGCGGCAATGGAAGAACAGCAGGAAGGTTCAAGGCAGATTGTTGATGCGCTCAAAGTTATGAACGACAGCACGAGTGAAGTTAAAACTGCATCACATGAAATGGCGGTTGGCAATCAGACGATTCTCAAAGAAATCCATAACCTTCAGGATGCAACTCAGGTCATCAAAGACGGCATGAAGGAAATGTCAGCCGGAGCAAAAGAAATGAATGAGACGAGTGCAATTCTGTCAGAAATTTCCGGCAAAGTAGGAGACTCAATCAACCAGATTGGAGCACAAATCGATCAATTCCAGGTGTAAATAAATTAGAAATGAGAAATTAGCAATTAGAAATTGGGACGAGCCGTTAGGCAATGTCCCGAAAAATTGCTCATTGCACATTCTCATTGCTCATTATTTTTTAAGCATTTCTTCCAGGTCCCGCTGGGCATCTTCTAGGCCTTGCGGGACTGATTTTTTGTCTTCAATCATCAGCTTCATTTCGCGGCCCAAAATCGTGTAGAACTGACTCCATTCTTCCATGACAGGTCTGTAAACTCCGCCTTCAAGAGCTTTGCGGACAGCCTCGTATTGCGGGAAATCTCGTAAAATTTCCGGGGCTTTGAGGCTTGAATATCGGCACGGAACTCCGCCGTCTTTTACAGTCGCCTTTTGCACATCTTTGTCCATGAGATATTTCAAAAGTTCCGCTGCGTACTGCTTATTTTTGCTGTTCTCCGGGATTCCGATTGTCCAGATTCCATAAATGTTTGAGTTGTAGGCGGGGCGGTCACTTCGGTATCTTCCGCTCAAAGCAATGTAGTCCATTGATGAATTGCGTGTCGGCGTGTACCAGCCCGGCCAGCCGATTCCTATTGCGGCAGATTTGTTTGCTATTGCGGCAATCAAATCATCTTTTTTGGCGGCACGGCCTGTTCTTATCAAAGCTTTGTACATGTACATCGCTTCGGCAAATTCATAAGTGTTGATTGTCGGATTATTGTTCTTGTCAACGACATAAGTTCCGCGGGAAAGCAGGATCGGCAAGAAGTCAACGACAATATTGTTCGCCGTGTCGCCCCTGTACATAAATCCGAGATTGTGCCTCTTTTTTTGGAATTTGCAGATTTTTAGAATATCTTCAAGCGAATCAATTTCTTCGGGTTTGAGACCGGCTTCCTTGACCATAAGTTTGTTGTAAAGCAAGACCGTTACATTTCCGTAATACGGAGCAAGATAAACGCTTCCCTTGTGATAGCAGATTGTTTTTGTGGCAGGAATTATATCGTCATCAAGGTCGTAGCCAAGTTCCGAAAGATTTGCAAGGATTCCTTTTGAAGTGAACTCCGCCATCCACGAACCGTCAACCATGCACAAATCGTAACTGCCCTCTGTATCCTTTGCGATTCCGTCATGCAGCCCACCCTCGCTCAAATCAAGAACATCGCATCGAACATCGAATTTTTTTTCAAATTCGGGGAGACATTCTTTGATAACCTCGGAATAAGTTCCGGCACGGAGTGCAAGCGTAAGAACGGCATTTGGATTTTCGCTGCAATAATGCTTTCCGCCTTTTGAGAAACATGAGGTAAAAACAACTGATGACAATGCAATGAGAAAGCCGAAAATTCTAACTTTATAGAAGATTTTTGTGGTCATTTGCAAACTTCCTGTTTTAAATGACTACCAGCGGAAATCCCCGGACTGGTATTTTTTCATTCGTTCACGAACATCATCCATGCAAGCCGTGACCTTCTTTTTTGGAATTGAGCAGAAAATATCAACAAGTTCACTGTCCAGCTGAGTTCCTGCAACAAGCCTAAGCTCCGAAATTGCATTTTCGTAAGGAAGTGAAGGCTTGTAAGACCTGTCCATAGTGATTGCCGAATAAGTGTCCGCGAGTGCAAGAATGCGCGAAGCAAGAGGAATTTCATTGCCTTTAAGATGGTAATATCCGTTTCCATCAACTCGTTCATGGTGATATTTGACCCAATAAGTTACCGTCGTAAAGGAAGGAAGTTTTTCAAAGATTTCGACACAAATTTCCGGGTGCCGCTGGATAAGTTCCTTTTCTTTTGGAGTGAGTTTGCCCCGCTTGTCGATTATGCTTCGCGGAATGCCAAGCTTACCAATGTCAAGGAAAAGTGAAGCGTACTGCAAGTTCATCGGATTGATTTTGTGACGCTCGAAGAAAGGAAGATAATCATAAATCATCATCGTGAGGTTCTGTACATGGAGCGAATGACCATCAAGATTTTCATCGCCTGCTTCAATTACGCCAACGAGAGTTTCAAGAATTTCCATTGAACGGATGCTGATTCCTCGGAGCTGAACGAAAGTCCAGATAAGAATCAGCGTGAACACAACCGCACATGCGAAAATTGGAATCGCAAGCAGAAAGTATAATTTTTCGATTGAAAAAATAATGACAAAACTAATTATGAAAACTATCTCAAGCGCAAGAAGAATGATATTTGCAGAAAAATGCATTCCCGTATCGTTGTAGAGCGCATCGCTCCTTAGAATCAGCGAGAACAGCGTGACTAAGAAATTCACAATCATAAGGATGATTGCGGTTATAATGAGATATTCGGAACCTGTAATCGAATTCATCAAAATAAAATTGTCCATAATTAGGCTTCTCCTGAACGGCTTTCTGAACTGAAGCGAATCTGATTTTTGCCGGCTCGTTTTGATTCGTACAACGCTTCGTCCGCTCTTTTGTAGGCGTTATCAATATCCCTGTCGTTGCTCGTGATTTCCGTTACGCCAAATGAAGCGTGAATTCCGTTTAGTCCGTCAAATCGAACCGCATTTAGAGTGTCCAGCAGTTTTTGCAAAAGTTCCGTGACTTCTTGTTTGGAATTTTTGCCCCTGATGAACAAAATGAATTCGTCTCCACCAAGCCTTCCGGCATTGCTGACTTTTTCTGTTAAATCCCATTCTGAAATAGGTGTGTTTGCAAACCTTTCGAGCTGCAAGTTTTTAAGAATCGTCTTGCCGACAATCTGAATAACTTTGTCGCCCATCTGATGGCCAAGGTTGTCATTGATTTGTTTGAATCCGTCCAAGTCCAAAAGACAGAGCGTGAGATATTCTGATGGCCGAGAACGCAAAATTTCCTCGGTGATTGAGAAAAATCTTCCCCGATTTAAAAGCGATGTGAGTGCATCAAAACTGGACTTAACTTCAAGTTCCTTTTGAATTTGAAGGTCTCGCTGGTAAAGAATGAACTGTGAAACTCTGGTACGCTGGAATGTATAATGAAGACCTATGACCAAAGTCGTGACGATGACTGCATTGTAAGTGTCGCGATAGGCAATCGAAAAAGTTTTGTGCATGTACGAAGTTGCAAGAAAAACGCTTACGCCGATGATTGCCAGACAGATAATCGTGCTCATGTTGACGATGAAAGAAAGGGCCGTCAGAGACATTAAAATAAGGAACATCGTGGCCGGCATGTAAGGCTCTATGACAGATGTGATGATTCCGTAAGAATATAGAATTAGAATAGAAGAAAAAACAGCGAAATGACTGTGCTGCTCAACTGCCTTTGGAAAGGCGAACAGCCAGATTTCAAAAAGGGTACTCGCCAGCAGAAAAGAGCCGTAAAGCGGAATGCGCTCCTGATTTACTCCGAACAAGTTGAGTGCCGAGAACACAAGATAAAGCAAATTTATCAGAACAAACCATGTGTTTAAAATGCTTATATGCTTGCGGTTCGTAGACCTAATCAGCCCCAAACATTCTATATACGACTGTTTTGAGTAACCGTAATAATTGAAACTTCGTGCCGTCATGAAAAACTCCTTTTAAGAGTATTTTTTAAATTATACATGTGAAGTCCAGAATTCGCAAATAAATTCTTATACTAAAGGGGAAAGCCTTCCCCTCGCTCCAGCCTCCTCGCTTCGCTGCGGTGTCTTCCGCTACCCCTTCTTATTATTTCAAATTTATATTTATAGCTTTTCTCGATTGTTTATTATATAATGTTAATAATCATTCTTTTTTGGAGATTTTATGGAAACTACACTTCCTCGCCTTTTTAGAAAGAGAGCTTCAGAATACCCGGAACTTGCTTTTCAGATGAGCCGCTTTAAAGACGGACATTTTGAGCCTACAACTTACAAAGAAGCTTACGAGGCTGCCGTAAATTTTGCAGGCGGTCTTTTGGTTCATGGAGTTGTGCGCGAGGAGCATATTGGTCTTATTTCTGATAACCGCAAGGAATGGGAACAGAGCGACATGGGTCTGATGATGCTCGGCGCAATTGATGTTCCGCGAGGCTGTGACGCCACAATCGGTGACTTGGAATATATTCTTTCTTTTGCAGAGTGTAAGCGCATAATCGTCGAGAATTCCTCTCAGATTGCAAAGATTCTCGGCATCAAAGAAAAACTTCCGCTTGTAAACGAACTTATTGTTTTTGAGGCTCCAACCGAAAAAGATTTGGAACTAGCCAAAAATGCCGGTGTCGCACTTTATTCTTTTGATCAGATTATCGAAGAAGGCAAAAAATACAACGAAGCAAATCCTGGCAAAGTCAATGAAGAAATCGAAAAAGGCAAATGGGATGACCTGGCAACGATTATCTTCACTTCGGGCACAACCGGAAAGCCAAAGGGCGTAATGCTCTCTCACGGCAACTTCATCACTCAGCTTGATGAAGTTTGTGAGCGAATCTATTTGTATCCGGGCGACCGCGGTCTCATGGTTCTTCCTGTATGGCATGCGTATCAGAGAGCCGTTGAATATGTCGTTCTCAATCAGGGAGCAACAATCTGCTATTCGAAGCCGGTTGGTCCAATCCTGCTTTCTGACCTCAAAACACTCAATCCTCAGGTTTTGCCTGCCGTTCCACGAGTTTTCGAGGCTGTTTACGACGGAATCTGGCGCAACATGAGAAAAACAGGCGGCATTGTTTTCCGACTCTTCAAATTCTTTGTTGCAATCGCCCTTTTCCACTCAAAGCTTGACCGAGTTCTTTTTGACCGCACCACACGCTATGGCATGGACAAACGCTGGCTTCAGTGGCCTGCTTTCGTGCTTCCGTGGCTTATTTGTTACCCGATCAAATTGCTCGGCCACGCAATTATTTTCCGCAAAATCAAAAAAATGCTCGGAACAGGATTCCGTTCTGGCGTTCCTGGCGGCGGCGCACTTCCACCGCATGTCGATAAATTCTTCTGGGCTATCGGAATCAAGCTTTCGGAAGGTTACGGCCTCACCGAAACCTCACCGATTATCTCAGTCCGACCGATTGTTCGCCCTGTTCTGGGCAATGTCGGCTCTCCTGTACGTGGAGTTTCTGCACGTGTCGTTGATCCGCTCACAAGAAAGCCTCTCAAACGGGGCAAAAAAGGTGTCCTCGAAATCAAGGGCGGAACTGTCATGAAAGGCTACTACAAGCAGCCAGAGCTTACGGCAAAAGCTATCGATGAAAATGGATGGTTCGACACCGGCGACCTGGCACGGCTCACCGCAAACAATGAAATCGTACTCTGCGGCCGCATGAAGGACACCATCGTTCAGACTGGCGGTGAAAACGTGGAGCCTCTTCCAATCGAAATGAAGATGCAGGAATCACGCTTTATTCAGACAGCCGTTGTCCTTGGTCAGGACCAGCGTTATCTTGCGGCACTGGTTGTTCCTGAGCAGAGCGAAGTTGAGTCTTTCTGCAAGGAATCTGATTTGCCGTACAAAAAATATTCGGACATGGTAAAAAGTCAGGAAGTTTTGCACCTGATTGAAACCGAGGTAGCTACCAGAGTCAATGCAAAGAACGGCTTTAAATCTTACGAGCGAATCAACAAAATCGCGCTTCTTGAAAAGCCGTTTGAGGTGGGCGTGGAACTTTCTGCAAAACAGGAAATCATGCGCTACCGAATCAACGAGATTTATTCTAGTGAGATTAAAAAACTGTTTAAATAGAATTTTTAGGCAAGCGGGAGCTGTCAAAATTTGGCTGAAAATGTCAAAATTTTGACAGTATTTGACTTTTTTCAATTATAAGAATAGAATCATCTCATGAATGTTCTTTTTGGTCTTTCGGCATCCAGTGGAATTGGAATCGGCAGAGCTTTTGTAATTCCAGAAGCAGAAAAACGCGTTATTTCCTCAAAAAAGATCAAAAATGAAGAAAAGCCAAAGCAGCTGGTTCGCTTTGAACGTTCTCTTGCCAAAGTTGTCGGGCAGATTGCCGAGCAGCTTGAAATCGTAAAAGACGACAAAACTCAGTCTGAAATTTTTGAGACATACTTCCTCATGCTCAATGACCCGGAATTTTTGGGTGATGTACGGAAAACTTTTGATGAGTCAAACTTTTCTATTGAATATGTATTGAACCAGAAAACCGAGGAATATGCAGACAGACTTCGTTCCAGCGGTAACGCCTATCTTGCTGAGCGAGCCGAAGATATCTGCGATATTTTTGGGCGCGTCCTGAACGACCTCCTTGATTTTCATCCCTTTAATATCGAAAATATTCCTGATGATGTTGTTATCATTGCAAGATCAATGGCCCCGAGCGATACGGTTATTCTTTCAAAAAGAAGGATTGCAGGTATTGCGCTTACTGACGGTGGCGTTTCTTCTCATGTGGGAATCCTTGCACGAAACTATGGAATCCCTGCTGTTTTTGACATTGAAAGCATCCTTGATGAGATTGCCCCTGACTCGCTTGTTATTGTTGACGGTGATGCCGGTGAAATAATTGAAGATCCGGATGAAAAAACTCTCGAAGATTATCAGAAAAAAATCGAGATTGCAAAGGAGCATGAAAAACGGCTCAAAAAATTCCGTGATATTCCTGCAAAAACAAAGGATGGTGAGCTTTTCCATCTTATGGCAAATATCGGTACAGTTGATGAAGCCCGTGTTGCCATGCACGAAGGAGCTGACGGGATCGGTCTTTTCCGAACGGAATTCCTTTTCATGAGCGAAGTTAACAACAATATGGGGTCGGCTCACTCAAAAATTGCCGCATTCAGCGAAGAAAATCAGTTCATCGCTTACAAAACTGTTCTTGAAACCATGAAGGGCAAGCCTGTCACTATCCGCACCCTTGATGCTGGTGGCGATAAAATCATTTCAGCCCTGGACATCACTCATTCCACAAGCGAAGAAAAAAATCCTCTCATGGGATTGCGCGCTATCCGCCTCACTCTGGCAAATCCTCAGCTTCTGCGCACTCAGTTCCGTGCCTTGTACCGTGCAAGCGTTTTTGGCAACCTTAAAATCATGCTTCCGCTTATTACAAGTGTTGAGCAGGTAGAAGAAGCGCTTGCTATTGCCGCTAAAGTTCGTGACGAGTTGCGGGTAGAGAATATTCCTTTCAATCCTGCCGTTCCAATCGGAATCATGATTGAGACTGCCGCAGCCGCAATGATTTCAGATTGTCTGGCAAATGTCAGCGATTTCTTCTCAATCGGTACAAATGACCTCACCCAATACACTATTGGCGTTGATCGTGAAAATTCCCTCGTCGCTCCACTTTACGATGAATTCCATCTTGCTGTTCTGAGGCTTCTGGACAAAACAATTTCCGAAGCAAACAAAGCCGGAATCAGCGTTTCAGTTTGTGGTGAAATGGCGAGCCGAGCCGAAAGCGTCATGGTTCTGGCCGGAATGGGCGTGCGCACTTTGAGTATGAGTCCCAAATTAATCACAAAAATCAAGGAACTTCTTTCAAAAATCAGCATGGAAGAGCTAAAATCCATTTCCTCAAAAAGAATAAATAGTTTATAATAGGGGCATGGCAAAAGCAAAACGAAAACCAGATTTCTCAAAACCAAAACCTCAGAAGAAGAGCGAAAATCTTGAGCAGGAACTTGACTCTCAGAATATCGACACAGAAAATCAGACCGATTCAGATGACTGGGATTTAGATGATGCGAGCAATAATATAGAAGATTCTGATTATGCAGAATACAAAGCCCAGGCTGAAAAAGAAGGTTACGACACTTCAAAATATTATGTGAATCTTCCTTTGGTAGTGATTGCTGGCCGTCCGAATGTTGGAAAATCAACTCTCTTTAACAGATTCATGCACCGTCGTTTGGCAATCGTTGACCCGACTCCTGGTGTTACGCGCGACCCTGTTGAGGCAACGGCATTCATCATGGGAAAACCTGTCCGTCTTGTTGATACTGGCGGTTACAAGCTTGACCGTGACCCGACAAGCCGTGAGTCCGAAATGGATGAACTTGTCGTCCAGAAGACACTCGCGACAATCAAACAGGCTGACAAAATTCTTCTCCTCCTTGAAGCAGGTGTAATCACTGGCGAGGACGAAGAATTTATTCATCTTTTGCGCCCATATTGGGACAAACTCATTGTTGCGGTCAACAAATGCGAAGGTGGCAAAGACGAAAGCGTTTCATGGAACTATCTTCAGTACGGATTCAAGGAATTGCTTTTTGTTTCGGCAGACCACGGCGACCACATCACAGACCTTGCAAAAAAAATCACAAGCAATCTTGATTTCTCAAAAGTCGAGGAAGGTGAAAAGCCAGAGGACCCAATCCGAATCGCAATTCTTGGAAAGCCGAACA
Source organism: Treponema sp. (assembly GCF_017430385.1). GTDB lineage: Bacteria > Spirochaetota > Spirochaetia > Treponematales > Treponemataceae > Treponema_D. The sequence goes on from NZ_JAFRNB010000174.1 coordinate 12,103, forward strand.
CTGGCAAGTCCACTCTTTCAAACCGTCTTACTCATTCCGAAAAGTCAATCGTCTCGGACTATGCAGGAACCACGCGCGATGTAGTTGAAGGCAAATTCCAGTATGCAGGCCGAAATTTCGAGATTATGGACACTGCCGGAATCCGTCGCAAAAAGAAAGTCCACGAAAATGTCGAATATTATTCAGTCAACCGTGCAATCAAAACCCTGGACAAGTGCGATGTCGTCTTCCTCATGATTGATGCTCAGGAAGGCCTTGCCGATCAGGACAAAAAAATCTGTTCTCTGGCGTATGAGCGGGGCAGGGGAATCATCCTTGTTCTCAATAAATGGGACACTCAGGACCAGAGCCGAAAAACTCTCCGCGATACAGTTGACTATATCAAGACCATGTTCGGTCACATGAACTGGGCACCAATTCTGCCTCTTTCTGCCCTCAACGGCGAGGGCATCAAGGATTTGCTCAACAAGGCGATTGAGCTTTACGGTCAGCTTACTCGCAAAGTGGACACTTCCGCACTCAACAAAGCTCTTGCGGACTGGCTTTTCCATTATCCGCCTCCAGCAAGCAAGGCAATCCACTTCAAAATCCGCTACATGACTCAGACGAGCACAAATCCGGTCTCATTCCGCATTTTCTGCACAAGCCCGGACAATGTTCCAGAAAGCTATGTCACATATCTCAAAAACTCAATCCGAAAAGACCTTGGCTTCGATCAAATCCCTGTCGAGCTTAACATGAAGCCAAGCCGAAAGAGGTGGGAAAACCGCTTTGATAGTGAAGGTGAATCTTGACATATTCCATTGGAGAAGTTGAAGAACTCTCTGGTATCAAGCAAAATGTTCTCCGTTACTGGGAAACTGTGATTCCTGGATTTGCACCTCGCAAAGACTTGGGGGGCAGGCGCGTGTACACTGAGCGTGATTTTGAAATCGTTCTCCGGCTCAAATATTTGATTTACGATCGAAAATTCACGATAGAGGGCGCGCGGAACGAAATCTTGCGCGAGGCCCAGGCCTACGAAAACAACGCCGAGGCAATGAGCGCAATCCGTGAGTTGAGAACCGAGCTGACACAGCTTTATTTTGATATAAAAGGAGCCAGAAATGAACGAAAATAAACCTGCAAATCGAGCCAGAAGCCATGCGCACAGAATCGAAAAACGGGATAATTCAAGGGCAAAAGCGGCTTCAATCAGGCGGGAAATGTTCGCGGAAGCCGCAATTCCTGCTGAAAGCAAAAAAATAATTGAAAATTTTGATGAAATCGTTGGGCGGGCAAGAAATTTGAGCGGCAAGCAAAAAGTTTCGCTTTATGGGGCAATCAAAAATCTTTCTCATCAGCTCACTGACGACAGAAATTCACGACGATTGGGCTACATGAATGAAGCCGGATATATCAGCGCGTACATCAGCTATTTTATGTGGTGGAATCTAGTGCGAATGACGCGTCTTTTTGCGAATCTGCCCAAAAAAGCATTCGCGCCTCTTTTAAATCCGGAAAATCCTGTCGCGATTGATGTCGGAAGCGGAACTCTCACCGTTGTCTCGGCTCTTTGGCTTGCTCGGCCGGAACTTCGCAGCAAAAAAATTACATGGTATTGTATGGATTTGAGCCAGAGTGCGCTTTCGGCTGGCGAGGATTTGTATCTTTCGATTGCAGCAAAAACGCTTCGGGAAACAGGAGGGGAAAGCCTTCCCCTCGCTACAACCGCTAACGCGTTTTCCGCTACCCCTTCTGCGGGAGTACCCGCAACGCCCCAAACTGAGCCATGGAAAATTGTCCGCGTAAAAGGAGCGTTCGGAACATCAATCAAAGAAAAAGCTGATTTCGTTTCTTGTGCGAATGTTTTTAACGAGATTATTCAGAACAACGAAATGCCGACTGATTTTCTTGCAAAAAAATACACGAACGACATTCTTTCTTATCTCAAAAATGAGGATTCATCAGTTTTGCTCGTGGAGCCGGGCGACCCACATTCAGCAAGATTTATTTCACTTATGCGTGATGCGCTTATCCGCAGGGATTATGAGCCTGTCGCGCCTTGTCCTCATTCACAAACATGTCCGATGGCAGGAAGAACCAACGGAAAGACAACGAATGTTTACGGCAAAAATGCAAAGTGGTGTAATTTTGCTTTTGATGCAGAATCGGCACCAGCAAAACTTCTGAAACTCTCGGAGAAAGCAGGGCTGGCAAAGGAAAGGGCAAGTTTGAGCTTTGTGATTTCAAAAAAATCTGCGGACTCAGCAAAAACCACAAAAAATCAGCCGGGCGAAAAAACATTCATCAGAATTGCATCGGATTTTATTCGCCTGCCAGAGATTCACAAATCGGGCTATTATGCTTGCAGCGAATTCGGAATGCTTCTTGCAATCGATGAAAGTCATATTCAGCCAAAAAATGGTGAGCTCTTGCAGATAAAAACACCTGAGAATTTGACCGAGCGGGATAAAAAATCCGGCGCAATAATCATCAGAATGTAAAAAGGAAATAGGAGAGTTTTATGGCAAAGAAAAAGGCAGAAAAAACGACAAAAATCAGAAAAAATACCACTGCGCAAAATGTCGCTCCTCAGAAAACCGAGTGGTTTGAAAAAGAAGATTTCTGGAACAATTACGGGCCGATTATGTTCGATGCGGCACGCTGGGCAGAAGCACCAACCGTGGCCGATAGTGTTTGTAAAATTGCAGGCCTGGGCAAAGGCGCAAAAATTCTGGATGCAGGTTGCGGACCAGGAAGAATTGCCGTGGAACTTGCAAGCCGTGGCTTAGAGGTGACAGGCGTTGATTTGATTCAGAGCGAGCTTGATGCGGCGGCCGAGACAGCAGGTGCCGAGGGCGTAGACTTGGAGCTTATCAAGGCTGACTTGCGCACATTCAGAAGCGAAAAAAAGTTTGACTGCGCAATCAATTTGTACACATCGTTCGGATATTGTGACACAATCGAAGAAGATGTGCAGATTTTGAAGTCGATTTATGATTCTGTGCGAGAAGGTGGATTTTTTATCCTTGAGAACATCAGCCGCGAAATTGCGGTCAAGGACTTTACAGAGGGCGAATGGTTTGAGCGGGCAGGAAAAACCGTGCTCACCGATTTCAGCGTTGTTGGCGCATGGGAAGGTCTTCGCTCACGCTGGATTTTAATCGACAACGAAACAGGCGAGCGGATTGAGCACGAATTTATCCAGCGGCTTTATTCTGCAATCGAGTTAAAGCGCGTGATGATAGGAATCGGATTCAAATCCGTAGAAATTTACGGCGACTTTGACTTCAGCCCATACAATCAGAACGCCCGCACGATGGTGATTGTGGCAAGGAAGTAGGGGCATCCATGCGGCACTTTAGCGTAGTGAGATGTATTGGAGCAATTTCTGTTTATGCTGATTCTACGATTTCCCTTATAGCCGTCTGAAGTTTTTCTATCATTTTTTCTTTTTTCTCTTTGTCATTTGTTTCGGAATAAGAATCTGTTTCCGTCATAAAAAGCATGTGTGGCTGAATGTTTATCGCTTCTGAAAATCTCTGAATCATTTCCACTGAAGGAAATTTTTTGCCAATCTCAATTTCTCCGATATAACTTGTCGAAGTTCCGCACAATTCCGCGAGTTTCAGCTGCGACAAGTTTCTCTCTTTACGATATTTCTTTAAATTAGCGATAAATACAGACCTCAAATCCATAGGGATATGCTATCAGCATATAAAATAATTTGACAATTCGTTGTTAGCACATTTAAATTGACCTTAAATTGTATTGAAAATGTGCTAAGAGCGTATTATTTTCACATTCAAGGAGGTTTGTCTTATGCGCAGAATTAGAGTTTTTTATAAAGTTATCGTTGGATATTTATTGGGCAGCTTGATTTTTACAGGCTTGGCTTCATGCAAGAATCAAGTTGACACCGAATATGTTGACCGCGTGGTTGAAAAGGAAAAAATCGTCGAAGTGGAAAAGCCCGCGACGGACACGACAGGCAAAGACACGACTCCACCCGCGAATGTCACAGAACTTGCGGCCTTGAACCGGGGCGGGGCGATTCAGCTTGTCTGGACAGATGCGGCTGACAGTGACACTTACGGATACGAAGTTTCTTACGGCGAAAAGGCTTTCGCGGTGATTTTGCAGGGACGAGGAAGCTGCTATGTAAGCGACCTTGTGAACGGAACAGAATACACCTTCACTGTAAAATCCGTGGACAAAAGCGGAAACAAAAGTGAGGGCGTGAGCGTGAGTGCGACACCGACCGCAGGCTATCTTTCAATTACTCTTTCCGTGCCGAGCGACCCAGCCGACGGAACCCCGGTATTGAGCAACACAAGCGCAGATGTAAATGTCTCGTTCGGAACTCTTTCATCTATAACAAAAGCCGTATGGAAAGCCGGGCAGAAAGGAATCGGCGTAAAACCAAACGAACTTCTTTCTGATACTACAGCAACCGCCCTAACCGTAAGTAGCAACTCCGCAACTTTCACAGTCACCGACAGTGGATTTTACGATGTAGTTGCAAGAGACAGCGACGGACACACAGCATGGGAGCAAGTCGAGGTAAAGACGATTGACAAGACGGCTCCGGGTGAAGTGACTGGACTTAACATTGTAAAGAGTGATGACGGAGCGAATATGACTGTCTCTTGGACTGATCCAACAAGCACCGGAAGTACTTACGATAGCCCTTTTAGCCACATAAAGATTACATACTCTCTGAACGGTACTGGAACCGAGCAGATTGCAGCAGCGAGCGTTTCGGCTGGAACACGAACTTCGACTTTTGCAGTTCCTACAGGTACGAGCAGCGACAATGACTATTTCTTGTTCAAAGTTATGACGGTTGATGCTCTCGGAAACATAAGCAACGGCACAACATGGAAATTCTACCCGAACGGAATTTTTGTAAAACCGTCACAACTCGAAAGTACAATCCGCGGTCTCACGAATTCTGCAAAGATTACTGTGACGGCAGAAGAGAATTTCACACAAAGTCAAGCAAAAGCATCTGCTTCTGCTATGAAAAATATATATGATAATGACAACACTATTCGTATTGACCTTGACTTATCATTTATAATTGGATTAACAGAATTTTCTTCATATCAACAAGAATGGTTTTATCAAGCTAAATCTTTACGAAGCATAGTTTTACCAAAAAACAGCTCTTTTACAGCTCTCAGAAACTCTGAGCCCACCTATTCAAGAGGAGTGTTTTACAGTTGCTCTAACCTTAGCTCAATAGTCATCCCCGTGAATATAATTGAAATTGGAAATTATACATTCTACGAATGCTTTTCCTTATCTACAATAATTTATGAAGGTACTATGGAACAATGGAATCAGATTGATAAGGAAAAAAATGGAGAGACAGCATTCCTGCAACAAAAGTCATCTGTAGTGATGGTGAAGTTACTTTGAGCAGATACTAGTTTTCGTAGAGAGTTTATCAATTTAAGCAATTCACCCGCGTATGCGGGGAAAAAAATAAAATGAAAACCTATGGAGGTGTTTTATGGCTATTGTTAAAAATCTTGTTTTCACAAACAACGGAACTTGCGTTCATTCTGCTCATACTCTTCGAGAAGATAGTCTACTGAAAGCTTATCTGAATGAAAACATTGGTTCGAAATCATTTAAAAATGATTCAACTCTTGAATGTGCATTATTTTCTTCAAATACAAAAATTATTTTTGATTCAGCATTTGAAAACTGTAGAAATTTACAGATTGCAGAATATGAAGAAGTTGAAGAATTAAAAAAAGAAGTCAAGGATCAAGACGGAAATGTGGTAAAAAAAGCTGAGACTGCTGCCGATTTACCAATTTTGGGAAATGATGTAAAGGGGGTCATAAATCTTTCATCTTCGGAAAATGAAATTACTGTTCAACACCAAGGTTTTAAGGATTGTAGTAAACTTCATACTATTGTGTTTCCAAAAAATTGTAATGTTGTTATTGAAAAAGAAGCGTTTTTAGGATGTACGGAACTTCGTACAGTTGTGCTTTGGAAAGGTGATGCAGATATTGATGATGGGGCTTTCATTGGCTGTGATACAGATAAGCTTGTTTTCGTGACAAATTCCGAAGAACTAGACTGTGATGTCATAAAGTTTGCTCGGGAACATGGTTTCCGATATGTTATTGCAGACAATTGCAGATGAGGGAAAGTTATGGGAAATCAAACTCAAAGCGAAAATGAATACGAAAGAGCCTTGCGAATAAAAGGATATGGCTTCAAGGAATATGAATATAAATCTCTTGAAGAACAGATGCAAAAAAATCCTAATTTTGCGATGGACAGGGAACGAATAAAAGATGCTTCCAGGATTGTTCATACATCTGACGGCAAGATGACGGTTCACCCGATAGTCATTGAGACTCTGGAAGATTATATAAAGGAAATTACGAAACTTGATTGCAATTTTTTTAATCCAATTCTTTATCGCGGCCATACAAATGCAAATTATCTCATGCTTCCAAGCGTTATGCGAAATCTTTCAGAAAAAGAAAATTTGTTGTATGAGGAATTTTGCCGCCGTTTCCCGAATGAAATAAGACATTGCGAGAATGCGATGGAAAAACTTGTGTTCATGCAACACTATAAGACTGTAACTAGAACTCTTGATTTGACAGAAAATCCACTGTTTGGTTTGTTTTTTGCATGTGCAGATGACAAGCGTTTTCGAAGTGATAAGACTGGCAACAAGTATAAGTGGGGAGAAGTTATACTTGTTCGTGCTCCTGAAAATGATTATAACAAAAAAACGAATTATCAGAATGATATAAAGTATGCTCATAGTTCAACTGTTAGTGTGCTGGCGAACACAGGTTTCTTGGGAAAAGAATTTAGCTTGAGGTAGTTGCAGATTGAGTATAAGAATGACAGGCATCTTGCCGATTTGCCAGATTATATTTATGTTCGTGATGTATTGAGGCGTTCAGTCATCGTTCGTACTAAACAGGATAATCCAAGAATTCAAAGGCAACAAGGGGCGTTTATGGTCATGAATGCAAACAAAATTGAATGGATTAACCAAATTGATGTTGATGGACAGAAAAATATCGTAAATGCAAAAGAATTTAGTGATTTTATATTAAGCGAAAAAGTCGGAGCTGACGAAATAAACCTTGATAATTTACAAAAGGGACTTTGTAAGGAATTCCCGCAATTTAAGAAGAATTGTAACTATGACATTCATTTTAAGAAAATTATTCCTTATTCTCTTGATAATGATGATGAAAGATTCAAAAGCGATCCGTTTAATCTCAGACGATTTTTGTACAAAAATACCGATAACGAACAGGTTGTTTTCCTTATACCACCAACTGCGAAAGATCATATAAAATCTCAGCTGGCTAAACTGAATATCACGGACGCTTTTGTTTATCCCGAGATGGACAGTGTTTCAAATGAGTTGTACAAAGAATTTACAAAGTAACTAACTCTTTTTGCACCACATTGCGGGGGTTGGGGCGTTGCGGGGCGGATAGCAAATGAATTTTGCCCCGCAGAGAGGGTAGCGGAAGACAGCTTGCTGGCTGTAGCGAGGGGGAGACTTCCTCCTTTAGCAAAAAAATTGCCCGAAAACACGAAAATCTCGCATCATCGGGCAATTTCTAACTCCTCACTCCTAACTTCTAATTCCTAACTTTTTACACCGCAGTTGTCGCAGGGATTGCATTCTTAGCATCGACTGGATCGTCGTCTACGAACTGAGCCCCGCCGCTTGCGTACTGCAGGATTGGCTCTACTTCGCCTTTCTTTGTCCAGATTTTGCCGTTTGGAAGCTCGTCCGGATTTTTGCCGATTGGGGCGTTAGAAAGAAGAAGCTTGAGTCGGTTGAGCTGGTTGACTTCGGATGCACCCGGATCGTAGTCGATTGCGCTGATGTTTGACTCAGGGAATCGGCGGCGGAGTTCCTTAATCATGCCCTTTCCTGTGATGTGGTTTGGCAAGCAGGCGAACGGCTGAACACATGCGATGCTTGGCGCGCCAGAGTGAATCAATTCTACCATTTCTGCTGTGAGGAACCATCCTTCGCCAGAAATATTTCCGGTCTGGACGAGGCCTTCAACGCTCTTCATCATGTCCCAGATTGAGCTTGGCGGCTCGAATCGGCGGCTCTTACGCAAGCATTTCTTCATGTAGCGGCGATAGAGTTCCAATGCCCAGACTGCGAATTTGCCGCTCTTTTCTTCGGATTTCGGGAATGCAAGCTCGCGGTATCGGAATACGCCGTCACTGAATGTGTAGAACAGGAAGTCCATCAAATCTGGCATTACACATTCTGCGCCTTCTTTTTCGATAACATTTACCATGTCATTGTTTGCCGTCGGGTGGAATTTTACGAGAATTTCACCGACAACGCCGACACGAGGCTTTTTAATCGGAAGAATCGGCAATCGGTCGAAGTCACGAACGATTCCACGAATTAACCTGCGGTATTTGATGATTGAATTTGACTTCAGCATTTCTTCGGCTTTGGCGTTCCATTTTTCATACAAACGGTTTGCGCTGCCCGGCTCTGCTTCATAAGGTCGTACACGGTACAGAACTCGCATGAGCAAGTCGCCCAAGAATGCTGCCATCATTGCTTTGTGAACCATTCCCGGTGTGAAAGTGAAGCCTGGGTTCTTTTCCATTCCCAAAGCGTTGAGTGAGATTACAGGAACATGGCTCCAGCCTGCATCGTTCAAGGCCCGGCGGATAAATCCGATGTAGTTTGTCGCACGGCAACCGCCACCTGTCTGTGAAATGATGACTGCCGTTTTGTTGATGTCGTATTTTCCTGATTCCAATGCCTCTATGAGCTGGCCTGTTACCAAAATTGAAGGATAGCAGGCATCGTTGTTTACGAATTTGAGACCTGCATCAACGGCTTTTGGATCAACTGAATCGAGAACGACGAAATTGAATCCAGAATACTGGAAGGCCTTCTGCAAAAGGCGGAAGTGAATCGGCGACATCTGCGGGCAGAGAATCGTGTATTCGTGCTTCATTTCTTCGGTGAAGATTACTCGCTGATAAGCCGCGCTCTTTGTCGGGAGATGCTTTCGGTTGCGCTGGCGAGCACGGACTGCCGCAATGAGCGAGCGGATTCGGATTCGCACTGCACCGAGGTTGCTTCCTTCGTCAATCTTAATGAGCGTGTACATGCGGCTCTTTGACTTCATGATTTCATCAACCTGGTCTGCTGTTACGGCATCGAGACCACAACCAAATGATGTGAGCTGAACAAGTTCCAGATTTGGCATTCCTGCTACGAAATTTGCTGCCCTGTACAATCGGTTGTGATAAGTCCACTGGTCGATGATTCGCAATGGTCGTTCGACTGAGCCGAGATGAGCAACTGAGTCTTCTGTGAAGACGGCCAAGCCCAATCCGTGAATCATTTCCGGGATTCCGTGGTTGATTTCCGGGTCAAGGTGATATGGTCGGCCGGCGAGAACAATTCCGTTGCCGCCTGTTACAACGAGCTGCTCCAATGCTTCTTCGGCTGCGCGCTGAGTGTCAATCTTGAACTGCTCCTGCTCCTTCCAGCCTTCATCGACTGCGGCAAAAACCTGCTCCTGAGTGAGATTATGGAAGTGTTTGTGAAGTTCTTCGTAAAGTCGTTCGCGCAATCGTGGCAAATCATAAATCGGCAAGAACGGATTCATGAAAAGCAAATCTTTTGCCTCGTTGATTGTGTCGAGGTTGTGTTTGAGAACTTCTGGATATGAAGTGACGACCGGACAGTTGTAGTGGTTGCCAGCTCCTTTATCCTCAAGCTTTTCATACGGAATACATGGATAGAAGATGAATTTGCATCCCATTTTGAGAAGCGATTCCATGTGACCGTGAGAAATTTTTGCCGGGTAGCAGACTGATTCAGAAGGAATTGAGTCGATACCGCGCTCGTAAATCATTCGGCTTGAACGAGGTGAAGTTTTGACCTGGAAGCCGAGTTTTGTAAAGATTGTGAACCAGAGCGGATAATTCTCGTACATGTTGAGAACGCGAGGAATTCCCACGCTGCCCATTGGTGCATCTTCTGGTTTGAGCGGAATATAGTGGTTGAAAAGGCGTTTGTACTTCCAGTCGAAGAGATTCGGAAGTTCGTAGCCTGTTGACTCAACGCCTGTGTTTGCTTTGTTTGAGCCGTCAACGGTCTTTGCATTTTCGTCCTTAAGCTGATGTCGCTCCAATCCCTTTTCACAGCGGTTTCCTGTGATGAACTGTCGTTTTTGTCCGCCAGTTGTGAATGTATTGATTGTGAGAAGACAGTTGTTCTGACAGCCGCCGCATCGGGTAAGCTCAAGCTCTACCTTGAACTGCTCAAGCTGTTCCAAAGTTGCGATGTTTGAGACAATCTTCGGCGGAACCCAGCCCTTTTCCTGACCTGGTTTTGGAGCGGTAAGGTCGCACCACTGGTCGTAAGCGATGAGAGCCGAACCGTAAGCACCCATGAGACCTGCAACATCCGGACGGAATACATTTACGCCAGCAATTTTTTCGAATGCACGGAGAACCGCATCGTTATAGAAAGTGCCGCCCTGAACTACGACTTTTGTGCCGATTTCGCTCGCGCGGCGGAGTTTGATAACTTTGAAAAGCGCGTTTTTGATTACTGAGTAAGAAAGACCTGCCGAAATGTCATCGATTGTAGCTCCTTCTTTCTGAGCCTGTTTTACGCGGGAATTCATGAAGACTGTACATCGTGAACCCAAATCGACCGGCTTTTTAGCAAGCAATGCGCGTTTAGAGAATTCTTTGATGTCGAGGTTCATTGAGTTTGCGAAGTTTGCAAGGAATGAACCACAACCTGCTGAACAAGCCTCGTTGAGCTGAATAGAAGTGATTGCACCGTCCTTCATGCGCAGGCACTTCATGTCCTGACCACCGATGTCGAGAAGGAACTCAACGCCTGGAACGAAGAATTCTGCTGCGCGGTAGTGAGTGATTGTCTCGACTTCACCGGCATCAACGCCAAGTGCTGCCTGGAAAAGTGCCTCGCCATAACCAGTTGAAACAGCGCGGGCAATGTAACAATCCTGAGGAAGGATTTTGTACAAATCTTTGAGGACTCGGACAGCCAAATCAACCGGATTTCCTGCGTTTACATCGTAGAAATCCCACAAGATTTCGCCTTTTTTGTTTATGAGAACGGCTTTTGTTGTCGTAGAACCTGCATCGAGACCCAAGAAAAGCGGGCCATGCTCTTCATTGAGATTGCCTCGTTTAGCCTTGTCTTCGCCATGTCGTGCACGGAATTTTGCCAAATCTTCTTCGTCAACGAAAAGCGGATCGAGTCGCTGAACTTCGCTAAGCTCGGCTCCTTCAAGATTTTTAAGGCTGTCCCGGAATTCTGCGATTGTCGGGAATTTCTTTGGCATTGAAGATGAAAGCGGATTGCAGACTTTTTCGGCTGAGTAAGCTGAGCCTGCCGCAACGAAAAGCTGTGAGTCATCCGGAACAATAATTTCATCATCTTTGAGTTTGAGAGTTTCGATGAATCGCACGCGGAGCTGGTCAAGGAAGTGGAGCGGACCGCCCAAAAATGCTACATGACCGCGAATCGGTTTGCCACAAGCAAGGCCTGAGATTGTCTGGTTTACGACTGCCTGGAAAATTGAAGCCGCAATGTCTTCTCGGCGCGCACCTTCGTTGATGAGAGGCTGAACATCTGTTTTTGCGAAAACGCCGCATCGTGCTGCGATTGGATAAATCTGTTTGCAACCGGCCGCAAGTTTGTTGAGACCCGGTGCGTCTGTTTCGAGCAAAGCTGCCATCTGGTCGATGAATGCGCCTGTACCGCCTGCGCAAGTACCGTTCATTCGCTGCTCGACACCGCCTGTGAAGTAAGTGATTTTGGCATCTTCACCGCCGAGCTCGATTACAACATCAGTCTGAGGAATGAGTTTTTTGACGGCTGTAGTAGCCGCAACGACTTCCTGAATGAAAGGAATGTTGAGCCACTGAGAGACAGAAAGACCGCCTGAGCCTGTGACTTTTACGGAAACAGTATGTTTATCTCCTAAACTGACGACCTTTTCGATTTCGTTTAAGGCCTGTGTGACGACAGTTATGATTGTGTTGCGAATGTCCGCACGATGTCGCTGGTAATCGCCGTAAATCATTTTGTCTTTTTCATCAAGACAAACGACTTTTACAGTTGTTGAACCGACATCAATTCCAATTCGGACAGGTGTAACTGCCGGAGTGAAGACTGTGTTTGCTGTTTCCATGGAATCCTCTTTAAAGACAATAATTCTATTCTAGGGTATATATAGACATACATAATACCTTTTAAATAAGAAGAATTCAACTAAATTGTATTTTAAGAAATTTTTCTGCCCGCGGATTCTTTTATCTGAGGATTCGTCGTTCTCACAAACAAAAATTTGCCAAATGCTGAATTCTGTCATAAAATATTTAGGAATGGATTTTCAAGGATTCGTAAACACATTCTCGTCCTCATGTGCGGTTTTGTCCGTCGAAAAAGGAATAAAAGGTCATTCCGGCAAAATTCGTATCGTCAAAGCAAATGATTTTTACAAGGGAACTATGGGCGTAGCCCGCTATCACGACGGCATGATTTATTCTGATTTGGTTCCCAAAGATTTAAAATTTGAAGATTATTGTTACCGCTGTGTTTTTGAAAAAAGAAAGCTCCATGCCTATGTTGAAACCAGATATTTGAGGTGCTGGTCAGAACTTACATTGCTTCCTCTGGAGGGTGGTGACGACTCAACAGGATATTGTGCATTTTTTATTGAGTTTACAAATACAATGGATCCTCAAAAAATGGCCACTGTATCGCCAGACATAGCATCATCTGTAATCAAAAGCTGTGTCACGCTTCATGGTTCTGATGATTTCAATACGAGTATTCAGTATGTCGTCTCTGAAATCCTTGAAAGGTCAGATTCTTTCTGCTGCTGTGTTATTTTGGTTGACAAGCAAAATAAAAGCTATGATGTCCTTTGTAAAAAATTCCGTGGAAATATAATCACCGAAAGTGTTATGGCTCAAAAAATTCCATATTCCATAGTTGAGACATGGGAAGATACAATAGCCGGAAGCAACTGCCTTATCATAAAAGATGAACAGGATATTCAGAACCTAGAAAAAAAGAATCCTGTCTGGGCAAATTCTTTACGCTCTGCTTATGTCAGAAATTTAATTCTTTATCCGCTGATTCAGGAACAGCACGTGTTTGGCTATCTGTTTGTTACAAACTTTAATGAAAAAAAACTTGTTGAGAGCAAGCAGCTTATTGAACTTACGACATTTTTTCTTTCCTCAGAAATTTCAAGCCATATTCTCATGGAAAAGCTGGAGCGAATCAGTACGATGGACATGCTCACAGGTTTAAAGAACCGTACCGTTATGAATGAACGCGTTGACATGTTTAGCCGCAAAGAAAAAATGATTAATCCGCCGTTCGGGCTTATTTTTGTTACAATGTATGGCCTTAAGAAGGTGAATGAAACTTATGGTCACAATTACGGCGATAAAATAATAAAATCAGCTGCGCAAATTATTTCAGAAATATTTAAAGATGGAGAAATCTATCGTTCCAGCGGTGATGAATTCATGATAATCATGCCATCATGCGGAAAAGAAGAATTTGAGGAAAAATTTCAGGTTCTGAAACAGAAAAAATCATTGAGCACTGAAGTGGTTCTTGCGACTGGTGCACACTGGAATGAAAGTGGCGCAAATCTTCTGGAGTCCATGCATATCGCAGGTGAAGCAATGCGAATGGATATGGAGAATTTTCAATAAATTTTACAGAGCCTGAGGTTTTGATTTTTTAAGAAGAATTTTCAGGAAAAGCGGTTGAAGCGTAAAAATCAAAAAAAATCCGGCAATCATCGTGAGCACAAGGCTTGGAATGAACATCTGCAAAAAAGTGATTTGAGGCAATGACTCGGCTGGCGCACCGCTGGCAATGGCGGCTTCAAGCTGCTTTTTCATGCCATAATATGCGAGCGCGATCATCGAAAAACTCATGAGCGGGGTGTAGAAACAATCTGAAATGAGAGAACCGACAAGATGAAAAGGCAAAGTTCGTTCTTTTAATCCCAGTTTTGTGCAAAGAGCAGTGCCAATCTTATGAATCGGAATGCAAAATCCAATCAGAATACTCAAAATCGTGCTTGCGGCAAAACTGACGAGCCAGCCTTTTACCTGAAAGTGCCCCGATGAAGCCATTCCAATCAGCGAAAGGAAAAAACTGAGGCTTATGCCCATCAGAAAATTCATGCAGATTCCAACTTTGCGCATTTTTGCGGCCATTTCGTTCTGGTTCATATTTTCCATAAAAACTCCTTTCTAAGTATTTTAAATCAAATTTACAAAGAAAGGAAGGAAAACTACTGTGAGAACGCCACATACTGCGATTGAAAGACCGCTCATTGCTCCCTGCAAGTCTCCCATTTCAAAGGCTTTTGATGTTCCCATTGCGTGACCGCTCGTTCCGCAGGCAAGACCTTGTGCGACAGGCTCGGTGATTCTGAAAATCTTGCAGAAAATAATTCCGAAGATGTTCGCGAGGTTTCCGGCGATTGAAATCAAAAGAATTGTGACCGATTCGATTCCGCCGTTCTGATTTGAGAGTGCGATTCCGATTGGGGTGGTGATTGATTTTGGAAGGAGCGAGACATATTCCGTGTGCCCGATTTTAAAGATTGCGCACATCGCGAAGACGAAAAATCCGTTTGCCAAAATTCCGGCCACGATTCCGAGAATGATTGCAGGGGCGTTTTCTTTGAGCTTTGTGAACTGGCGGTAAAGTGGAATTGCGAGCGCGACCGTGCAAGGAGTCATGAGATAATAGAGAAATTTTGCGCCTTCAAGATATTTCGCGTAAGGAATTTTGAAAATCACGAGGAAAATAATGACGAAGGTACAAGAGACCAAAAGCGGCGCGAAAAGCACGAATTTTGTCTTTTTGTAGATTAAATCCGCAATCCAAAAGCATACGAGCGAAATGCAAAGCCCGAAAGATACCGAATTTGAAAGAAAATCTGAAATATTTTGCATAATGACCTCAAAAGAAACAAGAATTAGTGCTTAAATTTCCTTAAAATCCGAATCACGAGCTGGGTGACATGGCCGGTCACGAAAAAGACGACCATTGTGCCCAAAATCCCGATAATCATGAACTGGAGCCACCAGACTTTGAGAATATCCCATGCGAGGATAAGCCCGACCGTAGAAGGAATGAACAAAAGCGGCATGATTCCCAAAAGACCGTCAGAAATTTCTTCGACAGCAGAAAGAGGCATGATTTTTGTCTGCAATGCCACGAACATGAGCACGAGTCCGTAAATGCTGGCAGGAACAGGAAGCGGAATGAGCGCGTGCAAAACTTCACCAATAAAGCAGGTGATGACCAGAATACAAAATTGTTTGACGAGTCTCATTCTTTTCCATTCCAGCAATAAGTACACAGCTTGCAGTGGTCGAGGCCGGTGCTGTCTAGCATGTCGTCCAGGCGGTGGAAACGGAGTGTGGTGAAATGGAGCTGCTTTCGGATTTCTTCCTGCATTTTTGCGTATTCCGGAGTGTCCGGGTCGCAGTATTTCTGCAAGGTTTCCATGCTTACATTTTCGCCTTCAAACTGCTTTACGACGCGGCGTGCAATCAAATCCATTTCGCTTTTTGAGCGTGAGAAGTTGAGGTATTTGCAGCCGAACATGATTGGAGGACAAGCCGGGCGAACATGAACTTCTTTTGCACCAGACTGATACAAGAAATCAGTTGTTTCACGGAGCTGAGTTCCGCGCACGATTGAATCGTCAATCAAAAGAATGCTCTTGTCTTTTATGAGCTGCGGAACCGGGATAAGTTTCATGTGGGCGATGAGGTTTCGCTGTTCCTGATTTGTCGGCATAAAGCTTCGTGGCCAAGTCGGAGTGTATTTGATGAACGGTCGGGTGAACGGAATCCCTGCCTCGTTCGCATATCCTACAGCGTGTGCAGTTCCTGAGTCCGGAACACCTGCCGCACAATCCGGGTGAATGTTGTCGTCCTTGTCGCGCTTTGCAAGATATTTTCCGCAGTTGTAGCGCATTGCCTCAACATTTACGCCCTCGTAGCAGGCTGTCGGGTAGCCGTAGTAAATCCACAAGAAGGTACAGATTTTCATTTCTTTTTGCGGCTCTTGCAAAACTTCATAGCGGTCGGCAGTCACAAAAACGATTTCAGCTGGTCCAAGCTCGTGCAAGTCCTTGTAGCCAAGATTGATGTATGCAAAACTTTCAAAACTGAGACAGTGAGCCAAAATTGAGCCTTGCGCGTCCTTTTTGATACCGATTTGGAGCGGAGTTCGGCCCATTTTGTCGCGCGCACCGTAAATTCCTTCTGGAGTGGCGACGAGCATTGTGATTGAGCCTTGAATCTTTGACTGAACATATTTGATTCCGTCAAGAATCGTTTTCTGCGTGTTAATCATCGCAAGAATCAGCTCGGTCTGGTTGATTTCACCGCCGCTCATTTCAAGGAATGCACCGCCTTTGTCGAGGAGTTCTTTTACAATTTCTTCCTTATTAGTGACAATTCCAACGGTTGTTACGGCAAATCGGCCCAGGTGTGAGCGTGCGAGAAGAGGCTGTGGCTCGTAGTCAGAAATACAGCCGATTCCAACCCGCCCCTTCATTTCTTCGATGTCAGTTTCAAACTTCGTCCTGAACGGAGAGTTCTGAATATTGTGAATCGCCCGCTGAAATTTCTCGTCATCACGATAAACAGCCAAGCCGCCGCGACGAGTCCCCAAATGCGAGTGATAGTCAACGCCGAAGAACAAGTCCAAAGAACAGTCGCTCTTTGAAACTACACCGAAAATGCCGCCCATTTTGTACCTCTTAAACTTTTATAAAATAAAATTGTCGGAGCAGAGTCCGACAATCATAGTTTTTTTTAGAAAATGTATGTCCAGAAAACGCCACTAGCCCAGCAGCTTCGTTTTGTGCCGTCGAATGCCTTTCGATGCTCGTAGTCGAAGTAGCCTGCAAATGTTGAATGTTGTGAAACTTCGAATGTCAGCTCAGGTCGGATGTCAAATACATGTCCGCCACCCCAGCCGTCTGTTGCATCGTTGTCTTTCCAATTCTTGTCTTTTGAACCGAATGCGAGTGAGCTCCAAAGATCGAATCCAAGCTGTTTTGTGATGCCGAGTGCAAGTGTACCGCCAGCGTAGATTGCCGGAGTGTAATCTGTGTTCTCGAAGAAGTTGATTCCTGCTTCTGGGCGAATCTGAATCTTTGTGTTCGGGATTGTGAGCGAGATTGCTGCACCTGTTCCGTAAGCCTGATCCTTGCTTTCGCTTGTGAAGAGCGAATCAGCCGCAAAATAAACATCGAGGATGAAATTTTTGATTCCGAAAGTTCCGCCTGAATAGAAATTTGCGTGGTCGTCAAATGCGCCTTCAAGTGCTGCAGCGAATGAAAGCCAGTCTGCCGGGCTGAACTGAGCACCGAAATTTGCTGCCGGGTCGTCTGTGTTGAATCCGTTCGGAATTGCCGCACCAATCTGGAGCTTGAGGCTGTCGTTTGAAATGTATCGCACACCTGCCGCGCGTTTTGCATATTTGTTTGCGTAAGGAACGAATCCTACGACATCAGCTGTTCCTGGTCGGTCAACATAGAATTTGTAAGTGCCGACACCTTCTGCCGATGTCTGCTGGAAAGAGCCTGAGCGGTCATCGTATTTTGTTGAGAATCCGCCCTGACGAACATGAGCGTCATGCTCCCAAAGCCAGCTGCCGTATTTTGGAGCCGGGCCGACCTGCCAGTTGAGTTTTGTTCCTACGCCCAGGTCAACATTTTTTGTTGGGTGATAGATGAAGTTGACATAGTATGAATCCTGAATTGTGTTTGAGACATTCGCACGGTTGTCGTAACCTAAGTTAAGTGCCTGTGCTTCGCTGCTGACGGTGTTGTTTCCGCCAAGAGCATTTGCGCCCGGTCGGACTCCGTATTTTATTGATAGCGGATTGAGATTTGATGTTCCGAAGACGAAATTATCGATGTCGTATTTGTAATCGTAATTTGCGAGGAAACTCCAGTTGAGCATTCCTTCGATTGTGAACTGGCCGCGGTCGAATCGTGCCTGAAATGTGTCCGTGAAGCCATAGAAAACAGGATCGCCGTCGATTGGAGAGCCAAGGCCTGCCCATGCGGTGTTTTTCATTTGTTCTTTGTCGAGAACCTGAGAGGTCGCGCTTGCAAGAATAAGAACTGATGAAGCAAGTGCAGCAAGAATTTTTTTCATTTTTAACTCCTTTTTAACAGAATCTAATGAATGTCAATGTTCGCAAACTATAGCACAAAAAACAAATTGAGTGAATCAGAAAAATGGATTAAAATATTCTTATGTTCGGGAAAAAATTGAAATCTGATATTTGTGATTATGTTGACTGGCGTGGCGATTTGAGCTTTGATGTTTCGCCGCTTAATGATGTCGATGCCCTGATTTTTGCACAGCTTTCCTACATGAATTTCAACGGGCTTGCACCGAATGACTTTAATTCTTCTATTAAGTTGTCCGAATTGGCAAAGATTTTTTTCGGCTCAAGTGATTTTGAAAAACGAAGCGATCTGGGAGTTCTTATTGACCCGAAATCAAATGAGCTTTTAAAAAAGGCCGGTGAGAGCGTTCGCTTCGGGAATGTCGAAGTCACTGGTTTTGTGAGCCGGTACGATTCTGAAAAGGAAGAGCAGTTTTCGGCAGTCACTTTTGTGCTTGATAAGGGCGGGGTTCTTGAAAGTCCGAAGATTTTTGTTGCATTCCGTGGCACGGACGACACTCTTATTGGCTGGAAGGAAGATTTCAACCTCGCTTTCTTGGAGCAGGTTCCGGCTCAGCAGGATGCCAGCGCGTATCTTGAAAATGCCGCCGCTGAGTTCAAAAAAGCCGAGATTTTTGTTGGCGGCCATTCCAAGGGCGGAAATCTCGCGATTTTTGCTAGCGCGTTCCTGAACGAAAAATCCAAGAAGAATCTTTGCCGCGTTTATAATTTTGACGGCCCTGGTTTTTCTCAGAATTCTCTTGATAGCGATGAATTCTTTTCTATTAAACAGTTGATTTGTTCAGTTTATCCGCAGTTCTCGATAATCGGGATGTTGTTCCATCATTATGATTCTTACAAGATTGCCCTGAGCGATGAAAGGCTTGTGATGCAGCATAATCCGTTCAGCTGGTTCATAAAAGGCACAGACTTTGAGACCAAAGAGGAACTTGATTCGGGCAGCGAGATTTTCTTCAAGTCGTTCAACAAATGGTTTGAGGAGATTTTGCCGAATCAGCGGGAACAGTTCGTGGAGACTCTTTTTGGTCTTTTGGAATCAACGAACGCAATCACAAATTCGGATTTTGACAAGGATAAGTTTAAAAACGCGGGAAAAGTTATAAAAGCATTCGCAAAACTGGAGCCGGGAATTCGTGACGAAGCAATGAAAATCGCAGGAGATTTTGTAAAAACAATAGCCAAAGAAAGCATAAATCTGTAAAATAAACTTATGAATGCGATTATTACAGTCGTTGGAAGCGACAAAGTTGGAATCATTGCGGAAGTGAGCGCGCTTCTTGCAAAACATAAAATTAACATTGCTGACATCACTCAGACAATTCTTTCTGGCAATTTCGTCATGATGATGATGGTTTCTCTTGACGGAGCAGACATTGCGATTGACGGCCTTCGCGATGTCCTTACAAAGACAGGCGAGGAAATGGGCGTTGAAATCAATGTCATGGCTGAAAAAGTATTCTCGTCAATGCACCGAATCTAGTGTGTAAAAACGATACTTTTGTCTGTTTTTATTCAATAATTGCAATTTTTTATACAAGAAAATTCCGAACATATACTTTAAGATTGTGGGCATGGAGGCATTTCATGTCAAAAAATCATAAAGTTTTATCGTTCGGGATTTTTTTTAGTTCCCTTATTTTTGCTTCATTTTTAGCTTTTTTCGGCTGCTCTGACGGCGGTAGCGACAGCAGCAGTCCAGTAACAGTATCACAGCCAAAACAGGACGGCCAAGGCGGCAACGGAAAGGTTGAGGAAAAAGAAAAGCAGGGTGGCAATGACTCTTCACGGACGATTAAGCTTAGCGACGCACCTGTGGGATATGCTTCTGTAACGGCTCAGACAGGCACAGGAACGACAGTTACTACAAGAGCAGAATTACTTTCTGCCATTTCAAAAGGCGGACTGATTTATATAAAAGGCATGATTGATATGAGCGAAGGAATGCTTCCAAGTGAGGCGGGCGGTTCGACAAGTGCTTTGGATGCGTTTGTAACCAGCAATGAAAGTACATTTAATTCGTATGCTGATTTTAAAACAAAATATGCTGCAAGCTGTTCTTCATCAACTAATGACAAATCATCTTCTTCTCCTCAGTCTTTGCTTGGTTCTAAAATGTGGAACCTCAACAGAAAATACGGAGATAAAATCAGAATCAAATTAAACTCGAACACAACAATCATTGGTTTGAAAGATGCAGTAATCAAGGGCGGTTGTTTCAAAATCTCGAATGTTTCAAATGTTATTATCCGAAATATTACTGTTCAGGATTCTTATGATCCTTTCCCTCATCATGAAACAGGTGATGGCTTTAATGCACAGTGGGATTGCATTGCCATTGAAGATGCTGAAACTCACGATATTTGGATTGACCATTGTACTTTTGAAGACACTATGAAATATTCAAAAGTCAAAATATCTGACAACTCAGAAGAAAAATGGCAGAATTATGACGGTCTTTGTGACATCACAAAAGGTGCAAAAAATATTACTATCTCAAATTGTATTTTCAAAAATCATGACAAGACTATGCTGATTGGTTCAAGCTCTAGTGATGTGAGCGGCGGAAACATTACGATTCACCACAACAGATTTTTGAACTGCGGTCAGCGTTTGCCATTGACGGCTTATCCGAACATGCACATTTACAACAACAGTTACGAGCGTGATTCAAACGCTTATTATTCACAGCAGGCTTCAATTGCTGCACGATACGGAGCTTATACAATTATTGCCGAGAATAATTATTTTGGTGAAGGCGTAAAATACTGTATTTCAAAATCAACAAGTCCAAGCGGAAAATGCTATGAGAAGGGAAATGTGTTCACTTCGCGAAATGAGGGAACTAGCAGTCTCGCAACTCAGAGCGAAAAACCGTTTGAAATCAGCTACTCATGCACTTTGGACGATGCTTCAAAAATCAAGGAGATTGTCGCTGCCAACGCAGGTGCGGGCTGTACTTTAGCTGATTAATCGGATAATCCGGTGCGGCCTGACCGAAGGGGACTTTTGTTCTGAAGAAGTGATGTATGCGCCGTGCTGGAGCAATGCCAGAGGCAGTCGCGGAGCGACCGAGCGTGAGTGAGTTGCGGAAGGACGGGAGGCGGTTGGGTCGCACTCTATTTTTCTTGCTCAAACTCTTACATATCACTAAAATATTCAGCATGGAAAACTCAAAAAGAACAGTCACTTGCGGTGAATTGCGCAAGGGCGATGTTGGTAAGAATGTTGTATTGAACGGATGGGTCAGCCGGTCACGAGATTTGGGCGGCCTTGTTTTTATTCAGCTCCGTGACCGCTACGGAATCACTCAGGTTATGGTCGGTGACGGTGCAAGCGACGAGCTCAAAAAAATTGCTTCGTCATTGAAGAGCGAATATTGTATCGCTGTCGCAGGCGTTGTTGCTGCCCGAAGCGAAAAAGATGTAAACCCTGACATGGCAACTGGTGAAGTCGAAGTTGAAGCAAAAGAAATCGAAATCTTCACAACTTCTCAGGAATTGCCTTTCTCAATCGAGGAAGTTCGCCAGAAGGACGGAACTGTTGTTCTCCCTAACGAAGACTTGCGATTGAAGTACCGCTACCTTGACCTTCGCCGTGAGCCGATGCAGAAAAACATCATCCTGCGCTCACAGGTCACTTTTGCGACACGCGAATATCTCACAAGCAAAGGTTTCTTGGAGATTGAAACTCCAACTTTCATCAAGTCAACTCCAGAGGGAGCACGCGACTATCTCGTTCCTTCACGCGTTCACCCTGGAAAATTCTATTCTCTCCCGCAGTCACCACAGCTTTACAAGCAGCTTTTGATGGTTTCTGGATTCGACAAATATTTCCAGATTGCCCGCTGCTACCGTGATGAGGATGCTCGTGGCGACCGTCAGCCGGAATTCACGCAGATTGATATGGAGATGAGCTTCACAAACCGCGAGGAAGTTCTTACAACTACCGAAGGAATGATGCAGTACATCTTCAAAAAGACTTTGAACTATGATTTGCCAGCAAAATTTGACCGCATTTCATGGGATGACGCTTTTGATTTGTACGGAAGCGACAAGCCTGATTTGCGATTCGACCTCAAGATGCAGGACGCAGCTTTCATGGCTGACTTGAGCGACTTCAACGCATTCAAGGCCGGTGCTGCTGCCGCTTCTAAGGACATCGAGCGACACAAGCGAAGCGGACTCAAAGCCCTCGTTGTTAAGAACGTTGCTGACAAATACAGCCGCAAGATGATTGAGGCTTTGGAATCAGTTGCAAAAATCAACCACGCAAAAGGCTTGGCTTGGATGAAAGTTGATGCAGAAGGCAAATTCGAAGGCGGAATCTCAAAATTCTTCGCCGGAAAAGAATCTGAAATCTGCTCTAAGCTCGGCGCAGAAAAGAACGACTTGCTCCTCTTCGTAAGCGATGAAAAATGGCAGGTTGCCTGTGTTGCAATGGGCGCAGTCCGAAAACAGCTGGGAAAGGACTTGAACCTTTACAATCCGGCCGATGAATTCCACTTCGCATGGATTATCGACTTCCCTTACTTTGCATGGAATGAGGACGAAAATCACTGGGAGACTGAGCACCACATGTTCACTCTTCCGCAGAAAAAATACTGGGACACTCTGGAATCTGACCCGGGGGCTGTCAATGGCGACCTCTACGACCTCGTTTTGAACGGCTACGAGCTTGCTTCTGGTAGCATGCGTATCAACGATCCTGCTTTGCAGCAGCGAATCTTCAAAATCGTTGGTTACTCAGAAGAGCGCGCACAGAAAGCATTCGGCTTCCTCGTTCAGGCATTCAAATTCGGTGCCCCACCACACGGCGGAATCGCACCGGGACTTGACCGCCTCGTAATGCTCATGCGCCACGAGGAATCAATCCACGAAGTAATCGCATTCCCGAAGAACAATCTGGCAGCAAGCCCAATGGACGAGTGCCCGTCAGTTGTCGACCAGCAACAGTTGGATGACTTGCATTTGAAATGCATGGAAATCGAAAAGGACTAGTTCCTTTGTTTTTTACCCCAGGAGCGCGGGCTTTCACCAGTGTTTTTCTTGAATACATTTGAGAAATAATTGCTGTTAAGGAAGCCCAGCCGCTCCGCAATTTCTGAAAGCGTCAGTTTTCCTTCAATAATCAGGTTTTTTGCCAGTTCGATTTTCAATTTTTCGTGCAATGTCTGCACCGTGTAGCCTGTAACCGCCTTTGTCTGGCGAATCAGCTTTGTTTTGTTCATTCCCAAATCTTTTGAAATCTGGTCGAGATTCGTTTTTTCGCCGATATGCTCCAGAAGGTACGACTGAATCTTTTTGAGCGTGATTTTTCCTGAGTCAAGCATGACCGCGTTGCCGTCTGAAAGCGAGAGGATTCCTTCGATTGGCTTGGTGTTGAGCTGCATGGAATGTTCTTTTGTGCGCCCTTCCTTGAGGTAAATTTCGTAGAGCGAGTGGCATAAAAGCGAGCGGACTGAATCGTAGAGAGCCATGTTTTTTGACCGCATCTGCATGAAAGCGAATCCGAAATATCGTTCATTATAATAGAGGATTTCAAGAACGACTGAAAAACGGCCTTTTTTCGGAAAAAATGATTTCGGAAAATTTGCGACTTCGTTCACACGGTAGGGCAGCGGAAGTTTTTCAAATTCGTTCTGCGCGGGAATTACAAGCTCGACATTGCTCGTTTCCAAATCCGTCGTCATGTTGTCGCTCAAAGAAAGGATGATTCCGGGGATTCCCATTTCCGTAAGGTGTGTTTTAAGCACGCTTTTCATCTGCGGACCTGTGGTCGCCGAAGCAAAATGAATCGCCGCCTGAGTGATGTTGTTGAATGTGTACGGACTTTCGTTCTTTGCCCGGCTTTCATAGTCCGAAGTAGTGGAGCACATGACCCGAAGCTGGCTGACGATGTTTTCAATTCTGAACCGCTGGTTGCAGTCGTGTCCTGCAAGAGCAAGAAGACATGAGCGGAAATTCGTGATTGTTTTCTGGCAGTTCGTTGCCTTAAAGTGCGAGCCTCGTTCGCCGCTGAAATAATTCCTGAACCAGGAAAGCGTTTTTGGCGGAGTGAATTTTTCGTACAAATCTTCAAAAACTGCGTTCACGAGTGCGATTTTCCGTTCGTGGCTTTCCTTTGCAAAAATCTGATTGATCTTTTCAAAAAGAAAATTCCTTCCTTCGTCTTCGCTCGCTTCTTCACTGAGTTCCGGATTTTCAGAAAATTCTTCTTCGGCTTCAAGGATTTCACTTTCAAAGCAGCCGCAACTTTCGCGTACAATCAGGCTTGTCGGAATCCTGATGAGTTCGGCCGGGCTTTTTGGATCCATGATTTTGTTGATTAAAAGTTCGACCGCCATGTAGCCGCGCTTGAAATATTCAAGGTTGATTGTGGTGACAGGCGGAGAAGTCGTGATTCCCTTGTACTGATTGTTGAAACCGGTGACGGCAATGTCTTCGGGCACGCTGATTCCCTTTCCCTGCAAGAACGTGATTAATACTGAGGCAACGATGTCGCTTGAAGTGACGACAGCCTCAATCCGTTCCGATTTTTCCTTGTCCTTTATGCACTGATAGAAAAATTCTTCGGCGGTGTGGATTATTGTTGCTTCATCAAGATTTTCAGCCATGAGAACCGGGGCATTTTCTGAGTCAAGCTTGAATTTCTGAAGGGCTTTTTTGAAGGAACTGATTCGCTCAAGGTGCGGGCCGGATGCTTTTGTGCCCATGAATGCGATTCTTGTGAAGGAATGTTTTTTGTAAAGATGCTCGACGAGAAGATTCATTGAGCAGGAATTGTCGATTCTGACCGCCGTTACACCCGGAATTTCAAGGTAACCGATGTCAACCATGGGAAGCGGCATGAGGGACTTGAACTGCTGGACGATTTCTTCGTTTGAAATGTAAGGCGCCATCGAGGAAGCCCATGTAATCAGACCGTCGATAAGGGGAGCCTTCATGAACCGGAATTTTTTCTGATACTGGGAGATGAAATTTGCGTCATCGAAAATGGAATATTTGATTGCCTGGCTCATGTTGATGAAGTTGATGTCGTAGTCTTCGCAAGCCTTTACAATCCCGGCAATGTATTCCTGACCGATAAAGCTGCGAAAGTCGGCAAGACATGTAAAGCCGATTGTGAGTCTGTCGCTGTTTGAGCTTTTGCGGCTGGCCAAAAATTCCCTTCGCCGGGTGATTTCCTGATTCATACAAATATTATACATGAGGATGATTAAATTTTATAGATTAAAACGGCTAATTCTTAAAAAATAGCAATATCTTATATATTTTGTGTGAATAAATTGTATTTTAGTAGTCAAATTCAAATTCTTAAACACGCCTTATTTAAAATTTGTACAAACTTAACTCTAAAAAATTCATATTTTGCATATCAAAATTGACATCCAGCGAATAAATTAGACACTAACAAAATGTCGTAAAAATCCGACTTGAGCAGAAAATTGTATTTTTACGATATTTGAAAAAAACATACAAAAATAAAAATGGAGGATTGTATGAAAAAAATCTTTAACAAGCTGGCAGTCTTGCTTGGTATGTTGGCTGGTTTAGGCTTTCTCTTCTCGGCATGTGCTGTAAGTGGAAGCGGTGTTTCAGATGATGAAGTGAAAGTTCCTTCAGCTGGGGACAGTGGATCAAAGGGAGAGCTTGGGCAGCTGACAGAGGCTCAGATTGTTGAAAAATTCCCAAATCAGTATATGTTCAGATATAACGGTAAATCAGATGACCAGTTCTCTGATGCAGCTCCGTATTCAATCACAGACTTTGGAAAGGACGATACCAACGGCGTATTCCGATATTATCCTACTCCGGTAGATTTGACTTCTGACACAGGTGAATTCAGTGCTGTCGTTAACGGAAACAACATTTCCGGCAAACAGGGCATTGGTTTTGTTCAGATTCAGGACAATAAGGTTATTGGATGGTGGCTTGTTACTACTGGAAATAAAATCCGCTACCTCAATCCGAAAAACACTGTTTCACCGTCAAAAACGACAGAGAACGGCTCTGGCTGGGACACCACAACTCTTACAGACGGCAAATTCGCAAAAGATACTAATTATACTGTCAAAATTGCGTTGAAAGGCTCAATCACTTCTACAAGCTCTGCAGACAACGGACAGCGAGGATTTGAAGTCGATGTATTTGATGCCGCAGGAACGAAAGTTGCAAACAAAGCAGTTCGATATCCTGTATGGATGACTCCGGATTCAGATTCAAAAATCTACTTTGCAATCGGAACAATGGGCAACGATTCAGCTTATACAACATGGTCAAATGTAACTGTAAAAATCAATAACGGTGAGACTTACACGATGAAAAAAATCGTTAACACACAGGATCAGTCTTCTATGACCGTTAAAGATGAAAGCGGAAATGCAGTAAAATCAGTTCTTGTTTCAGCAGGAAAAACAGTAACTTACAAATATTCTGCAAAAGACAAGGCCGGTTCAGATGTTGAGCCAAAAGTTACAGTTGCACCAGAAGGATTTGCAACAGTAACAGTTGATAAAACTGCAAAAACAATCTCAATCGCAGCCGGAAGCAGCGAAGGAACAGGAAAAGTAACTGTAGTAAATGAAGCAGGCACAGGAAAACCAACTGTCGAGATTGCAGTTGAAGTAGCTGTTTCAGGAACGGTAAAACTTGACGGTGTTGTTAAGACTGATGATCTTAAAACTGTATTTGACTCAATTGCTGCTGACAATACGGATCATACAATCACACTCAGCAAAGGTTCTTATATTGTTCCAGTCGGAAAGACTCTTGAATACACAGGAACAGGAACCCTTACAATTGAAGGTGACACAACAACCGAGTACGGTGCAGATGTAAAAATCATCGGTAATCCGAATAACAATACTGAAAGCACCCGAAACCTTCTCTATTTGAAAGGCAACGGTAATTTCGTACTCAAGAACATTACTGTAAAAAACACATATTCACTTTCAAGTGATTGTCAGGCAGAAGCTCTTGCTTCAAATGGTACTGGAACGATTGCGGCTTATAACTGTTCATTCATTTCACATCAGGACACAATCCGAACAACTGGCAAAGCATGGTTCTATAAGTGCTATATCGCAGGTGATGTAGACTTCATTTGGATGGAATCAAACGGAACTGTTGCATTGTATGAGAACTGCAAACTTCACATGCTCGGTGACAGAACAAAGGCTGCTTATGTTGCAGCACCTCGCGCAACAAAGGCAAGCTCAATAGGTCTTGGTGTTGTAGTTTTGAATTCAACAATTACAATTGATGAGGGTGTCGACGCATACTTGTTCCGAAATCCTTGGTTCTCAAGCGATGCTGCAAAACTTGCTGATGCAAAAGGCAAATATTACAATCAGGCGGCATTTGTCGGAACAACAGTTGCAGAAAACAGCCCTTCACAGCTTAATTCTGTCCTTGAAAAGAGCGAGGCATTCGGAGTTGGTGATGAAAGCAAAGTCGGCTGGAAAACAGATGGTGTTCTTACGGCAACAGGTGTAGGAACAATCTCTAATGCTGACAAAACAGGAATCTATCATAACCGTGGCTATATCTTGAATAAAATTGTCAAGATTACAGATGCTGATGCAGGAACTGCTGAATATAAGAGCGACACAGCAATTTGGGATGTTGGCACATACGGCTGGGCAACAGGAACAGAAAATCCAGTTGCTGATGCATTTGACGAGACTAAAGCAACTGTTACATGGAACTTCGAGAGTATCGCAACAGCTGAAGTTAGTTCTCTTTCAAAAAATAGTTATGACGGAACAATTGCAGGCTACACAGGAAACAAAAAAGTAGCACTTGACCTTCGTTTTGAACCATCTGCATGGGGTAATACGAAGATGAAGGCATGGGATTCTACAAATAACCGCTCTGAACTTTACAACATGGTTCTTACAATTCCTGTAACTCCGGGTGCAACTCTTACAATTCCAAATGATAACGGTTCTTCTGGTTTCTTCTATAATAATGGAACTTCAACGACAAAACTTGCAAAAGCCGGAACTCTTTCTTGGAAAAACGAAGGAACTTCTGTAGTAAATGTTGTTGTATGGACAACAATTGATAAATCATATCTTTCAACAATTAAGCTTGAAGATTACGATTTGACAAAAACAATTGATACTACACCTGCAGCAAGCTTTATTGTACTTGTTACTGGTGCTGATTCGATTGCTGCAAATGCTGAAACAAGCATAAATGCTTATGTAATCGGTTCTTACGGATTTGATTCTTCATCTGCTACAGCAACTTTGAGCGCAGAAGGGGCAAATGCGACAGTTGTAAATGAAAAACTTAAAGGCGACGGCTCAACAACTGGAACTGCAACAATCACGGCAACATATAATGGGCTTACAGCAACTAAAGATGTAACTATTAATGCTGCGGTTACAACTCCAACTGCAACATGGGATTTCAAGACTTCTGGCTATGGAAATTTGGTTTTGGGTGCTGGATCAACAACTTCTGCAACTATTCAATACAACTCTAGCACTGCAAAAAAGGGGTATGGTACAATTGCTGCAAATCTTGCTAATTTGACAACTCCTCAATTACTGTTTGTTGATGCTGAAGCTAGTGGACGAAAGTTTGTTGCAACTTCATCACAGGCAAATAAAGGAACTTGTTTCTATATACCTGCTAATGTTGGAGATTCAGTTACAATTGTTGTTTATCAAAAAGATAATTGGGGTGTTCTTCCAGCAAGTGCAAACTTTACTGGTAATCAAGGAGAAATGACGGCAACATTTACAGTTGCAGCTTCAGATTTAACTAGTTATAGCGATATGGTGGCTACTTACACCGATACTGGTAGTGCTGCTATTATGCAAGATCAGTCATATTTGAAAATGCAAATTAGTACTAGTGCATCGAAAGATTACTTGTATAAAGTTGTTGTCACAAAAGGTAACTAACCTGTATTCCCCCACCGTGCCGCTCTTGGTACGGTGGA
The DNA here is from genome assembly GCF_017430385.1 of Treponema sp. Classification (GTDB taxonomy): domain Bacteria; phylum Spirochaetota; class Spirochaetia; order Treponematales; family Treponemataceae; genus Treponema_D. The sequence goes on from NZ_JAFRNB010000174.1 coordinate 41,342, forward strand.
AAGTGGACCTTCATCAATTTGCTTTGGTGATACCGTTGTCAATGTCGTAAAAAGCCTAATCAGTATTTTCTAACTGTACAAACCATTGCACAGTGTTCTCCGCTTCATTATTATAGAAGCGGAGAGTATGATTGGTTAATTTCTCCCCATAAAGCCATTGTCCTCGGCGTATGGGGAAGCTGCGGTCTGTAGCAAGCTTTCCGCAGCAATAAAAAATCGTGCTTAGCATGGATTTTCCGGCGGTTAAATCATTCAGCCGCCGTTTTTTATTGGATGAAAGGTACTCGATTCTCGGGGAGAGCCATGCTCGAACTGGGAGCCTGTTTTTGCTGTATATTGACAATCCGCAAGAACAGGCACTTTTTCTGCCCTGGTTCAGTATCATATCAAATCAAAAAGTGAGATAAGCATCATTCATACTTTTGATACAAGCCAAGAATGATTTTTGATCACTTACTGTAATAAGTTTGATTCCTTGCTAGAAAAGTTTTTAAACACTTACTAGAAAAATCTTTAAACACTTACTTTCTCATCTTTAAACACTTACTGGGAATTTTTGTTTGCCGTGTCAGTTTTATGGTGTGGAACCTTCGTAGGCTTTATTTTTTTATCTAATTGCTTTTACTGTCTTTTTTTTGCGAAGGTCTTGTATATATCAAGAACGAACGATGCAACTGAAACCAAAAGTGTTCCAATCTAAATTTCTGAAATTATTCCAGTAAATCCTGTTAGTCCACCCTCACACTCGTGCTATTCCGTAAATGTCTTCGCGGTGATGCATTCGTATTTGTCGGTTTTGAAATCAAATCCTGCTGAGCAGATGAAACCGGTTTTTTTACATGAAAGTTCCGCGATTTCCCGGATTTGAGATTCTTCTTTTTCACATTCTGCAAGTTGCATCGGATTTTCTCGCAAATGCTGAGATTTGGGTAAAAAAGAGCTGCATCAAAATAATCGAATATGTCAAAAAGATTAGTTTACTGAATAATTTTTTCACTGAATTTTTATTCAGTATAAACTAGCGATAGAAATTAAAATGTCCAAAAAAAACGGTGGCTGAACATGTCAAAACCACCGCTTTTGTTCTTTTTTTACAAACTCAGTTTATCAAATCCTTCGAGTAGTTTCTGTGCTGTCTCGAGGATTTTTTTTGCGTCGCCAGGTCTTTCGCCTTCAACATTGAGTGGCATTACCGGGTCGTGCAGGGATTTTCGGAGCAAAAGCCAGCCTTTTTTGTCTTCGTCCTGGAAGCTGATTCTAACTCCCTCGTAAGATTTTGGCATGATCATTTTTGCTTCTTCGGCGCGTTTTTTGAATTCTTCAAGAACTTTGTCACCGTAAGAGCCGAAATCTTCGCAATTGATTTTGTAGCGGATTTCCTGTGCTTCAACGAGCGGGTCGAGCTTTTCAATCAGGCTTGCAAGGGATTTTCCCTGAGCTTTTGCGTTTGCCAGAGCGATTACGATTTTGACTGCAAGGAAAGCTCCGTCGTCGAGATAGAAATTGTCTTTGAGGGCACCGTGACCGCTTGTTTCCATTGCGAGCGGCGAGACAATTCCTTCTTTGTTAAGGCGTTTGCATTCGTTGATTACATTTTTGTAGCCGCGCTTGAAACAGTGGTGCTTGAGGCCCAGTTCTTTTTCGAGGAAGCGGGTGAGTCTGTCCGATGTGACAGAATCTGTAATAATAGTAGAATTTGGATATTCCGGGGCGAGAATTGCCGCAACGAGGGCGATGATTGCGTCTCGGTTCACTTCTCTTCCGTCAGGGAGGACGGCTGACATTCGGTCAACGTCGGTGTCGAAAATCAGGCCCAAATCAGCTTTGTTTTTGAGGACTGCGCTCTGAATTG
>NZ_JAFRNB010000175.1 GCF_017430385.1 Treponema sp.
AAGATTACCATAAATCAATTGTCCGGCCTTATCATATCATTGCTGAATTGATTAGGAACTCCAACCGGAAGCCGTCATAAAGAAGGCTCCCCGCCGGCGTTTTTTTGTTCGTATGCGTTTTGATCTCACACGATGAACCAGGTTCTTGGCGAACCCGCCTCATGCTTTGTCTTTCCTTTCCTTCACTGTATGCCGTTCAAAGAACTTTGTGTTGGCCGCTTGTTGTCAGCGGGTGAGAATGAATATACACCACCATTCATTTTGTGTCAACACTTTTTTTTATTTTTTTTCAAAAATTTTTCACTTTTTTTTTCCGGTTTTTTTTCCGGGGGATTTTTCCCGGTTCCAGGCACTTTCCTTGAGGGGCGGCAGGCTCCTTCCCGTCACGGGAGGCCGCGGGGGATTCCCCCGCCCCGCGGGCGCGGGGCGGGGAGCGCGAAGACGGAGGGCGCATGGCCGCCGGATGATGACGCGCGGGATTGGAGCGGCGCGCAGCGTGCCGCGGCGGCCATGCCGCGGGTGGAGGGCCTGCCCGCAGCAGGAACGGAAGGGTTCACGGAGCGCAGGGATTCCCGCACCCCGGGCTGGCCCCGGCATGGGCGGCGCGGCATGGAGCCGGACGGCGGAACCGCGCAAAGCCCGGAGCACGCGGGGTCGCGCAATATATGAAAAAAGCCGCACCACTCACGGCACGGCTTTTGGATTAGTCATCCTTTTTGATTATCGAATAAAATGATTTTATGTAGTCTATGAAGGAACCCCAGCTTAAAAGGACACAGACAACGAAAAGTGCCAGCGTTGAATATCTAAGGACGGCTTTTATGATTACATCGACAAAGTCTGGGATGAAAGGAAAGGCGAATCTTGTGTAAGATTCAAGCGTAAGGAAGAAAAAGCCTGAGATTATATAAAATACGGTTTTGAGCTTGCCACCCATCCTTGCCGCGATTGCTATGCCTTTTTTGAGGGCAGCCATGCGAAGGAAGGACTGAGAGAATTCGCGGTAGAAAATCAGGACGAAAAGTACGAACGGCATGTAACCCGAAGAAAGGGCGCATAAAAAAACCGTAAGATTGAGGATGACATCGGCGAACGGGTCGAAAATCTTACCGAAATCGCTGACTTCATTGTATTTGCGGGCATAGTGTCCGTCCCAGTAATCGGTGACTTCGACAACGGCAAGCAACGGAATCATGATGCAAGCCGAAATCACGGAAAGTATGCGAGAGTCAAACCAAACTGGGATATTGTAAATCAAATAAAAAATTGGCGCAAAAACTGCTCTGGCCAATGTAAAACGATTAGAAAGTGTCATTGGTTCAAGTATAGTTTTTTAAGAAGAAAAAGTAAATGGAGTACGAGAAAGCTAAAGCTCACGAACAAGCTCGCATTTTGGAAAATCTTTGGAAAATGTGATTCGGAGCGAATAAAGGCTCGGATAGGCCTGTTCTGCTGGCGGCGGGAGAACGAATTGCCGAGGGAGCCGGGACAAAAGGAATTCGTTCAGGTAGAAATTTGCGACAGGATTGCTGAGGATGCCAAGCTTACCGGGCACATTCGGATTGCCAAGCGCATCTGGCTCGGCAGGCACTTCTGGCTCGGCAGGCATTTCTGGATTGTCAGGCAGCGTGGAAGTTTTTTCATGGAAATCAAAATCAACGAAGAACCAGTTTCTTTTTGCTGGAACGATGAGAATGTCCGGGAGCGTGTACACAGTGACTTTGATTTCAGAGAAATCCTCTTCGATTTTGACGGGGATATTCTGCCTCTGATTCCCGAAAGTTCTGTAAAGGAGGCAGTTCGTGAAAATCGCAAAGGAAATGTAGAGAATTGCTGAAAGCGGAATAAGAATTTTCCAGAAAACAGCAAGAAGGATGCCCCAGGCAAAGATGATGCAAAAAATTGCGTTGTAGGAAGATTTGGGAAAGCCCTGCAGCTCGCCGTTTTTTTGGATTTCTGGGAGAGGGAACAAATCATGGCTCATGAAAATCAGCACGGTGTAAAGGATTGCCGCTAAAGCAAGGAAAATACATGTCGCCGAAAATGCGTGGGAAGCGCGGGAATGACCGGCAGTTTTAGAATCGTGGGCGGCATGGGAATGACCGGCAGGTGTAGAACTGACGGTGCGGGGAAACTGGGGAGCTTGCAAAGCATGTGGGGCGCCGGAAGATTTTTTGGCCGGAAGAAAAATTTTTATTGCACAGCCAACTGAAAGCCCGGAAAACAGGATGAAAAGCGAAAATATGCAAAGTATGGAGAAATCGGGATTTATGCTGAGAATCGAAAAGAAAGAAAGATTCATTGTCAGTAAGCCTTATAGTCTCTGGCGACGCTGATTGATGACTTGACCTGATAATTTGGAAGCTCTGCCTCAACGATTGTAACGGCGGCATCGACATCTTTTTGGGTGGAAGCGATTCCGTGCAGGGTTATGATTTTGCCGTCGATTGATGCACGAAGGAAATTAATCTCCAGGTTGTAAATGAATGTGAGAATGTCAACGATTCGCTGGCCAATAAGCATCTCATCGATTTTGCGCTGTCCTGACTCTTCGCGCTCAGGAGTGACATATTCTTTGGTAAGGGCGACGACAGAGCGGGCAATTGACTCAGGATTGACTTTTGAAGTGCTTGCAATCAAATCGAACATCGCCGGATCGTTGATGTTGAAGTTGAAGAATTCTTTGTGGAAGCCTTTTTGACGAGCCTCGCTTTCGGCGATTTTTTTTGAAGCGGCTTTTTGATTTATGTTCAGCTCGTCTTGAATCCGTTCGCAGCGTGCATTTTCGTCCGCGATGAAACGGCAGGAAACATGATTGGCCAAATCCTTGAGGATGATGAAAGAGCCTCGGCCGACTATGACACAGTTATTTTCTGATGCTGTCTCAAGAATTGCCGTCATGAGATAATTGAGATATTCGTCGCGGCTTCGGGTAAGTCCTGCCAGGAAGCCGATTTTGCGGTCATCAAATTTGGAAAGTTTTGACTCAGGGAAGCCAAGTGCGATAATCCGCTTTTCAATATCTTTTTTGCCGAAGAATTTGTAGCCGAGGATTTCCGCTACTTTGGAGCCGATTTCGTCGCCATTCGAAGCAAGTTGTCTGGAAATTGTAATGATTGCCATATCGCCCCCTTAAAATTCTTCACTCTTATTGTATAATAAAAATTGGTAAAATCAAACAAATTTTATAAGGCAGGCAAAGATGAGCGACAATAAACTCGAATGGAAAATCAAAGGGGAGCGAGAGCTTCTTAAGACGGTCGTTTATACGGTGAAAGAGACGACTTCTGTTTCGCCGGATGGAAAGGAAGGCCATTATGTTGTGACGGATGCCCCGGACTGGGTTATCGTGGTTCCAGAGACTGACGGGAAATTCCTGATGGTAAGGCAGTGGCGGCATGCGCATAACGGGCTGAGCACGGAATTTCCCGGCGGCGTGATAAATCCTGGGGAAGAGCCAGTGGTTGCGGCACGGCGCGAAATGGAAGAAGAGACCGGCTACAGGGCTGGAAAGCTCACTTATCTTGGATGCGCGAACCCGAATCCGGCACTTATGAAAAACAGGGTGCATTTTGTTGCGGCGGAAGATTTGCAGAAAATCGGCGGTCAGAATCTTGATGAAGATGAATATGTTGATTTTATGCAGATTCCGGTAGATGAAGTTTATGCCAAAATCGGAAGCGAAGAATATCCGCACGCGCTGATGATGGCCGCACTGATGAAATACACGGTATATAAAGGATTTAGGGGATAAAAAAAAGCACCGCACGGATGCGGTGAAAAAGCAAAGAGAGAAAATTCAAACGGCAAATACAATGCGATTTGCCGTGTTTGCAATATGTGAACAGAATTTTCTCGTACGAACAGATAATGCACGGAGGCATTATCGATTCGCGGTGTATGGATCGTACTTTTTAGAAGGATTGTAAACGCCTTCTCGGTATTCGCCTGTGATGCTTGGGATTTTCATCTTCATGCCCGGAAGAATGAGGTTCGGGTCATTTGGTTTTGGCATGTTATTTTTATTTGCCTGATAGAGATTTTCCCAAAGAAGAGGATTGTCGTAGACATAAGGACGGCCTGAAATGTTCCAGTAGCAGTCTTTTGTCTCTGCCCACGGACGAACTACATAGTATTCTGGAAGCGGAGTGATTTCCTTGATGTCGGCAAGGGCTTCAAGAACCTGCTTTGCAAATGCTGATGCAGAAACATAATCCTCGTTGTTGTAAGATTCCTGTGCGCTCGCATAAGATTTTTGAGCTGAAGAGTATGCCATAGGGAAGTTGCGCTCCGCATTGACACTCTTTGCATAATCAAGTTTTTTTGCAGCCTGTTTCATTACGGCGTCACAATCTGATTTTGCGAGCATTTTTTTGACGAATTCTTCGGAAAGCCGTGCGTTTTCTTCGGCTTTTGCAGCATATTCCTCGGCAAGGACATATTCACCAGCATCAAGGGCATGCTGAGCCTTGCGAGTGTATTCGTCGGCAAGTTTTTGATATGTGTTATTTTTGTAGCTTGCAGAAAAAGCCAATGAGCATGCAAGGAACAATGAAGCGACTACTAAAACTTTTTTCATTTTGCATCTCCTTCAAGTGCGTTTGCGGCGGCATCAACCGCATCGTTGATTTTAGCGGCAGTTTTTGCCTCGGCTGAGTTCTCTACATCAATCACAGCTTCGTCAGGATTTGCGAAATTATCTTCTTCGAGGAGAACTGCATCTTCTTTTTCAATACCTGCAACATCTCCCTGAAGAGGAGCGATTGAGTCAGCTTCAATTGTGTAATTCTCGGCCTCAGCGACACGCTTCTTTGCGCGCTCAATTGCTGCTTCGGCTGCGGCTCGTTTTTCGGCGATTGTCTCATAAAGGCTGTTGAATGTATTCTTTGCATCACGGTAGCCTTTATATGCACCCTCAAGATTTTTAGTTACGAGATTTGAATCAGCTTTTCTGAATGTTTCAGTTGCGGCCGTATACTCTGCTTTTTTTGCAACGCCAGCCTTTACGCTGTCAGCCTTCTTTTTTGCCTCAAGAGCTGCGTTTCGCTCGGTCTTTGCCATTGCGCCGAGGTGCTGAATAAGAAGAACCGAATATGCGCTGAGGGCTTTGTTTGCGTTGGCGTTCATGTCTTTGCCGTTATTTGAATTCTCAAAATCTTTGAGGGCTTTTTCGGCATCGGCATCGGATAAGCCAAGTTCATTTGCCTTTTCCTGCATTTCCTTTGCTGCACAAGCAGTTGCAAGCGCATTGTATCGCTCGATGACATCCTTGATTTTTGCAGAATGATCAGCAGAAGGATTTGCCTTGATGTCAGCTTTTACTTCATCGTAGTATTTGTCTGTTTCCGCAAGGACATCAGGATAATACTTTTCGGCACCAGCACTGATTGCCTTCTGGCGGGCTGAATCAGCCTTTGTCAGCAAAGCCTCGTTTTCCTTTGAAAAATCATCTCCGGCAGGAGCTTTTTCTTCCTGTTCTTCCAGTTCAACAACGACTGGAGGCTCTTCTGTCTTTGGAGCGGCGGAGTTTGGTTCAGTAGTTGGAGTTGAACCACATGAAATAAAAGAAAGAATGACAGCAGCACTAAAAACTGCAAATAAATACTTTTTCACTTAGTCCTCCCTAAGTTAAGTTTTTTTAAGTATCGGTTTTTTCCAATTATTATAAAGCAGAAATCTTTCATAGGCAACAAACTTACTTTTATTTGTGAAGAAAAAAAGTGCATTTAATCCAAACCAGGGCTATAATTGAAGAAGTCAGATTTAATATTGTAACGGAGGCCTTTAAATGGCAGAAAATTTTAGTTATGACTTCATCGGCGAGCATCTTAAAGTTGCGGAAGGAAGCGGCGGCTGGAACCTTGAGCTGAACAAGATTTCATGGAACAAAAAGCCTGCTAAATACGATTTGCGGAGCTGGAGCGGCGACCACCAGAAAATGGGAAAAGGTGTCACCCTCACAGCAGAAGAACTTACGAAACTCCGAGACCTGCTAAACTCAATAGAAATAAACTGAATCAATCTGCTTCATATTTTGCGACCCGGCCGCCATTCTTCATGATGATTTCATAAAGAAGAATTGAAAGCTGGGTGTCCTGCAGAGGAGTGCCTGACGAGCGGATTTCAGAATCAGCACCTGCAATTGAAGCAAGAACAGCCGCACACTGACCAAAACTCCAGACTCGCGAAGCACGGGCATACTGATTGCGCGCAGTTTTGCTCGCGAAACCTTTTGTCTTAAGGGCAAAATCGTCGAGATACGCTCCGCCCGCATGAATTGAATGCCACAGCTCTAGCCTGCGGAAACAAGACGCAAGCCCCGCAAGAATCATAACAGGACTGTTGTTCTTGGTCAGAAGAATTTTTTGCAGGATTGAAAGCGAAGACTCCAGCCGAGCCGTAGGAGACTCCGAAGGATTTGCCATCGCATCAAAAAGCGTAAAAGCCGACTCTTCTCTGTTGTGCGCAAGAATTTGCTCAACATCGTCCTCGGAAATTTGATGCTCTTTTGGGAAACACAGGAAAAAACGGCTACATTCGCCACGAAGAGCCTCTGTATTATTCTCTGTAAGCTCAAGGATTAAATCGACAGCCTCCGGCTCTATTGAATAGCCGTTCTTTCTGAAATAGCCGGAAAGCCAAGAGCCGAGCCGCGACTCATCCATCGCCCAGAAAATCTGTTTGTTTTCTTTTGGAACGAGTTTATCGAGCTTGGAATCGACAGAAATTTCATCGGACACAAGAATGAGAACCGCAGAATCTTTTGCTGTTTTGAGCCATGTCGCAATAAGCTCGACTTCATCCTTCTTTTTGACAAGCTCCGCCTCACGGAGAACGACGCATGTTGCGGGAACAAAAAGAGACTCTGTTTGCAGTTTGGCGATAATATCCTCGATTTTGGAATCAGATGCGTAAAGGAGATAATTATCAACATCGCCAAACTTTTTTGTGAGACTTGCTTTTATTGACTCAACCTGCTCGTTTCTGGTGCCAATTTCTGGCCCGGTATAGAGATAAATCGGAGCTGCCATTTATACAGAATACCTTAGTATGTTCGCACGATATTTGAGAGAATACCAACGATTGTAACTTCGGTTGAATAAATCGGCTGGAAAGCGGCATTTTCTGGCTGGAGACGGATTCGGTCGGCCTCTTTGTAGAAGCGTTTGAGGGTAATTGCGTTATCGATTACAGCAACGACAATCTGACCGTCAACGGCTGTCTGAGCCTGCTCGACGACAGCCAAATCACCTTCAAGAATTCCGGCTTCAATCATACTCTGTCCACGAACCCTGAGAGCAAAATAGCTTTTGCCTGGGCGAACGAACGGCTCCGTAAGATTTACATACCCGTCAAGATTTTCCTCGCTCAAAAGCGGCTTGCCGGCTGCGACAGTGCCCAAAAGAGGAACCTTGCTTACAAAAGGCGGCTTTTCCAGGGTACCACCAGAAATAACATTGAGAGAACGAGCGCGCTTCTGTGTCTGAGAAAGATAGCCCTTTTTCTGCAATGCGGCGATATGATCCTGAACAGCACGCAAAGAAATGCTGAAATGCTCACCAATTTCACGGACAGTCGGAGGATAATTATTTTCCTTTGTAAAACTTGAAATAAAATTCAAAACTTCCTGCTGTCGTTCTGTAATCTGCTTCATACTAATCTCCTTAAATCAGTCTTGCCGGCTAGTCCTCTTCGAACTTTGTTTCAAAAAGCTGGACAATTGCTTCGACAGCTTCTTTTTCGTCACTTCCCTCCGCACGAAGAACAAGCTGGGTATTATAGCCGGCAGCCATTGTAATAACACCCATGATAGATTTTGCATTTACAGCGGCAGAATCTTTTTCGATGGTGATTTCTGATGAAAACTTGTTAGCTGTCTGAGCAATGAGTGCTGCAGGCCTAGCATGAATCCCGGCTCGGTTTAAAACCGTCAAGAATTTTTCTGTCATAAAATAATCTCCTATTTATTATGCAAAATCCGCAGTGCGGACTATGAATCAATATGAATCGTCTATGCCGTAGTAGGCATTCTGAACTTCACCTGTCTCAATCCACTTAAGGATGTTCTGGTTGAAATCACGCGCTGAGTTGTAACCGCGGGCTTTAAGTCGCTCGTTCATCGCAGCGGCCTCAATAATAATCGGCAGGTTACGGCCCGGTTTGACAGGGATTTCTATTGTCGGAACCTTTACACCCAAAAAATCAACCGTTTCCATGTTGTTGCCAACACGGTCATAGACCTTGGAGTTGTCCCATTCCTCAAGCCTGATTACGAGCTGGATTTCCTTTTGCTCGCGGATTGAGCCGACACCATACATCTGGGCGATATTGATGATACCCAAGCCTCGGATTTCCATGTGATGAGAAATGAGGGCATTAGCACCCTGACCAAGAATTGAGTTGCCATTTACGCTGCGAATTTCTACGATGTCGTCCGCAACAAGACGATGGCCACGCTCGACAAGCTCAAGGGCACACTCAGACTTACCGACACCAGAATGCCCGGTAAGAAGAATGCCGATACCATAAACTTCGACCAAAACACCATGAAGCGTTTTTTTGGGAGCAAAGACATTTGCAAAAACCCGCATGAGCCTAAGAGAAAATTCTGTAAGCTCAAGCTCCGTCTGCAGAACCGCACAGCCAGAAGACTCCGCAAGCTTTATGAAATCATCCGGTGGAGTGAGACTTTGAGCAAAGAAAACACATGGGATTCCATACTCAAACATCTGTGCCAGAGACTGAGTGTTGTTCTCGTCGTAAATCTTTTTAAGGTAAGCACTTTCTGCTACTCCAAAAAGCTGTACGCAGCCACGGGCAAACGACTCATAAAAGCCGGTCAAGGCAAGCCCAGGACGATTTATATCCGGGGCCGAAATGATGTTTGACAAACTTGTACGCCCGCCGATACATTTGAGATGCAGTTGACTGTGCTCTGGAAGCTCCATGTCAAGTAAATCTAATACGGTAAGAATTTTATCCGCCATTAATTTCACTATACATTTTGTTAGCAAAAAAAGCAAGCGATTATTAAAAAAATCTAAAAAAAATCCTGCACCATGAGCAATCGTTCACAGTGCAGGACCTTGAAGAATTCAAGTCAGTTTATTTCTTCTCTTGAATTTTGTCTTTTTCTTTTTTAACTTTGGTATCAAGAACATCCATAAGTTTGTTCAAACCAGCTCCGAAGTCAAAATCTTCTGAAGCGACATGTCCCTGAGCTCCCCATTTGAAATTTACAGTGCAGTCGAAGTTAAAAGCCTTTTCATGCTTTACTCGAAGAATCAAGTCCACGATTAAATCTTCTGCATAAGAGATTCGTGCAAGCTTTTTGTCAATCATTTCCGATTGTTTTTCTTCAAATACAAAGCCGACGGCTGAAACTGATTTAGTCATTTTAGAACTCCTTTAAGAAAGATTTGCGAATTTCTCCGCGACATCTTTATTATACAACGGAATTCCAAAAAGGCAAAATTTTTTATTTTTTTTACATTTTTTTCTGAATCAGACTGCCAAAAATGAGAATTCATTTGCTATATATAGCCGGAGGTTTTTTATGACAATTTATTCATTTTCACCTTTCGGCTACGAGGGAGCTTTGGTTGCAGTTGAGGTTGACTTGCGGAGGGGAATCCCGGCAGTGGACATCGTGGGACTTGCGGACAATGCGGTCAAGGAATCACGGGAAAGGATGAGGAGCGCAATTCGGAACTGCGGATTTGAATTTCCAATGGAGCGGGTTCTGATTTCACTCTCGCCGGCAGATTTAAAAAAGGAAGGAGCCGGATTCGATTTGCCACTTGCGCTCGCCGTTCTTTCGGCACAGAAAGATTCTGATTCGCGGAGCAAGGCAACTGATGAAAAAAATCCAAACGACGGTGAGCCAATTCTTGTGATGGGAGAGCTGGAGCTTTCTGGAACAATCCGGCCTGTGCGTGCGATTCATGCAGCGGCGAGCACGGCGGTTCAGGCAGGAATCACCAAATGTATAGTGGCTCAGGCAAATGCGGCGGAAGCAAGGGAAGTTTCGGGGATGAAAGTGTTCGGGGCAGAAAATCTTACCGAGGCATTTGAGGCACTTTCCAAGCCGGAACTTTTCTCAGGAATGGAAGAAGATAACGATGATTTTTTCGTGCCGGAAGGATGCGTGAATGTGAATGGCGTGCTTTTTCCAAAAGAAGACAAAACCATGGAATTTTCGGATATTCAGAATCAGAAAAAACTCGTGCGTGCTTTGCAGATTGCGGCGGCAGGAGGACACAATATCCTTGCTTACGGCCCGCCCGGCTGCGGAAAAACACTTGCGCTGAGCAGATTTCCGGCTCTTCTTCCGCTTTTGACAGTAGAAGAAGCCCAGGCGACAACCCGGATTCATTCGCTTGCAGGACTTTTATCCCCAGACCAGCCTCTCATGAGGATTCCGCCATTCAGGATTCCGCATCAGACTTCAAGCGTGGAAGGAATGTGCGGAGGCGGCCTTCATTGCCGCCCGGGAGAAATTTCACTCGCACACAACGGAGTTCTTTTTTTGGACGAGGCAGCAGAATTCAAGACTTCAGTCTTACAGATGCTCAGGGTTCCGATTGAAAACGGCACAATCACCATCTGCCGGGCTGGGCGAACAACGGTTTACCCCGCGAGATTTCAGCTTTTGGTGGCAACAAATCCTTGTCCATGCGGGAATTACGGTTCATCAAGCAAAATCTGTCTTTGCTCTATGAAAAGCGTTGAACAATATTGGAGAAAATTTTCTGGCCCGCTTTTGGACAGGATTGACATCCGCGTGCATGTTGAAAATGACACGGAAAATCTCGCAATTCTGGACAAAAATCCGCCCCACCCATGCGAAAATTGCTGCGACCAGACAAATTGCGAGAACTGCGGGAAAATTCAGTCGATGGAGATTGAAGAGCAGTATGAGCCGCTTTCGACATCCAAGCTTCGCGAACAGATTGCGGATGCGATTCTGATTCAGCGGACACGGCAGGGAAAACGGAACGCACTTCTTTCGCCGCAGGAAATTCTTGATTTTTGCGAACTCGGCCGCGAAGAGCAGGCAGTTTTGGACAGCGCAGTTGAGAACAATGATTTTTCACACAGGGCAATCAGCTCCGTACTAAAACTGTCGCGCACAATCGCTGACATGGAAAAATCGCTGAAAATCAAGAAAGAGCATTTGATGGAAGCAATTTCGCTAAGGTTGGACAGCGGGCCACTCGACTTATTCAATGGAGAGTGAGAAAGTGGAAAGTGGAAAGTGGAAAACGGAAAGTTAGCAGGTAGCGGTTGGGCGCTACCGCCGCTACTACGCTTCGCTTCGTGGTACGGCGGTCGGGTGTTCCGTGGCTCACTAACGCTCGGTGCCTAGTGCCTTTGGCATACGGCACTGGCTTCGCCACCACTCCATACCCTAGCGCATGGAAGCAAAGCAAGAAGCCGGGTACCTCGGAAAAATCCCAGATTTTTCCGAGACTCGACTAAAATCTTGCCTCGCAAGATTTTTCGCTAAGGCGACCGTCTCCCTACCTAGCGCATGAAAGCAAAGCATGGAAGTGGAGTTCGAGTCAAATGTATGTTTAAAATAAAAAAACTTGCTGAGTTAAATCACTCAACAAGTTTCAATTTACCGGGTCTGAGACTCGAACTCAGACGCCCGTGAAGGCAACAGATTTTGAGTCTGTAGTGTCTACCATTTCACCAACCCGGCAAGTGAAGAAAGAATATCAAAAAACATGGAGAATATCAAGAGCTTTGGATAGAATTGTTGTAAAAAAAATTGAATTGGCTTAAACAAAATCTGGCTCTCGGCTGGAACGCGCCACAAAACTCGCGGTGAACAAGTTCAAGCGAGTTTTTGTCGCAACCAAACGAGCGCGACAACACAAGTGCTCGCAGCCTACGCCAGATTTTGCATTAACTCTTTTCGAAGTTTTTGCTATTCTTTCATCGTACATAGGAAAAGGTAAATATGAATTTTATTGGCGCAAAACCGGAAGTCGTTCTTAAATCTGTGTTTGGGTATGATTCTTTTCGGCTTCTTCAGAAAGAAATTATTTCTAATGTGCTTGCAAAAAAAGATACACTGGCTATTATGCCAACCGGCGGCGGAAAGTCGCTTTGCTATCAGATTCCCGCTTTGATTTTTGAAGGATTGACCGTTGTGGTCTCACCTCTTATCTCGCTCATGCAGGACCAGGTTGCGGCTTTGAATGCGGCTGGCGTGAATGCAGTCTTTTTGAATTCAACCGTCGAATGGGAAGATTACAAGGACTCGATGAATTCAATCCGCAGGGGCGAGACAAAAATCGTCTATGTTGCCCCGGAAACTCTGGTCACGCCCAAAATCAACGACTTGCTGCATGATTCCCGCGTGACCGTAAGTTGCATAACCGTTGACGAAGCACACTGCGTCTCTGAATGGGGGCATGACTTCCGTCCGGATTATCTTGAAATCTCCGCGCTCCGAAATCAGTTCAAGGATGCGGTTTTTCTGGCACTCACAGCAACGGCAACGCTCAGCGTCCGTGAAGATATTATCAAAAATCTCAGACTCCAGAATCCGGCAGTTCTTGTCTCAAGTTTTGACCGCCCGAATATTTATCTTGATGTGAGGCAAAAAAATCACAACGCTCTCGACCAGGTCGTTGAGTGCATAAAACGGCACACCGACGAAAGCGGAATCATCTATTGTTTTTCGAAAAGGCAAGTCGATGAGCTTACAGAACAGCTTGATTCGCTTGGATACTCGGTGCTCAATTATCATGCGGGGCTTACAGATGAAGTGCGGGCAGACCATCAGACAAAATTCATCCGTGACCAGGTTCAGATTATGGTGGCGACACTTGCATTCGGAATGGGAATCGACAAGCCGAATGTCCGTTTCGTAATTCACTACGACATGCCCAAGTCTCTGGAGCAATATTATCAGGAAATAGGCAGAGCCGGGCGAGACGGACTTCCGAGCGAGGCACTTCTTCTCTACTCCGCAGGCGACATCCGAAAAATCCGCTATTTCTTTGAGGAAGCGGCTGACAAAACCCGATGTGAAAATCTTTTGCAGGGAATGCTTTCGTATGCGACAGGCCGCACTTGCCGCCGGAAGCTTCTTCTTTCTTATTTTGGAGAAACTTTTAAAGGCAAAAATGAGCGGTGCTGTGATTTATGCGACGCAGGTCCGATTCCAGAAATGGACATGACAATTCCGTGCCAGAAAATCATGAGTTGTATTATCCGTACAGGCTCGCGCTTTGGGGCAGCTTATGTGATTGATGTACTGCTCGGCTCGCGCGTAAAGCGAATCCTTGAAAACGGACACAACATGCTCTCAACATGGGGAATCGGCCGGGAACTCGACAAAAATCAGTGGCACGAAGTCGTAAATCTTTTAATAGAAAAAAATTTTATCACGAAGTACGGCGACTATAACATTCTTCTTCTCACAAACGACGGTCTTGCAGCGTTGAAAAACCGTGACAAAATCACGCTGCCGTTCAATATGCCCAAAACAAAAGCCAGCACCACGAACGATTTACGCGCAGGAGAAACTTTTACTCCTAAATATCATGCGAGCGTAGGAAGTGCAGGCGGAATCATGTTCCCCAAGCCAGAAAAGAAAAAATCCGCATGGTCACAGGTAAGCTCTCAGCAAAACGCCCCCAAAGAAGGCTTCGTCCTCCACAAAAAGGAAGTTGACTTCGGTGACGATGCGGAAGCAAAAAGAATCCAGACCGACCTCAAAAAATGGAGACGCCGCAAAGCCGAGGAAATGAACGTGCCGCCGTATGTAATTTTCGGTGACAGAACTCTCAATGACATATCAGCTAAAAAACCGCGCACAGAAGCAGCCCTGTTCGATGTGAACGGCCTCGGCGAAAAGAAGGTGGAAAAATTTGGCATGGATATTTTGCAGATAGTGGGAGAAGAGTGAAATGACGAAAGATTATCCGCTTCAATTTGACGGAGAATTTGTTCTCACGAAAAATGGAAGCAAAGATTTTGGGGAAATTTCACAAGAAATAGCCAGAAAAATTCACAGGCAAGCAGGGAAAATTCGGCTTCGTCGAGGGATTGAAATTAAAGGACACAAAGGAAACTTTGGAGCGGCGCATATTGAACGAGAAAAACTGTCAGTTTTCAAAAAATTTGATGTAAAATTATAAGAAAAACTGACATTTTTTGCGGGTCTATCTGGGGCAAAATGGGGCTATTTGGGGGCGTTTTCGGCTAAATTTAGGGGGCGATTTACTAGCATTTTTTGATTTATG